>NZ_JBEXIJ010000070.1:0-1045 GCF_040608495.1 Micromonospora sp. NPDC005174 | reverse complement strand
CGTCGTGAAGGAGTGTGTCAGCGCCGAGTATCGAGATGCCCGGCACGCCGGCCGGACGCAGGGACCGATAGTGGTAGCCGTTGCGGTGGAGGTAGAGCGCGGGGTGGCCTGGGTTAGGGACGTGAGTCACATCCACGATGCCGGCGACGGTGCTTTCGAGAATGCGAATGTCGAGGTTGAGAAGCCGGGCCAGGACGTAGGGCATCTCGAGGCCGGCCTGGGACTGCCAGGATTCCGGCTCCCGCAAGGCTTCCCGCAACACCTCGGGATACGACCCGGACCCCAGGACGATGATGCCGAATGCGATCTCGCGGATTCTCCCATCAGCCGGGCGGTCATGCGGGCGCGATACGCTAAACTCACTCCACATTTCGGCTGAGCGCCCCTTGAAATACTCAAGACCAGCCAGGTCCGCGACGACCTGATCGGTGAAGTACTCAGAGATCTTGCGCCGGAACAACTGCACCAACGGCCGTTCGGACGTCGAACCCTCCGGAGCGCCAACAAACCCGGATAACTCGACAACGAAATCCGGCGGCAGGAACACCCCCTGCGCGGTGGCGCTGGCCAACACCGCCTCGAACAGACCACCAGCGCCCCCGGGCACCGCATCGATCCACATCAGAACATCAGGACGACCAGGCAGGGAAATCAACGACCCGACATCCGCCGCCGGCAACACCCGCCCACCCACCGGCAACAGCCGCTCCCGCCCATCCCCGTCAGACAGGTCGAAACCCTGCCCTGTCCCATCACCCCCAGACATGTCGACATCCATCGTTTCCGCCGGCTGCGCGTTCGCTCCCTCGGGAACATCGACACTCGCCCCGACGACACCCCCACGAGCGTCGAAGGCCCCCGTCAACGACACAGCCGACGCGGACACCACCTCGACATCGACATCACCAGGCCCCGATGGCACATCAGCCACGTGACCAGCGGCAACCACACCGGGCGCGTGCTGCTCGCTGACGCCTTCGTCGGTGACGGTCGACGCACGGGGCTGATCGGCGGCAATGCCGGCATGGACGGCCGAAGGCGGCTC
>NZ_JBEXIJ010000069.1:0-1101 GCF_040608495.1 Micromonospora sp. NPDC005174 | reverse complement strand
ACCGCCCAAGCCTCGTCAGTCAGCTCACCACGACGTACCACCGGCACATCGTCAACGATCAACCACTACAAGATCGGCAGGACACGCCCTAGGCAGGCGTGCAGTCCCCAGCGACGAGGTCACCGCCGGTCACGCGGCCTGATCAGCCAATCGATGACCAAAACCGCCGGCTGCCGAGGCTGGTAGGCGTGTTAGGAGTTTTGTGCGAAATCAAGGCGGCCCGCTTCGCAGGCCGCTCGCGCCGCCGACCAGGGGCGACCCGAACCGGTCGCCGATCGGGGACCGGTGGGAGTCGCGCCTCTTAGCGCAAGCGCACGAGGCGCACCCCGAACGGTTGCAGCCCCGCTGGCGGCGCGACGTACGAGGAAGCCCCGGGCCGCCACGTTGAGTGGCAGACCCGGGGCTTCGATGTTGAAGGCGACGACCAGAGCTTGCCTCGGGCGGGGCGCTCAGGCACTCCAGGATGGTTGGTGCCGTCCCGACGACCTCCGTTCGGGCAGAGCCGAGCAGGTGGGGCCTGCCCGGTGAAGCTCGTTCAGACGGTGGGGTGCTCCACCTTGACCGGGCAGGCCCCACCCACTACACAATGTGCGGACGAAGGCCGACGGGATGGCTAAGCCGGACGGAATCTGCCCTAGCGCAACGGGATGGCGGTCGTGAGCTAGCTAAAGATCTTGACGACTGCGGCGACGGCCGTAACAACAGCTGCGCCGGCCGCGACGGCTGGCCACGGGATTGCCTTGTCGTTCCTTCGAGCTCGCAGTTGTGATCGAGTTAGGTCGATTAGCTTGATGCGATAGGGGTTCGGCTTCGCGAGGAGGTAGCTCAGCCGAGGCGGCGAAGCTATGCGTTCGAGCCTGTCAAAGAAGTCCCCGATGACCCTTATCTCGGGGTAGCCGTTCGGTAGGCGGTAGTACAGCTTCCCCTTCTCGGCGTCGATCACGACCTTGCCATAGGAGATGTCGATCACCGCCACCGATGCCAGATCAACTTCATCAAGGTCAACGTCGGGTCTGCTGCACCGATAGGTGACAGTTTCAGTCACGCGGCCTGACTGGCCGGTGGGGTCATGATGGTCTCGTACTCGATAGGGGTCAACCG
>NZ_JBEXIJ010000068.1:0-1306 GCF_040608495.1 Micromonospora sp. NPDC005174 | reverse complement strand
ACCCGCTACGCCAAACGAGCATCCCTTTACCGGGCCAGCCTTGTCCTCATCGCCGCCATCATCTGGCTTCCATGATCGACAGGACAGGCCCTAGGCGGCACCTATGACACTGTCTGTCGAGCCGCAAGCTTTGGCCGGCTTCGCCAACCAAGTCGACCGCGCCGCAGCCGACGTGTGGGAGATGCGCGGCTACCTCTACCGCCACGCCGACGTCGCAACCGGTGGCGAGCAAATTGAGATTGCCGAAGCCGCGCACGAACAGGCAGTGGCGGCCATCAACGGCACCCTCAACCGACTTGCCTGCCTTCTAGAGAACTCGCTCCCGAGCTGCGGGCCGCTGCCGGCTACTACCGCACGACGGACCTGGCTAACGCCGATCGCCTTGACCGCACCCTGCCCCCAGCAGGCGATCGGTGCATCACCCCCCTTGAGCTGGAATTGGCGAACAGCCCCTGCGCCCCCGCAAACTTCGTCGACGTCCGCGACGTACGCGGCCACCTCGACGCCCCGAGCGACCCCGACAAGCCCGCGAACTCGCTCGGCTGGATGGACTACATCAGCCCAGCAAGCTGGCTCAACGAAGCGTTCAACCACGTCTTCGGCTTCGACCCCATCGGCAGACTCCAAAGCCAAGTCTCCGGAGACTGGGAAGCCCTGGCCAAGATGGCACCCGTCGTCGACAACATCGGTGGCGCTCTGCACGACCTGGCCTACAACGTCCAGGCCGGCACCACCACCCTGCACCCCCTCTGGCACGGCGTAGCCGGCGACGGCGCCTTCCGCTACTTCACGGCCACCGCCAACGCCACCGCCGGCCTCCATACTCCAATGTCCGCCATCAGCACGGCTTACCGGGAAATGGCCGACGCTGTCTGGTCGGCCGGGGAAGCCCTCGGCGGCGTCGTCACAAGCCTTATCGACGCCGCCATCATCGCCGGCCTCGCCGCCGCTGCCGGCACCGCCACCTCGGCAACCGGTGTCGGCGCCCTCGTCGGCTACGGTGTCGCAGCCGCTGAAGTCGCCAACATGTTCTGCCTTTGGGCCGAAGCCACCAAGCTCTGCAAACAGATCGCCGCCGCCGTCCTCGCCTTCCGCGCCGTGATCACCCGCGAACTCAGCGGCCTCGACACCGTCGCCCTCCCCGCGCTCCCTGAGGGCGGCCGATACGACCATCCCCTCGCTGACGCGAAGGCATAAGCACGTGGATCATCTAGTACTCCAGCAGGAGATCCGTTCTGACCTGCTGTGGCGGTGTGGTTTTGTCCGTGGGCATGGAACAGCCACCGCTGAGTCTCGTGGTTGTGTG
>NZ_JBEXIJ010000067.1:0-3195 GCF_040608495.1 Micromonospora sp. NPDC005174 | reverse complement strand
CCATCTTCCGACGCCAGCACCAAGCGGAAGCCAAGATCAGCCATTACGCCCGACAAGCCCTCATCGAGCCCTGAAACGGATCTCCTGCTGGAGTAGTAGGACCGGATACGCGGTGTCGGAGGTGTCTCGTCCTCCGTGTCGATGTACTTGCGGTACAGCTGCTGGAAGACCCGACGGCCCTCGCCATCGTCCGTGGGCGCGCCGCCCTCCCACACCGCCAAGTCGTAACTCACGCGGGGAGTGTGCCAGTACGCGGATGTCAGAGGAGGCCCCGGCTGGTCGTTGCGTCCGGCTTCCCGTTTCCGTGCCAGCCGCCGGGCGTTCTGCGTGGCCGGAGTCGGAGCGCCAGCGAAGCGACGGACGCGCGCCCAGGCGGCGGCGCATGCGGCCCGTCTCGGGCCGCCTTGAACAGATCGCGGATGTCTGCGGCCACTCCGGTGCGACGGTCACTGAGAGCGTCTACCGGCACCAACTACGGCCGGTGCTCCTGGGCGGTGCAGTCGCCATGGACCGGATCTTCGACGCTGAGGCGTAGTCACTCAGTTAGTCACCCAGGTACGACAAAGGGGCCGTCTCGATCTTCCGAGATGGCCCCTCACCTGCGTCGGGACGGCCGGATTCGAACCGACGACCCCTTGACCCCCAGTTTTACAACGATTCTGTCACGCCATGCCAGGATAGGGTGAAACATCCCTAGAGACGGACAAGAGGGACGGGGACTAATGCCGCTCCATGCCGTGGCTTACCGATTCATCCGCCCATCGCGATCCCCTCCGTTACCGGGCTCGTTACCGCGGACCGTCAAGCGCTTCCCATGCCTAGAAGTTCGGACGAACTCTTGTCTCCCACGGGCGCGAGCGGCTTCGACCACCGGTCGGTAGACCGACGGATCCGCAGTGCTGGGACGTCCGGTGCCCCCGGACCAGCACAGGCACCGCCGCGAGCTCGCGACACATCATCAATCGCTCCAGACGAACTGGCGCCCGCTGCGGCCGGGTTGAGCGCGCACTATCCAGGGTAGGCCAGCGGCGCTCACGCAGCAGTTGCGTCGAGCCGATCACCTAGGTACGCGGCTCACACAGCGGGTCATCCAGACTCGCGATCTCTCGACCGGCCGAATCTCGGGCCACCAGCCGCATCAACCTCTAGCAGCCGCTACGCAGCGGAATCAATGCCAAGCTCGCGGCAGACACGCTATAGGCGATAGGGAAGCCGCCCGTCACCTCGACCGTCAGCTTGCTCTCCAGATGATTCTCCACTACGACGATTCCGCACCGTTGTCACGCTCCGTCGGCGGAACGCTGAATTGTCGTACCCAGCCGAGCCGTCGCGGCGTGATCAACTACAGCGTGAAAAAAATTTCTCGAGCGCCCTTACTTCGCGCTCTAGCAAGCCGTCATAGTGCGACTCATCATCTATCATATCTTCATAACCCCAAAGAGCCTGCAGATGGGCTGAATCACGATAGAACGCGAATCGCCACTCATTTGGAATGCTGGAGTCTTCTACCCGGAATAGCTGAATCGGATACCAGTCCGGCAGACCGGTGTCAGCGCACACAAGAACCATGACCGACCCGGCATAGAGAGACATCGCGCAGACGCGATATTGTGTTTCGACGGTGAGGCGGGCCACAGCATCCCGGTTATAGGCTAATGGATTTGGCGGCAGGTCTCGCAGGCTCACGCCAAGGAACGTCGCTATCATGTCAGCCCTTAAACTTAAAGTCGTCAACTTGCCCAGTAATCGCATTCATTACGTAATGAATCTCGACGCCGTTTACATTCTGGGACATCTTCACCCAACCATCTGAGCCAGGCCACCTCGCGTCCGTCATGCCCTTCCTAAGAGGTAGGAGGGTACCATTGGCCGGACTAGACATAGCCTCATGCATCGCCATCTGCTCGGTGAGATTGTTGGGAGCAGTACGGCCAGTCGAACCTCGGCCAAGCGGCTTCAGGTCAGCCGCAACGCCGCTTGAGTCGACCGCAAAACGCGCCGTAGGCCCGCAGCCAGTGTTATGGACTAGCACTGGCGTGTTACCGGCTACCACATAGTAGGTATGAATATCAGCAACTGTAAGGTTGTACGCCGCCCCGAACCGCGCGAACTGCGCCAGGCCGCCATCGAGGCGAATCGAGACCCCCTGGAGGGATAGCAGGCGATCATGAGATTTGAGCTGATTAGCAGGATCCCACCGCTTTACTCTTGCATTCCAGAACGGGTGCCCGGCCGTGGTGAAGAGCGCCTTGCCGTTGATCTTCAGATCACGCAGATGGTCCTCGTGGATCCAGATATGAGTTACGATCTTCCCATTCGTCACGCCTGCTTCTGGATCGGTAGCCAAGACCCTATCTCCGACCCGGAGATCGCTTATGGGTTTGAAGGTGCCGTCAGCCATGACGACTTTGGTCTCTGGACTGAAGCTACAGAGAGCTTTCCCGGTGTCGAGCAGTGCTTCGCCGATCTTGCCGGCTGCTTTCAGCTTTCCGATCGGAACGAATCCGACAATGGTCCAGGCGCATCCTGAGACGCTTCCGTTGGAGCAGTCGATCGCGTCGTTGACTCCGGTGATTTCGCCAAGGAAGTTGCCAACATCCCCCCACATTTCGGCGAGGATCTGCTTACAGATATCCGGATAGTTGTAGCAGAGGACATCGCTGCGAAGCCGTTCCAGTTGAACTGCGTTCAGGTTAGAGATGTGGGTGCCGTAGACGAGCTGCGCGAAAACCGGGAGGGCGACGTAGCCCTTGCTCGGCGCACTCCGCCCGTCGGGCATGTGATCAGTCCATGTGTCCGGGTCGAAGGCGTTTTCGGCGTCAGCCTCCTTGTCGCACTTGACCGGCCAGCATCGGTTCTTCGGATTGTTCTTGGTGGCCTGGTTGCCCTTTTCGTTGCCGGGTTGGTATAGCGGGCAGCCGCCCTTGATTGTCACGCAGTCTGCGGGGATAAGGCCGCTGGGGTCACTGAAGGTGGCTGGGTTGTGCCGTGAATAGGCGTATCCGTGCCACTGCTGCGGATCGGCGATGTCCATGACGGGGTCGACGGAGACGAATCGGCCTATCGCGGGGTCGTATTCGCGAGCGTTGAGGTGGGTTAGTACTCCAGCGGGAGATCCGTTTCAGGGTTCTGTGAGGGCTTGTCGGGCGTAGTGGCTGATCTTGGATGCGGCTTGGTGCTGGCGTCGGAAGATGG
>NZ_JBEXIJ010000066.1:0-4061 GCF_040608495.1 Micromonospora sp. NPDC005174 | reverse complement strand
GATCTCTCAGCACCGACCTCGGGCTGGACGTCGACCGGGTCCGGGGCTGGACGATCGGTCATTGCCTGGCCTGGACCCCCACCCCACCCCCACCCGCGTCGATCTTGCACTTACTGCGCCGACGAAAGCCGTGAATCGGGATGCATCGACAACAGTAAGTGCAAGATCGACGCGGGGAGGGAGCGCGGGGAGGGGGCGCGGGGAGGGGGCGGTGGCGGGTTTGTGCCATGGCATGAACGCGCCGGGGTGCGGCGGGGTACGAGGGGCGCTTGTTACGCCGATGCTGTGCTGCGTACCGCTCCTCGACACAAAGAGGTCCTCGTGACTCTGTCTTCCAGGCGTCGCCGATCCGGGTTGATCGCCCTCGGCACCGCCCTCGCTCTGACCGCCGGGTTCACCCCACCCGGCACGGGGGCGTCCGCCGCCCCGCCCGGCAACACACCGCACCCGGCCGGCCATCCACCGGCCGCGCCGGGTCGCGCGTCCACCGTCACCCTGATCACCGGTGACCTCGTCACCGTCACCACCGCAGCCGACGGCAGCACCGTCTCGACGGTTCGCCGCCCGGACGGCAGCACACCGACGTTCCACCGCACCGTGCTCGACGGCGACACCTACGTCTACCCGGACGCCGCGCTGCCGTACGTCACCAGCGGCCTGTTGGACAAGAGGCTGTTCAACGTCACCGACCTCGTCGCCGACGGGTACGACGACGCGCACACGGACGCGCTGCCGCTGATCGTCACCCTCACCGACGCCGCGGCCCGGGCCCGTACCCGTCCGACTGTGGACGGCGCGAAGCTGGTCCGGCCGTTGGACAGCGTGGGGGGCGCGGCACTGACCCGCCCGCGCGACAGCGCCGACCGGTTCTGGGGTGCGCTGACCGCCGGGTCCGCCCGCCGTACCGGCGACACCCCGACCCTCACCGGCGGCATCGCCAAGGTCTGGCTGGACGGCCGGGTGCACGGCGACCTCGCCGAGTCCACCGCGCAGATCGGCGCGCCGAAGCTGTGGGCCGAGGGCAACACCGCCGCCGGCGTGGACGTCGCCGTGCTCGACACGGGGGCGGACGCCGAGCACCCGGACCTCGCCGGCCAGATCGCCGAGTCCACCAGCTTCGTGCCGGACGAGCCCGACATCCTCGACTACCAGGGACACGGCACCCACACCGCCTCGACGATCGCCGGCACCGGCGCCGCGTCCGGCGGTGTCGAGCGGGGTGTCGCCCCCGGCGCCCGGCTGCACGTCGGCAAGGTGCTCAACAGCGAGGGCGGCGGACAGGACTCCTGGATCATCGCCGGCATGGAGTGGGCGGCCCGGGAGCAGAAGGCCCGGATCATCAGCATGAGCCTGGGCGGTGAGGCCACCGACGGCAGCGACCCGATGAGCCAGGCCGTCGACCGGCTCAGCGCCGAGACGGGCGCGCTCTTCGTGATCGCCGCCGGCAACAGCGGCCCGGCGAGCATCGGCAGCCCCGGCGCGGCGAACTCCGCGCTCACCGTGGGCGCCGTCGATTCCGCCGACCATCTCGCGGACTTCTCCAGCCAGGGCCCGCGTTTCGGCGACGGTGGGCTCAAGCCCGAGATCACCGCACCCGGCGTGGACATCCTGGCCGCCCGCTCGCACCTGGTGCGCGGCTCCGGCGACTACACCCTGATGAGCGGCACGTCGATGGCGACACCGCATGTGGCCGGCACGGCCGCGCTGGTCGCCGCCGCGCACCCCGACTGGACCGGCCAGCGCATCAAGGAGGCGCTGGTCAGCACCGTCAAGGCCACGCCGGGCTACACCCCGTACCAGGCCGGTGCCGGTCGGGTGGACGCGGTCGCCGCCGCGCACGCCACCGTCTTCGCCACCCCGAGCGCCTACTCCGGCTTCCAGGGCTGGCCGCAGCAGCCGGGCACGACAGTCGACCGGACGGTCACCTACACCAACACCGGCAGCGCACCGGTCACCCTGAAGCCGACCATCGACGCGCCGAGCGCCCCGGCCGGCCTCTTCGCGCTCTCCGCCGACACGGTCACCGTGCCCGCGAACGGCACGGCCACCGTCACCCTCACCGCCGCGTACGACAAACTGCCGGTCGAGAAGCCGGTGAGTGGCACGATCGTCGCCACCGACGACGCCGGTGCTGTACGCGGTCGCACCCTGATCGGGGCGGGCAAAGAGGGTCAGCGGCAGACCCTGACGCTCGTCGCGAAGGACCGGGACGGCAAGCCGCTCGCCGGCAAGGTCCTGCTCAGCGCCGACGGCCTGTTCACCGCCGTCGACCTGCCCGCGAGCGGCACCGCGACGCTGCGGCTGCCGGTGGGAAGCTGGTCCGGTTGGATCTCCGCCGACGTGCGCGGCGTGCACGGGCCGCGCTCGAAGGGCATGGCGATGCTCAGCTTCGTCGACGTCGACCTGAGTGCCGACCGCACCGTCGTCCTGGACGCGCGCAAGGCCCGACAGGTGCAGGCCGAGGTGCCGCAGGAGGCCAGCGCCACGTCGCTGCGGATGGACATCCACCGCTCCACCGCTAACAGCCTCATGGAGAGTCAGGTGCTGCCCGACGACTCGTACGACAGCATGTGGGCGCTGCCGTTGAGCCGCAAGGTCACCGACGGCGAGTTCGAGTTCGGCGCCCGGTGGCGGTTGGAACAGCCGGCGCTGACCGTGTCGGCCGGTGGCCGGTCGTACGACGATCTGCTGGTGAAGCGGGCTACCCCGGCGTTGCCGGAGGGTCGTCGCCAGCTCGACGCGGTCTACGTCGCCAACGCCTCGGCGGCCGGGCTGGCGAAGCGGCCGGTCCGGGACCGGGCGGTGGTGGTCCGGCGCAGCGACACGGTGGACATCGCCACCCAGGCGCAGGCCGCCGCGGCGGCCGGGGCCAAGCTGTTGCTGGTGGTCAACGACGGCGTCGGGCGACTCCAGCCGTGGGACGAGGCGCCGTGGAGCCCGGAGAGCCCGGCACCGGTGACCGTGGCGACCCTCGGCGGCGACGAGGGAGACCAGCTCATCGCGGAGCTGGAGCGCGGCCGCCCGGTGCGGCTGACGGCCGAGTCGCACCCGGAGACCACCTACCTGTACGACGTGGCGCACCACTGGACCGGCGCGGTGCCGACCGATCCCACCTACCGGCCGACGAAGCGTCAGCTGGCCCGGGTGGACGTGGAGTTCCGCAACTACCGGCAGGGCAAGGCGATGGAGTTCCGCACCGACATCTGGCGGGGCTGGGCGTCCAGCAACCAGGAGACCGTCCCGGCGCAGGGCCGGCGCACCGACTGGGTGAGCGCCGACCAGCGGTGGGTCGACGACGCGTACATCGCCGGGGAGACCGGCCAGCACCTGATGGCGGTGGCCACCTACGCGGCGGACAAGCCGAGCCGGGTCGAGTGGTTCGGGCCGATCCAGCGCCCCCGGATGGGCGGGAGCTACGTGCCCGTGCGGTACCTGGACACCGTCTACCTGCCCGCACCCGGGTGGGGTGACGGCGGCGGTCACATCGGTGAGGCGTACGCCAACTTCGACATGGTCAACCGGACGACCCTCTACCAGGGCGACAAGGAGCTGGACTGGGGCAACGCCGAGTACCTCCAGGTGGGTGGCCTGTCCGCGCAGCGGCTGCCGTACCGGCTGGTGGTGGAGAACGACCGGGCGGCCTGGACCAACCCGTACTCCCGGCAGACCCGCACCGAGTGGGGCTTCAGCTCGGCGGTCACCGGGGAGGAATCGGCGGAGGTGCTGCCGATGATCCAGCTCGACTACCAGGTGGCCATCGGCAGTGACGGTACGGCGAAGCGGCGGACGCCGCTCACCGTGGTCGCCTCCCAGCTGCCCGGTGTCTCGGGCACGGTGGGTCCGGTGACCGTCGAGGTCTCGTACGACGACGGCACGACCTGGCACCGGCAGCGGCTGAGCCGGCACGGCGACGGCTGGCGTACCTCGCTGGACGCCCCGACGAAGGCCCGTTTCGTGAGCCTGCGGACGACCTGCGCGGCGACGGGCCGCTCGCCACCATCGTCGTACGACCACGGGGCTGGCATCTCGACGAGCGTCACGTGCTGGTCGACGGGGTGCCG
>NZ_JBEXIJ010000065.1:0-4667 GCF_040608495.1 Micromonospora sp. NPDC005174 | reverse complement strand
AAGTCCCCCACTGCCTCGCTGATCGTCAAGTACACCGGCACGCGGTTGCCCGTCTGGGATCGCTGCGGAGAAGAAGTCGGGCAGAACTACCGTTGCACCGGCAGCCGCCCGACCCGGCTCTCAGCCGGCGAGGTGCGACCACTCGCCCTCCAACTCCCGCCAGGTGCCCTGGGCCGCCACCGAGCCGGCCCGCAGGACCACCACGTGGTCGGCGCGGACCAGCGCGGCGCGCTTCGCGGTGGACCCCACCACGGTCACCCCGTGCGCCCGCAGCGCCTGCCACAGCGCCAGCTCCGTCGTGACGTCGAGCGCCGACGACACATCGTCCGCGACCAACAGTTCGGTACGCGGGGCCAGCGCCCGGGCCAGGGCCAGCCGCTGAAGCTGCCCGCCGGACAGCCGGGTGCCCTTGTGCCCGATGAGCAGACCCAGTCCCCCACCGGCGGCGGCCAGATCGTGGTCGAGCTGTGCCGTACTGACCGCGCCCGCCGCGTCCACCTGATGGCCGAGCGCGATGTTGTCGGCCACCGTCCCGGAGAGCACCCGGGGCAGCTGACCGACGTAACCGACCTGGTTGGGGCGGAGGAACAGCTCGGGCTCGGTGACCGGGTCACCGTTCCACGACAGCTCGCCGGTGTGGTGGACGATGCCGGCCAGGGCCCGCAGCAGCGAGGACTTGCCCGACCCGACCGGCCCGACGACCAGCACCAACTGCCCGCGCTGGACCGTCAGGTCCACGTCGCGCACGGCGACCGTGCCGTCGGAGTGCACCACCGAGAAGCCGCGCAGCTCCAACCTGCGCAGCGGGCGGCGGGGCGGCGACGCCGGTGCCGGCGCCGTCCCGCCGGCCAGATCCACCGCCGGCACGCCCGCCGAGTACGCCCCCACGCCGGTCATCGCCACCGTCCGCTTGGTCCACACCCGCGCCGACGGCAGCTGGGAGATCAACGACGCGGTGGTCCAGGCAAACCACCGGGCCGCGCCCAGCGTGGAGACGGCCACCAGCACCGCACCGGCCGACAGGTCACCGCCCAGGTAGAGAGCCCACGCGCCGATCGGTAGCAGCCCGCTGGCCACCGACGGCGTCGAGCGGGACCACACCTGCACCGCGATCTCCCGCCGCTGCCGGTCGCTGCGCAGCACGTCGAGGTCGGCCAGGTGCCGCAGCACCGCCGATGTCGCGCCGGCGAGCTTGACCGTCCGCGCCGCGGAGAGCGCGGAGACGAGCGCGGTGGCGAAGGCTGCGCGCGCCGCCACTGTCGCCCGCGCGGCGCGCTCCAACTTCGGGCCGAACAACGTCGCGGCCAGGCCGGAGACGACCATCGTGCCGAAGAAGAACAGCCCGGGTACGACGCTGCCGGTGACCGCCGTCATGGCGACCACCAGCACCACCGCCACGGACTGGTCCAGCACGTTGTCGGCGAGCTGTACCACCCGCTCGGTGTCGCCACCCTGCGCCACCACCTCCGCCGGGGTGTGCGAGCTGACCCGGCGAGGGCCGGTCTGGCCGTGCACCAACCGCAGACCGATCCGCAGCATCTGCCGCACCCACCAGTGCGGGAACCACACGTGGGTGTAGAACGGCAGCGGCAGGGTGACCAGCAGTCCGGCCACGATGCCCAGCGCCGGCAGGTACGGGCTGCCGGTCCCGTCGACCAGGTCGGCCCACAGCCACGGCAGCAGCGGTCCGTCCAGCCCGAGCAGGCTGAGCCCGAGGAACAGCACGATTGCGGCCGCTCCGTAGCGGGGGTCGTTGGTGCAGAGCCGGATGATCTCCCGGAACGTGCGCGCCCGCGGCGTCGGTGGCAACGGCGGCGGCTCGGTACGCGCCCCCGGCACCCGCTCGCCCGCCACCTCCGCTCCGACCGGACCAGCACCACCGGCGGCGTACGCGCCGGTCGTGTTCCTGCTGGTCAGGAGGTCGGTGCCGGTCGTGTCCCGCCCGGCGTGCACGGTGTCCGGGCCGGTCAGCAGCTCCGCGCCGGCCGTGTTCGGGCCGGTCAGGAGGTCGGTGCCGCCGCCGGGGTGGAACGCCGTCGGTCCGCCCGCGTACACGGCGGCGTGACTGGTCGCCAGCAGCTCGGCGAACCGCGTCGACGACTCCAACGGACCGGCCTCGACCACCGCGCCGTCGGCGAGCACCACCACCTCGTCGCAACGGCGCACCGAGGAGAGCCGGTGCGCGATGACGATGCCGATGCGGTCGCGCAGCAGCCGTTCGGTGGCCCGCTGCACGCGCGCCTCGGTCACCGGGTCCAACCGGGCGGTGGCCTCGTCGAGGATCACGACGTGCGGCTCACGGACCAGGATCCGGGCGAACGCCACCAGTTGCTCCTGGCCGGCGGAGAGCACGTGCCCACCCTCCCCGAGTCGGGTCGCCAACCCGTCGGGCAGCTCCGCGATCCAGCTGGCCAGGCCCAGTTCGTCGAGCGCCCGGGCGGCGGCGTCGAGCAGTTCCGGGTCGTAGAGGGCGACGTTCTCGGCGAGCGTTCCGGCCAGGATCTCGGTGCGTTGCGGCACCAGCGCCACCCATCGTCGCAGCTCTTCGACGTCGAGGTCGCACAGGTCCGTACCGCCGAGGAAGACGGTGCCCGGCGGCACGTCCACCGCCCGGGTGAGCACCTTCGCCAACGTCGACTTACCCGACCCGGTACGCCCGATCAGGGCGTACGAGCGGCCCCGCGCGAAGGTGAGGCTGAGCCCCCGCAGGGCAGGACCCCGCCCGCTCTCCGGGCCGGTGACCTCGTACCCGAAGGTCAGGTCCCGGATGCGCAGGTCACCCTCGACCGGGGCGGCCCCGCCGACCGGCTCCTGCCGGGCCTTCTGGAGCAACTGCACGCGAGCCCACGCACCGAGGGCTTCCTGTAGCTCGGGCACCATCCGGCTGACATGTTCCGCGGTGGCCCCGAAGGCCAGGGCGAGCAGCCAGATGGCGGTGAGCCGGGCGGCGTCGACCCGGCCGGTGGCCAGGGCCCAGGCTCCGCCGAGCACGACCGCGCCGACGCCCACCCGGATCGTCGCGGTGGCGACCGTGGCCACCTTGGCGGAGAGCACCCAGACCCGGTGGCCGCGGGACAGCACGGTGGCGGCCCGTCGGGCGTACAGCCGCAGTACGTACGGCTGGGCCAGGCTGGTTCGTACGTCGTCCTGGCCGTGCACCGCCTCCTCCATCACGGCTGCCAGGTCCGACCAGGCCTCCTCCTCGGCCATCCGGGCCGGGCCGATCCGTGCCGTGGGCCGGCGCAGACCCACCGCGAGCACCACCGTCAGCAGCAGCATCGCGGTTCCGGCCGGCCACCACACGACGAGCGCGACGACCATCGACAGCAGTCCCACGCAGAGCCCCTGGGCGAGGCGCGAGCCCTGGTTCCGTACCGCCGACGCCACCTGGTAGACATCACCGTCGATGCGGTCCAGCAGCTCACCCACCGGCGTGGTCTCGAGGCTCGGCAGATCCTGCCCGAGCGCGACGCGGCAGAGCCGTCGACGGACGTCGGCGGACCAGTCGGCGGTCAGCCCCGCCATCAGCAGGCTCACCACCAGGTCGGTGAGCACCACGGCGGCCAACGCGGCGGCGAGGATCGTGAAGGACGTGGCCGACCGGTGTACGAGCACCGCGCCGGCGAGCGCGGACGCGCCCGCCTGACCGGCCGCACCGAGCACGATCAGGACGCCCACGAGCGTGAGGCGACGTGGCGAGGTGGCCCACAGATCACGGAGCAGGCGCATCGGAGTTCCTCCGGACGTGGGTGGCGGAACACCCAGCGTGCCGGCAGCGCCCCTGTCCTCTCAACCGATTTACCCGCCTCTGAGCAGGACATCCGCGATGCCCGGCGCGCCCGACAACGGGGACGCGAGACCCGCGCGCCCCGCATCGACGTGATCGACGCGACTTCGCCGACCTGGGGGTATCGACCGGTCCCGGATACCCCGAGTTCGGCGATCAGGAGTTGATCAACGCGCTCGATCGCGTCTTTTGGGCGTTATGTTCGATTGTGGGGCGTTCGTGGTGACCGGCTGCACCCGCCGGCCGGAATCGTGGCGGGCCGGTGGTCGTTACACATCCTGACGAGCACAGGACCACCGGCTCGTCGCACGAGCCGCCCGCCTGCGGGAATGGCCCCGGCCACCGGGTCGTTACACACGGACCGGCCGCCGAGGAACCCGCCCCGTAGGCCACCGCCCCCCGGGAATGACCCCGGCCAGCCGGTCGTTACACCTGGTCCCGGCGCCACGAGCCCCCGCTCGCAGGCCGCCGACCCCAGACTTTCCCCCTGCTTTATTGCAGCGCCCGGACGAGGTGCTGACCCCCACGTCACCCGATCCCCCGAACGGTGTCGCGTGGGTGTTTCCTACCCCCGAAGGAGCTACCCCCATGAACACGATCTTCCGCAAGAGCATGCTGTCCATCGCTGGTCTCGCGTTCGCCGGCGGCGTGTTCGCCGGCCCGATCGCCGCCCACGCCGCCACCCCGGCCGTGGACGCCAAGCCCGCCGCCGTCGCGGTGCAGACCACCGCACCCAAGCCGCAGGGCGACCAGTCGCACATCGACCTCAACGGTGAGCAGACCGGCAACGTCAAGGCCATCATCGCGGCCACGAAGAAGGCCGGCCTGCCCGAGCGGGCCGCGGTCATCTCCATCGCCACGAGCCTGCAGGAGTCCAAGC
>NZ_JBEXIJ010000064.1:0-4898 GCF_040608495.1 Micromonospora sp. NPDC005174 | reverse complement strand
CCATCTTCCGACGCCAGCACCAAGCGGAAGCCAAGATCAGCCATTACGCCCGACAAGCCCTCATCGAGCCCTGAAACGGATCTCCTGCTGGAGTACTAGACGACATCACCGGTGGTGACGAGAAACGGACCTACGCCCTCCGCCGGGTCCTGGAACAGCTCGCCCACAGCGAAAACCCCCTGCTTCGCGAGATGGCCACCGCGGTGCAACATGGCCAACTCACCTTGCGCCAAGCATTCACAAGCCCGACCTACGGTGCCGAGCTGACAGCACCCTTTGAGAGCTTTTGGAATGCGTACCAGGAGATGACCCCTGAAGAGCGCGAAGACCTCGCGTCTCGCTCCTCGCTGCCAGAGTGACACCTCGTATTGCCTGACTCTGCCTGCGGAAGCGCCCGCGAATCAGCCAGGGGGCCGGTGCAGCTGAGTCGAGCCTGAATCCTTCTCCTGCTGGCTGCAGCATGGCACCCGCCTCCCCTCAACTGCGCGCCAAGCCATTCCGTCGGCCTTCGGCCGCACTCTGATGGAGCGCGTGGAGTCTGGGTGGCCAAGGTGAGCACCTCACTGCCTGAACGACCCTTACCAGGCAGGCCCCCTCGGCTTAGCCCGGCCGAGGGTTGTCGGGATGGCACAACGAGCCCAGGGACGCCCGAGCACCCCGCCGGAGGCGCATACTCCCCGGCGAGAACTCGTGACTGCTTGCACCAGGACGCTGGGGAAAGTCGCAGGCCAGAGCAGCGGCCACCCCCTCTGGGGGTACTCCCTCGCCCATAAATCCTCTACCAGAGGTTGACGATTTTAAAGGTAGATGTGTAAGGTACTAAAAATGGGCCGGGTTTCCCCCTGCCCAAGTCGTCGGCGTGTCACGCTACCGCCGCCCACTTCTCTGTGGTCTCCTCTGCACAAGACATGGAAGGCGCGTCCGTTGCCTCGGACGCGCCTCGCAACTCCATGCCTTGCCTTTCAGGATGCAAGGGGAGGAAGCGCACGTAGTGTGGTGGAACAACAAGCGCAAGAAGCCTCGCCGTGGTCAACCGGCGGCTGCCCAGCGGTGGGACCGGCTGCTGTGGCTCCTGGTCGCACTGTCCGCGTTCATGACCGTCATGGCTGACATCTTGGATGCCGCTGGACGGATCATGACGCGGTTGTAACTCCCGGCAAGATGGAGCCCCGGACTTTTCCTGATCAAGGCGGTCCGGGGCTTCGTCCTATGTCGCGCCGCCGGCAGGCTATTACCAGCGATCTGGTGGCCGAAGGCCAGAGGCGCGGCAGCGGGCTCTCGGCCGGCCCAGACTCGGCGCGGCCGAGTGGCCTGCCAACCGGGCCGCCTCAAGACGTACAGAGAGTCGGCGTGGTCGTGCTACTCGCAAGCTCTCTGAAGTAGTTCGACCGCGACAAAAATCTGCTGTTCGGGGCCGGGTCGGCTCGGTCGCCACTCAGCAAGTACGGGTCTGACGGCCTTGACGAGTCCGGCGAGTTCCTGGTCAGTTGCTGGCTCGGGTAGTGCTTCAAGGGCCGCCACTGCGACCACGGTTGCCTGATACCGGTAAGCATTAGTCGGAGTGTCTTGCCAGCCAGGCGACTTACGCCACTCCTGCACACGCTGCCGCACCTCGGCTGCTGCGGTCCGGATGACGGCCGCTCGCTGTCGAGGGCTGAGTTCGGTGCGGGCGTACAGATCGTCGGCGGGTTCCTGCGGCGGCGTGTCGGCGTCGCGCATGGCGGCGATCGTACCGCTGCCATGATCGGGATTGCTCGCCCGCGTGCTCAGCGAGGATGACGATCAGCCAGCGGTGTTGTTCCACTCCGGGGCAAGAATCGAGTAGAGCTGGGAGTCGCGCCACGCGCCGTTGGTGAAGACGTGATCGCGTAGGCGGCCTTCGTATTGCATCCCGAGCCTCTTCGCAACGCCGATGGAGGAGGCGTTGTCGGGGCCGATAGCTGCGGTGATGCGGTGGAGCTTCAGCTCTCGAAAGCCGTAGTCGATGATCGTTCGGGCTGCGTCGGTGGCGTAACCATGGCCCCAGTGTTCCGCTCCGATGGCGTAGCCGAGCTTGGCGGCCTGGTGCCCGGTAAGTCCGAGGCGGGCGAAGCCGATCATGCGATCGGAGGTGTCAGCGACCGCTAGGTAGTACTCGTTGCGCGGGTCAAGCTGCGCGCGGCTTACTGCTCCCTCAACCATGGCGACAGTGGCGGCCTGGTCGCGGCTGTCGAACGAGAGCCATTGCGTGACCCGGTCGTCACCGACGATCGCCAAGGCGTCGGCCGCGTCATCGGGTCGCAGTTCGCGAAGGGTGATGACGCGGCCGGGGATGGCGATCGGGTACATGTGGTGATGGTGCCTTATCGAGGAAGGGCGTTGGCAGGCGTGTGCGTGAAGTGCTCGATGCCATCGATGAGGTCACGAGCGTCATTGGCGTGGCCGGCACGGGTGATGGCCTGGTGGACACGACGGACCGAGTGGATGACGCCGTTGATGCGCTGATCGGCGGGAAGATCGAGCACGGGGGCGATGGCATCCGCGGCGGCATCGAGCTCTCCGCTCGAGACGCGGGCAATGGCGAGGTTGGTGTGGGAGCCGGCCTGGTCGCCGAAGGCCCACGCCGGGTCGTAGCGGTCGGAGTATGCCTGGACGGCACGCAGGGCGTAGCGCTCGGTGGCGTCGGCTTCCCCGGGCAGCCAGGCCAGGGCGTCGCTGGCGTAGTAGAGCGTGCGGGGCTGGTTGAAGGTGCAGATGCCGCCGATTTCGTCCATCTCGTCGGGGCGTACCCGTGACCAGGCCTCCTCCGCCTCGGCGATGGCGGCCTTGGCCTGTTCCGCGTTACCGAGTGCGGCGTAGGCGCGTGCAGCGCTGACGGGCAGCCAGACGGCGGAGGTGCCCCCTGCTTGGATCGCATACTCGCGTCCGGCCTCGGCGTAACGAACGGCCTCGGCATACCGACCAGCCCAGTAGGCGACCAGCGACTGAAGTCCGCGGAGCCAGGCCTGCAAACCGGGGTGGCCGGACTGGTCGGCGCAGAGGACAGCGGTTCGGGCTTGCAGCATGGCGGAGTGCGGGTCGGCCATGTCGTGCGAGACCTTGGCAAGTAGGCCGCTGGTGATGCCGGCGAGGAAGTGCAGGTCACGTGATTGGGTCGGCTGTTGGCGACGTTCGAGCAGCGAAAACAGGGTGTCCTGAGTTTCGGCTAGGTCCGGCAGGATTTGGCTGACTGGTCGCTGCGGGTAGGCGAGGGCGAGGCGTTGCACGTCCTCGGTGAGCTGGTCGATGGCTGCCGGCGAGGTGGCTTCTGCGGCGAGCATTGCATACTGGCGGGCGCGTTGTGCGGCCATGGCGAGGAGGTTCCTTTCCGGGCCGGCGCCGGTGGGCTCGACGATGAGCTGTCGGGCCGGCGCAGGGGTCAACTGGTGGGATGCCCAGGGGCGCTGCAATTCATCGACCGGCTTGCCGAACATGGCCTGCAAAGCCCGCCGTGTGGCGGGGGTTGATGAGGCCAGGTCCCGTTCGCCGCGGGCCAGCCGCCCGAGGTGCCGCGCGCTGATCGCCGCGCGGGGGTCCATGCGGCTGAACTCGTCGGCCAGTTCCTCGTACGTACGGTCGCTGCACTGGATCAGGTACTCCAGGACGGTTCGAGGTTCGCGGCGATCTCGGGCCATCGTCGACGCCTTCCTGATGGGCTATCTCCACGCTCACTTACGTGAGGTCCTGAACACAACGCAGGTCCTCATGGTGTCCGCCCGAGGTCCGTCAGAGGTGCTGTTTCGGTCCTCGATCGGTCTCCGCAACCGGGTGTTCTATCTCCACCATGGACGTCTCACCGACCGCAATTGTGCATGTACTCACCGCTGAGATGCACGTGGCAAAACGGCACCGGGCCGCTCGTGCCCGTGTCGATCCGAGTGCGGACGCAGCCGGGGGCGGTATCCGGGTCCTCAAGTGCGTGGGCGAGGGGCGATCGGGTGGGGCGACGCACCACGCTTCACGGACCGACGTCTCCTGCTCAGGTTGCGAGGGCCGTGGATGGAAGATGGCCAGTCCTCGGCGGTCGCTTCGCGCGCCGAGTGATCCGGACCGGCTGCAACGGCGGGATTGCCCTGACTGCGCCGGCACCGGTAAGCACCAGCGATCAGCGGCATTTGTCGTAGCGGTTGCATCCTGAGCAGGGCACCGGAGCAGGTGCAGGCAGGCGATTCGCGGTGTCGGCCGTGGCCACAGCCCGCCTGCTTCGGTGCCCATCCACTGATCGAAGGCGGGCGGTGATGGTTCCAAAGCCGGGCGACGTTCTGCACGTCGGCAACGGTGCGTCGGTGCAGTTCGGCGGGGATCGCTCGCTGATCTTCCGAGTCATCAAAGTCTGCGACCGGCCGACTTACGACGGCTGGGTCTGGCTGACCGGCTACTCACTCGACCGCGCCGGCAATGCGGTCGATCGGCGAGAGGTCTTCGTGCAGCGCGCCGGCTTGCGACTGATCACTCCGGCGGCTGCTCCCGCCGCGGCGCGCGCACTCCCCGCTCCCCCAGGCCACGCTGGGCGGAGCGGGACGAGTCGGAAGGCCGGCACGACGGTTTCAACTTCGAGGAGGTTGCGGTGACCATGCATTCGGTTGGCGTCTTCCGGGCAGCGTCACGCTTGGCCCGGCTCTGCCCGGAGCAGGTGAAGCGAATCCGGTTCCGTCGCACCAACTTCGGGCGACGCGGCTTGGCTGAGGAACAGGTCTACGGTTTTCTCCGTGCCGTGGTCGACGAGCTGACCGCGCGGGATGGCGTAGAAGCTGGCCTTCGAGCCGAGAATGCCCGCTTGAAGATCGCTCTGAGAGGGCGTTTCACATTGCTGTCAGTCGGGTGTGTCGAAGGTGAGGCGTTGTTGGCGGGTGGCGGGTTCGCCTCGGGCGAGGCGGCGG
>NZ_JBEXIJ010000063.1:0-3245 GCF_040608495.1 Micromonospora sp. NPDC005174 | reverse complement strand
GAGGCGTGGTTGCTGGTGTGGGGTGGATCGGGTTGTGGGTTGGTCGTTTGTTGAGAATTGCACAGTGGACGCGAGCATCTTTGTGGTCAAGTTGTCAAGGGCGAACGGTGAATGCCTTGGCACCAGGAGCCGATGAAGGACGTGGGAGGCCGCGATAGGCCTGGGGGAGCTGTCAACCAAGCTGTGATCCCAGGGTGTCCGAATGGGGAAACCTGGCACCAGTCATGTGGTGTCACCCACACCTGAACACATAGGGTGTGTGGAGGGAACGCGGGGAAGTGAAACATCTCAGTACCCGCAGGAAGAGAAAACAAATTTAGTGATTCCGTGAGTAGTGGCGAGCGAAAGCGGATCGAGGCTAAACCGGCTGCGTGTGATACCTGTCAGGGGTTGCGTGGTCGGGGTTGTGGGACCCTGCTGAACAAGCTGACACTTGTTCGAGAAGTTACAAAGTCAGTGGCTAGTCGAACAGTCTGGAATGGCTGACCGTAGACGGTGAGAGTCCGGTAGGTGAAAGTTGCTGACCTTCTGTGGGTGTTCCCGAGTAGCGGCGGACCCCTGAAATCTGCCGTGAATCTGCCAGGACCACCTGGTAAGCCTAAATACTTCCTGGTGACCGATAGCGGACAAGTACCGTGAGGGAATGGTGAAAAGTACCCCGGGAGGGGAGTGAAATAGTACCTGAAACCGTTCGCCTACAATCCGTCGGAGCCTTGCGGGGTGACGGCGTGCCTTTTGAAGAATGAGCCTGCGAGTTAGTGGCATGTGGCGAGGTTAACCCGTGTGGGGGAGCCGTAGCGAAAGCGAGTCTGAATAGGGCGCTTTAGTCGCATGCTCTAGACCCGAAGCGGAGTGATCTAGCCATGGGCAGGCTGAAGCGCGGGTAAGACCGCGTGGAGGGCCGAACCCACCAACGTTGAAAAGTTGGGGGATGACCTGTGGTTAGGGGTGAAAGGCCAATCAAACTCCGTGATAGCTGGTTCTCCCCGAAATGCATTTAGGTGCAGCGTCGCGTGTTTCTTGCCGGAGGTAGAGCACTGGATGGTCTAGGGGGCCCACAAGCTTACCGAAATCAGCCAAACTCCGAATGCCGGTAAGTGAGAGCGCGGCAGTGAGACTGCGGGGGATAAGCTTCGTAGTCGAGAGGGAAACAGCCCAGATCACCAGCTAAGGCCCCTAAGCGTGTGCTAAGTGGAAAAGGATGTGGGGTCGCACAGACAACCAGGAGGTTGGCTTAGAAGCAGCCACCCTTTAAAGAGTGCGTAATAGCTCACTGGTCAAGTGGTTCCGCGCCGACAATGTAGCGGGGCTCAAGCACACCGCCGAAGCTGTGGCATTCACATTTTAACCTCGCTTGGACGTGATTCCTTGTGCAGGTGTGTGGATGGGTAGGGGAGCGTCGTGCCGCGAGTGAAGCAGCGGGGTGACCCAGTTGTGGACGCGGCACGAGTGAGAATGCAGGCATGAGTAGCGAAAGAAGGGTGAGAAACCCTTCCGCCGGATGACCAAGGGTTCCAGGGCCAGGCTAATCCGCCCTGGGTGAGTCGGGACCTAAGGCGAGGCCGAGAGGCGTAGTCGATGGACAACGGGTTGATATTCCCGTACCCGCGAAAGAGCGTCCCTGATGAACCTCGTTGTGCTAACCACCCGAGCTGCCTGATGTCTTCGGACGGATGGTGGGGAGCGTGGGAACCTGGCGGGTAGTAGTCAAGCGATGGGGTGACGCAGGAAGGTAGCTGAGCCCGGCCGGTGGTTGTGCCGGGGTAAGCGTGTAGGCCGTGTCGTAGGCAAATCCGCGACACATGAGGGCTGAGACGTGATGCCGAGCCGATTCAGGTGAAGTCAGTGATCCTATGCTGCCGAGAAAAGCCTCTAGCGAGTTCTTAGCGGCCCGTACCCCAAACCGACACAGGTGGTCAGGTAGAGAATACCGAGGCGATCGGGCGAACTGTGGTTAAGGAACTCGGCAAATTGCCCCCGTAACTTAGGGAGAAGGGGGGCCGGAGACGTGAAGCCCCGCGCGGGTGGAGCGTTGTATGGCCGCAGAGAGCAGGGGGAAGCGACTGTTTACTAAAAACACAGGTCCATGCGAAGAAGTAATTCGATGTATATGGACTGACGCCTGCCCGGTGCTGGAACGTTAAGGGGACCTGTTAGCTCTTCGGGGCGAAGCGGAGAACTTAAGCGCCAGTAAACGGCGGTGGTAACTATAACCATCCTAAGGTAGCGAAATTCCTTGTCGGGTAAGTTCCGACCTGCACGAATGGCGTAACGACTTCCCCACTGTCTCAACCACAGGCCCGGCGAAATTGCAGTACGAGTAAAGATGCTCGTTACGCGCGGCAGGACGGAAAGACCCCGGGACCTTTACTATAGCTTGACATTGGTACTTGAGTTAGCTTGTGTAGGATAGGTGGGAGCCGGTGAAGTCCATACGCCAGTATGGGTGGAGGCAATCTTGAAATACCACTCTGGTTGATTTGGGTATCTAACTTCGGACCGTTATCCGGTTCAGGGACAGTGTCTGGTGGGTAGTTTAACTGGGGCGGTTGCCTCCTAAAGGGTAACGGAGGCGCCCAAAGGTTCCCTCAGCCTGGTTGGCAATCAGGTGTTGAGTGCAAGTACACAAGGGAGCTTGACTGTGAGACTGACAGGTCGAGCAGGGACGAAAGTCGGGACTAGTGATCCGGCACTTGCGAGTGGAAGCGGTGTCGCTCAACGGATAAAAGGTACCCCGGGGATAACAGGCTGATCTTCCCCAAGAGTCCATATCGACGGGATGGTTTGGCACCTCGATGTCGGCTCGTCGCATCCTGGGGCTGTAGCAGGTCCCAAGGGTTGGGCTGTTCGCCCATTAAAGCGGTACGCGAGCTGGGTTTAGAACGTCGTGAGACAGTTCGGTCCCTATCCGCCGTGCGCGTAGGATACTTGAGAAGGGCTGTCCCTAGTACGAGAGGACCGGGACGGACGAACCTCTGGTGTGCCAGTTGTCCCGCCAGGGGCACGGCTGGTTAGCTACGTTCGGAAGGGATAACCGCTGAAAGCATCTAAGCGGGAAGCCTGCTTCAAGATGAGGTATCCCACCCCACTTTGTGGGGGTAAGGCCCCCAGCTAGACGACTGGGTTGATAGGCCGGAAATGTAAGCCCGGTAACGGGTTCAGTTGACCGGTACTAATAGGCCGAGGACTTGACTACTAAGCTGCTACGCGTCCACTGTGCAACTCTGAACAAGCGAACACCCGTG
>NZ_JBEXIJ010000062.1:0-8346 GCF_040608495.1 Micromonospora sp. NPDC005174 | reverse complement strand
TCGATCCATACCCGTCTACCGACCGAATCACCCTCATCGATCGGACCGGCTGTGCGACACACCCGCCCAACCCACAAACCAAACGCGCTCTAAGATCGAGGCCCAGGTCAAGTCCTGGTCCAGTCCTAGGGGGACCGACTTGGACTGGCTCTACCCGATAGACGTGCGTCACTATAACAACCTCGCCGGTGAGGGGTTCGCTGTGTCGCGTTACCTCTTCCTGATCATCGTTCCCGCGGATGCAGGTCGGTACGCCCAGGCGGACGAGACGTCCCTGCGACTCAGTCACTGCGGATACTGGGCGTCGCTGCGGACGTCGCCGTTGATCGACCATGCCGTGCAGCGCCAGGTCACGGTTCCCGTGCCGAAGCGCAACGTGTTGACCGTAAAAGGTCTGCGATCGCTTCTCGAACCCCGTCCGGCGCAACGAGTGCCTGCGTCATGATGCCCTCTGTCGCCCTGGACGCTGACGCGCTGCGTGCCGCGTCAGAGTTGACGCCTGAGACATTGAGCCGCTACCTGTCGTCAACGGGTTGGGCGCCGGAACAGCGCCTCGAACGGGCGACTCTGTGGTCACGGCACGAGGCCGACGGGGACTTCCAGGTGCTCGTCCCCGGCGATCGGGACCTGCGCGACTACGCGAGTCGTGTCTCCGACTTCCTCACCACTGTGGCGGCCGTCGAGGAGCGCCCGATCCGTCTGCTCCTCGACGATCTGGAGACCACCGGCGCGGACACGCTCTCCTTCCGGCTTCTGCCCGGCGGCCCGTCCGGGACGATTCCCCTGTTCAACGCGGTGGACGCGTTGGCGGGAGTGCGGGAGTTGGTCGTCTCGTCCACCTACGCGTTGATGAGCGAGCAGCCGATGCTGGTGCAGGGTCGCCGTCCGGAGGATGTGCTCGACTTCGCCCGCACCGTACGACTGGGCACGCCGCGCGCCGGGAGTTGGGCGATCGCGGCGCAGCTTGCCGTTCCACGCGCGGACGCGAGTGCCGATCTGCCGCTCGCCCGCCGGGTGTCGCTGCAGATGCACCGCGCGGTGAGGGCATGCTTCGCCGCCTCGGGTGAGGCCCAGCGCGACTTCGATCTTGGGCTCTTCCTGCGTCGCACAGGTGAGGGCGTGTCGGCGAACGTCTGTGATGCCTTGGCCAAACTCGGCCGTGACGGTGTTCCGTACGACGTCAGGTTCAACTGGGCTGATCAGCTCCCGTCCTCCGTGCCGGCTCGATCGTTCCGCTTCGGTACCCGCCGGATCGAGGTGCTGCACACGGCGGCGGAGCAGCTCAAAGTAGCCGTTCCGGACGGCGAGGTCACGGTCGAGGGTCAGGTCAGCAAGCTCCGACGGGAAACCGGTGAGGGCGGTCAGGCGACCGTACGAGGTCCCATCAGGACGGTGTACGGGTCCTCGGAACGCTCTGTCCGGGTGCTCCTGCCGGACATGCTCTATCAGCGGCTCGTCGAGGCACACGGTCGCCGGCAGCACGTGCGGGTCACGGGAATCGCGTTGCGTGGCCGAATAGAGCGGGTTTCCCTCGTCGAAGTCCTTGGCGATAACACTCCGTCCTGACCGGTCTACCAGCGGTGATTCCACCACTCGTACGACCACGAACGCCCTTGATCCAGCCAGCACGAACGGATGACGGGTCTCCTACCCAAGAGTATCTACATAGGATCTCCGGACCGCAGCGGTTCAATGGGGAGGGGGACGATCGTGAGCGATGTCCGTTCCGGGTCCGCACTCGACGTGGCCCCAGGCTCGGTGGTGGTCATTCGCGACGAGGAATGGCTGGTGCAGACCGCCGAGGAAACCGCGGACGGGCTCCTCGTGCACGTCCGTGGCTTGGGTGAACTGGTGCGTGACGTCACGGCCAGCTTCTACCACTCCATCGACCCCATCGCACCGCTTGACCCGGCGGCCGCAACAGTCGTGGGGGACGCCAGCCCGCGATATCGCAACGCTCGCCTCTGGCTGGAGTCCACCTACCGCAAGACCGCCGTGCCGCTGGCCGATCGTTCACTCACCGTCGCTACCCAGGCGCTCGCCACTCCGCTCAGTTACCAGCAGACCGCCGTGCGCAAGGCGTTGGACCCCGACAACCTGCGTCCCCGGATACTCCTGGCCGATGCGGTGGGGCTCGGCAAGACCCTGGAAATTGGCATGATCCTGTCGGAGTTGGTTCGCCGTGGCAGGGGCGAGCGCATCCTCATCGTGACACCGCGCCACGTGCTCGAACAGATGCAACAGGAGTTGTGGTCGCGCTTCGCGCTGCCGTTCGTCCGTCTCGACTCGTCCGGCATCCAACGGGTCCGCCAGAAGCTCCCGGCGAACCGCAACCCGTTCACGTACTTCCGGCGGGCGATCATCTCGATCGACACGCTGAAGTCCGAGCGGTACGCGGCCAGTCTGAAGAAGCAACGCTGGGACGCTGTCGTCATCGACGAATCGCACAACCTCGCCAACTCGGCCACGCAGAACAACAAGCTGGCCCGCACGTTGTCCCGTAACACCGAGACGCTGATCCTGGCGTCGGCGACTCCACACAACGGCCGCAAGGAGTCCTTCGCCGAGTTGGTCCGGTTGCTCGATCCGTCCGCGATCCCACCCGGTGGTGACCTGGTGGCCGCCGAGATCGAACGCTTGGTGATCCGCCGTCACCGGCACAGCGACGAGGTGGCGGGCGTCGTCGGCGCCGACTGGGCCGAGCGGCGGGAACCGGAGAACGTGCTGGTGTCCGCGAGCCCGGCGGAGAACGCGGTCGCCCGCGAACTTGAGGACGTGTGGCTGTGGCCGCCGGACCGGCGCACCCCATACTCCGGGCCTAACGCGTCGCTGTTCCCGTGGACACTCGCCAAGGCGTTCCTGTCGTCGCCGGCCGCGCTGGGGGAGACCATCCGACAGCGGCTGAGTCGCCTCGGGCACGACGTCGCCGCGACCAGAGAACGCGCGGCGTTGGATCGGCTCGCCAGCCTCAACGCGGCGGCGCTCGCGGAGGGCTCGGCCAAGTACGGCGAGCTGGTCCGGCAGCTCCAGGATGTTGGCGTCGCGTCAGGGTCGCCGGCGCGGGCCGTGGTGTTCGCCGAACGAGTAGCCACCCTCACCTGGTTGCACAAGCACCTGCCGGCCGACCTCGGCCTACCCTGCGAAGCGGTCGCGATCATGCATGGGGGCTTGCCCGACAAGGAGCAGCAGCAGATCGTCGACGCGTTCAAGCAGGAACATGCCCCGATCCGCGTCCTGGTCACCGGCGACGTCGCCTCCGAGGGGGTCAACCTGCACGCGCAATGCCACGAGCTGTTCCACTACGACATCCCGTGGAGCCTGATCCGTATCGAGCAACGCAACGGCCGCATCGACAGGTACGGCCAGCAGCACCCGCCCCGGATCACCGCCCTGCTGCTGGAGCCGGACGGCGGCCGGTTCGCCGGCGACATCCGCGTCCTGGCGAAGCTCGTCGACAAGGAGAACGAGGCGCACCGCGCGCTCGGCGACGTCGCCTCGCTGATGGGCCAGTACGACGTGAAGGGCGAGGAGGACGCCATCCGTGCCGTCCTCGCCGGGCAGCGTGACCTGGACGACGTGGTGCGTACCCCGGACGAGGTGTTGGCCGGTGACGACCTGTCGGCGATGTTCTTCGGCATCGTGGACGCCGCCGACGACGACGCACCGTTGCCGAAGGCGACCGGGGCCGCCGGTTCCGGGCTCTATCCCGACGAGGTCTCCTACCTCGAAGAGGCACTGCACGCTGCCTTCGTCGACCCGACCGGGCCGCCGAGCAACAACGGTGTCGGCTGGCGCCGCGACCACGCTTTCGGCACCGCCGAGCTGACCCCGCCACCGGACCTGGTGCAACGCCTCGACGTGCTGCCGCAGAGTTATCTTGCCGACCGGAGGGTCACCGAACGACTCGTCCTGGCCACCACCCTGGCCCGGGGCAAGGACCGGCTGGAGCAGGCGCTACGCGACGACACCGGTTCCAGTTGGCCGGACGCGCACTACCTGAGCCCGCTGCACCCGGTGCTGGACTGGGCTTCGGACCGGGCCCTGGCCGGGCTGGGTCGCAACCAGGTGTTCGCGGTCCGCGGCGCGGTCGACGACCCGACCGTGCTGCTGCTGGGCACGCTCACCAACCGGCGCGGGCAGGTCGTCTCGGCGGCCTGGTTGACAGTCGAGTTCCCGGTGGCCGACACCCTGTCGTTCGCGCCGGTGACCCCGCACCCGTCGGCTGCCGAAGCCCTGGCCGCGTTGGGCTTCGACACCGCGTGGGCCAACCCCGGTCCGGTGCCGGACGCCGAGACCCTGGGCCGGTTCATCGCCCCTGCCGTACACCACGCCCGCGCGCAGATGCGCGACCTGTTCGCGGCGGCCGAGAAGGACGTCGCGCACCGGGTCGAACAGTGGTCGCACCGGCTCGCCCAGTGGCAGGACGAGGCGGACGCGCTGATCCAGCGGCGCGACCTGAAGCAACGTCGGGTCAGCATCGCCCAGGAGCAGAGCCTGGTCGCCGACATGAATCCGGACCGGCAGTTGGTCCGCCCGCTGCTGGTCCTCGTGCCGCAGACGGGAGTCACCGCATGAGCGTGTCGGACGCGATCCTGGTCGGTGAGGGCTGGATCTCTGAGCATTACTTCACCACCGACGCGACCAAGGAGTCGTTCCGCGCCCGGGTGCTGGAACGTCGTAAGGAGTGGGACGCGGAGACCGACGCGCGCCGGCTCACCCCGCGCAGCCGGTTCGTCGAGGCCCGGCAGGAGCTGGAAGCTGACCTCGCCAAGCTCGCCGAGCTGACCGATGTGGAGGCCGACCTCGGCGCAACCGATCCGCAGACAGTTGCCGCCGCGGTCGCGTCGATCCATCACCGCGTCGTCGACATCCTGGGGCTGCGCGGGCACGGTCTCGCCGTGGGCGAGGGCGGCCCGATCCTGCGTGTCTCGGCGCCCGGCATCACCGAACGGGCGCCGCTTGTCGTCGTGCTCGCCCAGCCGGTCGCCACGGTCGAGGACGTCCTCGCCAAGGATGGCCCGACGCTTGCCGCGCCGGTGCGCCTGCACGACGATGGCGACGACCTCACGTCGGCCGCGCGGCTCTGCTCCGCCCTGTTCGGTGAGGACGACGCCCCCGACCTGATCCTCGTCCTGGCCGGCCGCTGGGCGGTGCTCACCGAACGGGAACGTTGGGCCGAAGGCCGCTATCTCGCCGTCGACCTCCAACTGGTCTGCGAGCGCAACGACACCAGACGCGGCGGCGAGGTCGACCGCGCCCTGACCTGCCTGTCCGCCGAGTCGATCGCTCCGGACGGGGATGGCAACCTGTGGTGGAGCGGCGTCCTCGACGAGTCGATCAAACACACCGTCGGCGTCTCCAAGGATCTCCGCGAGGGCGTACGCCTGTCCATTGAGATCATCGCCAACGAGGTGGTGAACCGTCGCCGGGCTCAGGGCCTCGATCCGCTGCCCGCCACCGAGGCGCAGCCGCTGGCCAAGCAGGCGCTGCGCTTTCTCTACCGCATCCTCTTCCTGCTTTACGCCGAGGCGTCGCCCGAGCTGGGTGTGCTGCCCGTCGGCGCCCCCGAGTACGACAGGGGTTACAGCTTGGATCGCCTGCGAGAACTCGTCCAGGTCGAACTCGCCACCCCACGCGCCCGCACGGGCACTCACCTCTACGAGTCGCTGGGCGTGCTGTTCCGGCTGGTCGACCGCGGTCATCCGACCGACGGACTGCACGTGTCAGACGACGAGGCGGTGTCCGCGCCAGGGCTCACCTTCAACCCGCTGCGCGCCGACCTGTTCCAGCCCAGCGCCACCGCGCACATCGACGCGGTGGGCCTCGGCAACCCCGCGCTCCAGGAGGTCCTCACCCACCTGCTGCTAAGCAAGGAGCGGCGCGGTCGGGACCGGGGCTTCATCTCGTACGCGGAACTGGGCATCAACCAGCTCGGCGCGGTCTACGAGGGGCTGATGTCGTACACCGGGTTCTTCGCCGACACCGACCTGTACGAGGTCGCCAAGGGCGGTGACGGCAGCAAGGGATCCTGGGTGGTGCCGGTGGACCGGGCCGCGGGCATCGCGCCCGGAGACTTCGTCAAGGATGCCGACCACACGACCGGGGAGCTGCGGCCGGTGCTGCACCGGCAGGGCGCGTTCGTGTTCCGCCTGGCCGGTCGGGAACGCCAGCAGTCGGCGTCCTACTACACCCCCGAGGTGTTGACGAAGTTCACCGTCGGGCAGGCCCTGGAGGAACTGCTCGACCAGGACGGCGTACGCACCTCGGCGGCGGACATCCTCGGCCTGACGATCTGCGAGCCGGCGCTCGGCTCGGGCGCGTTCGCCATCGAGGCGGTGCGGCAACTCGCCGAGCAATATCTGAAGCGCCGCAAGGAGGAGCTGGCCGGCGAGGGTAAGACCATCGACCCGGACGACTACCCGCAACGTCTGCAGGAGGTGAAGGCGTACCTCGCCCTGCACAACGTCTACGGCGTCGACCTGAACGCCACCGCCGTCGAACTCGCCGAGATCACCCTGTGGTTGGACACGATGGTGCCGGGCCTGCCGGCGCCCTGGTTCGGCCTGCACCTGCGGCGCGGCAACTCGCTGATCGGCGCCCGCCGAGCCGTCTACCGCCGCAGCCAGGTCGCCGACAAGTCGTGGCTGGGCGCGGTGCCGGCGGAGCTGCCGCTGACCGCGCTTGTCGAGGACATGGCCGCCGGCCGGATCGGCAGCGACGGCATCCACCACTTCCTGCTGCCCGCCGACGGCTGGGGCTCGGCCGCCGACGCCAGGGAGGCCGCCGCGCTGGCCCCCGCCGCCGCGAGGAGGGTCAAGACCTGGCGGGGGAGCACCAAGACCAAACCCACAAAGCAAACCATCGACGCGTACGCCGAACTGGCGCACCGCGTCGAGTCGCTGTGGCAGATCGCCTACCGCCGGCTGGACCTCGCCGAGCAGCAGATCCGCCGGCGTATCCCGGTGTGGGAGGCGGGCGTGCTGCCGGCCGGCGGGGCGGTGCAGCGCGAGGAGATCGAGAAGGCGCTCGCCGACGAGGACGGCGCCCACCGGCGGCTGCGCCGGGCGATGGACGCGTGGTTAGCGCTGTGGTTCTGGCCGCTCACCGACGAGCCGGCCACCGTGAACGGCGAGGTGATCGCCCCGCCGAACGTCGCACAGTGGGTGGCCGGGTTGCAGGCGCTGCTGGGGCGCAACCCGGAACTGCGCAAACGCAAAGCGTCCGGGCCGACCCTGACCGCCGGGATGAGCTGGCACGAGCTCAACGAGGCCGAGCGGATGGAGATCGGCTTCGCCAACGCCAAGACCATCGAGACGGTGCTGCGGGAGCACCCGTGGCTGGTGGTGTGCGAGCGCATCGCCGCGCGGCAGGGCTTCTTCCACTGGCAGTTGGACTTCGCCACGGTGTTCGCCCGGGGTGGCTTCGACCTCCAGGTCGGCAACCCGCCGTGGGTCCGGCCCGATTGGAAGCCGAAGCTTGCCTTAGCAGAGTATGACCCACGTTGGGTGTTGACAGACGCGCTCCCTGACTCGACATCGGCGGATCCAAAGGGGCCTGAGGATCTAACCCCCCGCGAGTTTGAGCAATACGTTGACTCGTTGCTCAATCTTGCGGGGACCCGAACCGTATTATCGGATAGTTCACTGTACCCCTTTCTAATACTCCAGCGGGAGATCCGTTTCAGGGTTCTGTGAGGGCTTGTCGGGCGTAGTGGCTGATCTTGGATGCGGCTTGGTGCTGGCGTCGGAAGATGGACCAGGCGATGACGTCTCCGACGCGTCGGGCTGGTTCGATGACCAGGGCGTGGAACAGCCGTCGGAGTTCGTTGACGGTTACCGGGATCAGGCTGTCTGGGCTGGTGGTGCTTGCCGCTGCGGCGGCGGCGAGGAACGCGTGTGCGGCGATGACGAGGGTGGTCCAGCGGTGCCAGGCCCGCCAGCGGCGGTGTTGGTGTTGGTCCAGGCCGAGGCCGGTCTTGGTGGCCTGGAACGATTCCTCGATGCTCCACCGTCTGCCGGCGACGGCCACCAAGCGGTGCAGCGGGACGAGGTGGGGCGACCAGCAGCGGTAGAACGCCTGCTCACCGGTGGTGCGGTTGCGGCGGATCAGCAGCCAGTGGTGACCGTCGTGCTCATCGGCGGCCAGGGGCAGGGTGACGAACGCCCAGTCGTAGTAGCGGTGGCCCTTCGCCCCCTGGCCGGCAGAGATCCGCTGCCACGCCCGCGTCGGGAGGTCGGCGGCGATCTGGTCCGCTCGCTGGATGCCCAGTCCGGTGGGGACTCGGTGCGAGCAGGCGACCGCGAGGACGTAGCCGAGTCGATGGTCGCGTAACGCCGCGGCCAGGTT
>NZ_JBEXIJ010000061.1:0-10388 GCF_040608495.1 Micromonospora sp. NPDC005174 | reverse complement strand
CGATCCATACCCGTCTACCGACCGAATCACCCTCATCGATCGGACCGGCTGTGCGACACACCCGCCCAACCCACAAACCAAACGCGCTCTCAGAGCGTGTTTGACGTCAGGTTTAACTAGGTCCGGATGAGGGGTTCGGCTGGCTTGGCACAGTGCTGGTTGGCCGCTGGTTGTGCCGGCGTTGACAGCCCAGGGAATGAGGACTCCGGGAACGGCGGGGTGTCCACGTGGTGTCGGAGCAGGCGGCGAGAGACGGTGATCCAGGCCAGGTTGCGTCCACAGCTCAACGGCGTGAGTGGACGGCAAAGCCGCGTGGGCGGCGGCTTTGCGGCGGACATCACCGGCCTCATGCCCAGCAGGGTTTCGCGGGTCCAGCCGACCAGGCGAATCATGGTCGGCGAAGACGAGCCGGACGGGGTGGCCATGGAGTCGCCGAGCCGGTATGTGGTGGCACCGCCACGGTCCTGTCAGATTGCGGCGAACAACGTCACGGAGGCGCGTTCATCGGCGAGATGTGAAGGGTGGCCAATAGTGGCTGCCTGGACTCGACATCAGGGCGGGTGTCGTCGAGCCCGTCGAACAGCCTCTCGGTGCGTGTGGGGCGGGCCCGGAGGATGGCCAGCTGTTCTGCGCTGATCTTGGCCATCGTCATCCACATCGACGTGCCGGCGAAGCATATTGACACCCTGCGACAGCATCGGACGGGCCGGGGCGAATATCGGTGTCTGTCTAATTGGTCGCTCCTCGCTCCATCTGACGGTGACGGGTCCCGCCGGGCGTATCAACCGCGCCGCGTCGCGCTCCTGAACAACGTCATCGCGTCGGCCCGGTAGGAGACAACGCGGGTCGGCGGTCCCTCGACGATGGGAGAAGCCTGTCATGGGCAACGTAGGAAGATACGTCCGCCGCTCGGCGCTGGCCGTGCTTAGTGGCACGGCGCTGGCCGCACTGCTGGCGGTCACCACCGCCGCCGCCGCGGCGGTCGAGGCGCGGCAGGACAAGGCCGCGGCGGCCCGCACCGACGTCTACATCCGGGACGTCACCGCCGATGTCGGCGTCCAACCCCACTCGTTCAACCCGCTGTGGGCCAGCCCCGACATCAAGGTCTGTCCGACCGCCGTCGAGTGTGCCGTCAGCCAGAACCCGATCGTCGGCGTCACCAACTACATCTTCATCAAGCTGCGTAACCCCGGCCCGTACGGTTCCGGCACCGGCAGCGGCGTGCTGCGGGTTTACCGGACGACGCCGGGTGGCGGTGCCGTCTGGCCGACGCACTGGACCCAGATCGGCGCGATGAACGTGACCGTCTTCGCCGGCACCACGACCGTGACGATCCCGTGGACCGGGGTGCCCGGACCGGGCCACTTCTGCCTGCTGGCCAGGTGGGTGTCGTCCACCGATCCGATGACCTTCGAGGGTCCGGACATCAGTACCAACACCCGCAACAACAACAACATCGCCTGGCGCAACGTCGACTCGGTGCGGCTCGTCGCGGGCGGGACGCCGGTCGTGCGGCCGTTCGCCATCGGCAACTCGCTCCGGGTGGCGACCAAGAACGACCTGGTCTTCACGCAGCCGGGGGAGCCGATCCAGGGCGTGGGCGGCCGGGTCGTCGTCGACCTCGGGCCGACCCTGTTCGAGCGGTGGCAGGCCGGCGGCAAGGTCGGCACCGGCATACGCGAGGTCGGCAAGAACCAGCTGGAGATCGTCGAACCGGCAAAGGCCAGTCTCGGCAACCTGTTGCTGGAACCGGGTGAGCGGGTCGAGTTCTCCCTCGCCTTCGCGGCTGCGGTCGCCTCGGACAAGGAGTTCGCGCTCGATGTGACCCAGTTCGGTCCGGACACGAGCGGTGCGGAGCGGACCGACCTCGGTGGTGTGGAGTACCTGATCAGCGTCGGGAAGCAGTAACCACGGCCACCAGCGGGGGTCGTGGGCCTGGGCAGCCCGCGACCCCCGTCGCCGCGCGCTCGCCGGGACGCTCTGGGCGTTCCGGGTGCGCTGCCGTCCCGGGTGGACGGTGGGTCAGCGCAGCGAAACCCAGGTGGTGGCCACCGCGTAGCCGTCGGTGTGGGCGCGCAGCCGGACCGGGCCGGGCGGGGGAGCGCCCAGCGAGAAGAAGCCCACCGCGTCGACCGGCGCCTCCGCGTACGTGCCCGAGGCGGTCTGGGCGGACACCCGCCCCCCTCGGGGCGGGGCGAGTTGACCGACGATGCCGGCGTCGGTCACCTCGATCTCCAGCGTCACCGCGGCACTGCGGAACGACAGCGTCCGCGTCGACCCGGCCGACCGGGTCAGCGCGGGCGCCGCGTCGCACGCCGAGTCGAACGTCAGCTCGGCGAGCGCCACCTCCGCGTCGACGTTTCGCCAGGCGAACGCCGCCCGCGCGGCGGTCAGGAGCTCCTCAGGGACCGATCCGGCCTCCCGCAGCGCCGCACCCAGCTCGGCGGTCAGGGCCGCGTCATCGGCCGGCGGCAACGGCTCCATCGCGTTCACCTCCGGTCGTCCGGGTTGCGGCAGTTCCGAGAAACGGGGCGAGCGCCGGGCAGTCCCGTAGCCGACGCAGGCATCTGGCCTGGGTCGGCCCGATGCTGCCGACCGGCACGTTCAGCCGTTCGGCGATCTCCCGGTAGCTGGCTGGCGGGTCGGCGGTCAACAGGGCCAGGAGCTTCTGGCAGCGCGGCGGCAGCTGCGCGAAGCCCTCCCGCAGTGCCTGCCGCCGCTCCGCGCGTAGCAGCTCCTCGTCGGGGGCCGCCACGTCCGCCGTGCGGGAGAAGCCATGGTACGCGTCCAGCGCGTCGTCGTACGGGTCGAAGAGCTGGGTGCGACGGCCGAGGCGGGACAGCCGGTAGCACTCGCGCCGGGCCGTGGTCGCCAGCCAGGAGGCGAGAGCCTGCGGGTCACGTATCCGGCTCAGCTGCTCGACGAGACGCAGCCAGACGGTCTGGTTGACGTCGGCGGCGTCGGCGCGGCTCAGGTCGTACGACCGGATCACCGAGTAGACGAGCGGGGTGTACCGGTGGACCAGCTCCACCCACGCCGACTCGTCCCCGCCCGCCGCGGCGGTCACCAGGTCGGTTGCGCTCGGGTCGGTCACGGCGACGCCTTCCGCCGGCTGGTGCGGCACTGCTCCGTCGCTCGCTGCCGCTCGTTCCCGCCGCGGCAACGCTGTACCCGGCGTCGGCCGGGACCACCGCACGGTGCTGCTGATCTGCTCGCGGCCCGCTCGCTCATCCGACGAGCACGCCGTAGTCGGGGTGCCAGCGCGGCGCCGCGAGCAGCGCCAGCCGGGCCGCGTCGGCGCTCAGGCCGCTGGCGGTCATCAGGGCGGCGAGCCGACCGGAGACGTGCGCCGTGGCGAACGAGGTACCGGCCCAGGTGGCGAAGCCATGGAACACCCGGGTCGGCAGGCCCGGCAGCGGCAACTGCCCCTCGACGTACGTGCTGTGGCGCTCGCCGACCGCGCAGACGTCGATCCACGGCCCGTACCCGCTGTAGGTGGCTGGCACCACGCCACCGGAACCCTGGCTGACCGCCGCCACCGCGACGACCTGGCCCAGCGCGGCGGGCCAGATCGGCCGGTTGGTGCCGGCGTTGCCCGCCGCTGCGACCACGGCGTTCGTCGCGGGTAGCGCGGCCACGGCGTTGGCCAGGGGCAGCGACGGCTTGTCGTCCTGGGTGAATCCGCTCAGGGACAGGTTGACCACGGACACCGCCGGCGCCAGCCGGGCCATCGCGGCCACCACCGACGCCTCGTCGCCGAGGCCGGTGGCGGTCAACGCCTGCTCCGGGTCGACCCGGACCCCCGGCGCGGCCTGCCTAACCACCCCGGCGATGAAGGTGCCGTGCCCGCCCTGCGGGGCGAGTACGTCGGTGTGCACGTAGAGCGGGTCCTCGTCGTCGACCTCCGGCAGGTACGCCCCGCCGAGCCACTGTGGGTGGTAGCCGCCGGCCTGCCGCCAAATGCCGGTGTCGCAGATCCCGACGGTCACCCCGGCGCCCTCACCCAGCCGGGCCGGGTCCGGCGGCGGCAACGCGGCGACCGTCGTGGGCGGGTTGCCCGGGTTGCCCATGATGTTGCCGCAGCCCAGCAGCACGTGGTGCGGCTGCACATTCGGCACCGGCCGCCCCGGCCACTGTTGGGGGTCGCGCAGCTTGGTCACGAGCGCGGGAACGTCGGTCTCCCGGTCGAAGAGCAGCCGGGTGACCCCGGCGAAGCCGTCGCCCACGGCCACCGCCTGGCCGCGGGCACGCAGCCAGGCGGTGACCCGCTGGGCGTCGGCGTCGGCGGCGAGCAGCTGCCGTGGCCGGTAGAGGAATTCCCGGCCCGGTGTGGTGTGCCGGCGGACGTTCTTGTCGGCAGCCAGCGCCTCGTTGAAGGCGCGCTGGTAGGCGTCGTCGTCCGCGCCGTCGGCGCGGGCCGGGGCCGCACGGGACCCGGCGGCGAACGACGCTGCGGCGGCCAGCGCGGACGCGGCCAGCAGTCGCCGTCGGGACAGTTGGCCGGCCGGGCGCGGCGCGGCGGGATAGTCAGGCGACACGGGTCCTCCATGCGGTCGGCAGAAGCGCCCGCCACTGGCCGGTGTGGCCACGTTTCCCGGGTGTCGTCAATTCTTCCAAAGCATAGGTGCGTGTCAATGGCGTTAATGGTGGGTGCAGATTCCCGACAGGCCCGCACAGACATTGACGGCTGGGCATCAGTTCGGGGACTCTGTGGGGCATGCCCGACAGCACCGGTTCCGGTGCCGGCACGGCCCAGGCGGCGCTGGACGCCGTCCAGCGCTACCCGCGCGAGGCGATCGCGATCGCCCAGCGGGTGCTGGCCGCCGGGCCCACGGCCGGGGCCGACGAGCGCTCCACCGCCGAGCGGGCCGTCGGTCTGGCCCTGCGAGAGCTCAACGACCTGCCCGGCGCCCTGCGCCACCTGCGCCGCGCGGTCCGGGCCGCCGGCACGCCCCGGACCCGGGCGTTGGCACGGATGAGCCTGGGTTACGTGTTGGCCAACGCCGGCCACACCGCTGCGGCGCTGCGCGCGGTGACCGCCGCGCTGCCCCAGCTCGTCGGCGCCGATGCGGGGCGCGCCCGGATGCAGCGGGGCGTGGTGCTGCACTACCGAGGTCGCTACGACGAGGCGGTACGCGACTACGGCCTGGCCGTCGACATCGCCCTGCGCGAGGGTGATCTGTTGCTGGAGGCGCGGGCACGCAACAACCGGGGGCTGCTCAACGCCCACCGGGGCGCCGCCGGCGGCACCGACGACGACCTGTCCCGCGCGGCAGCCGCCTTCCAACGGCTGGGCCTGGACCTCGCGGCGGCCGACGCCCGTTGGAACTGCGGCATCGCGGCCGGCCAGCGCGGCGACATCGCCGGCGCGCTGCGCTGCTTCGCCACGGTCGACGAGGAGTACCGGCGGCTCGCCGTACCCCGGCCGGCGCTGCTGCTGGACCGCGTTGAGCTGCTGCTGTCGGTGCCGCTGGTCGACGAGGCGGTGGTGGTCGCGACGGCGGCCGTCCGGGAACTGCGGCGCCGGGGCATGGCCTCCGACCTCGCCGAGGCGCTGCTGGCCCGGGCCCGTGCGGCGCTGCTCGCCGCGGACCTGGACACCGCGACCGAGGCCGCCGCCGCGGCCCGGGCCCGGTTCCGTCGCCAGGGCCGGCGCACGTGGGCCGTCTTCGCCCGGCACGTCGAGCTGCGCGCCGAGTACCGTCGGGGCACCCGCTCGGCACCCCTGTTCACCGCCATGGCGCGTACCGCCGACCAGCTCGACGCCACCGGGTGGCCGGGTCCGGCGCTGACCACCCGGATCGAGGCCGGCCTGGTGGCCGCCGCGCTGGGGCGGCCAGGCCGGGCCCGGAACCTGCTGGCGGTGGCCGCCCGGGCCCGCCGTCGCGGCACCGCCGACCGGCGAGCACAGGGCTGGTACGCCCTGGCCCTGTCGCGCCGGCTCGACGGGGACGAACCCGGGGCCGCCCGGGCGCTGCGGCGCGGGCTGGCCGTGCTCGACCGGCACCGCATGTCGCTCGGCGCCACGGAGCTGCGTGCCCACAGTGGAGCATACGGTCAGGAATTGGCGGCCGAGGGCCTCGACATTGCGGTCCGGGCGGGCGCGCCGGCGCGGGTCCTGGCGTGGGCGGAGCGGTGGCGGGCCAATGCGCTGCGGGCCCGGCCGGCCCGGCCTCCGGCCGACCCCGACCTGGTGGCGGCGCTCGCTGAGCTTCGACTGGTCAGCGGCCTGCTCGAAGACGAGGTGCTGGCCGGCCGCCCGGCAACCGCCCTGCGCGGCCGGCAGGCCCGGCTGGAGCAGCGCATCCGGGACCTGGCCCGGCGGGTGCCCGGTGGAGGCCCCGTGCTGGCCCCGCCCGGGGTGGGCGCGCTGGCCGCGCGGCTCGGCTCCCGGGTGCTGGTCGAGCTGGTGGCCCATGGCGACCGGATCCGGGCGGTGCTGGTCCGCGACGGCCGGGCCAGCCTGCACGACCTAGGCCCGCTCGCCGCCGCGGCGGACCTGGCCCGCCGGCACCGGTTCGCCCTGCGCCGGCTGCTCACCACCGGCGACACGGCCGCGGCGCGGGCGGGGGCCGGCGACGCGGCGGCGGCCCTGGACCGGCTGCTGTTCGCCCCGCTGCGGCGGTGGCTGGCCGACCGGGCCCTGGTGATCGTCCCGGTCGGGGCGCTGCACGCGGTGCCCTGGTCGGCGCTGCCCACCTGCGCGGGGCGTCCGGTGACCGTCGCCCCCTCGGCCACCGCCTGGCTCGGGGCGGATCGGCGGGAGCTGCCGGCCGGGCCGCCGGTCCTGGCCGCCGGCCCGCGCCTGCCGGCCGGGCACACCGAGGTATGCCGGCTCGCCCAGGTCCTGCCCGGGGCGCGGCGGCTCACCGGGCCCGACGCCACCGCCGCGGCGTTGACCGCCGCGCTGGACGGGGCGGGGCTGGTGCACATCGCCGCCCACGGCACGTTCCGCGCGGACAACCCGCAGTTCTCCACCCTGGAACTGGCCGACGGGCCGCTGTTCGCCCACGAGTGGGAGGCGGTCGCCCGGCCGCCCGGCTGCGTGGTGCTCTCCGCCTGTGACTCCGGCCTGACCGGGCTACGCCCCGGCGACGAGGTCATGGGGTTCACCGCGGTGCTCCTGGCGCTCGGCACCCGGTGCCTGATCGCGACCGTGTTGCCCGTGCCGGCCGAGCCCACCACGGCACTGATGCTGGACCTGCACGCGCGGATGCGGGCGGGTGCCGGTCCGGCGCGAGCCCTCGCCGACGCGCAGTGGGCGTTCGGTGCGGCGGGCGGCGGTCCCGCCCGGGCCACCGCGGCGGCGTTCGTCTGCTTCGGGGCTGGCTGACCGGAGCGGGAGCGGTCGCTCAGCCGGCCATGATCAGCCGCAGCGCGGTGGGCGCGGTGGGCGCGGCGGTGCGCGGTGCGCGGTGCGGGCAGGCGCAGCGGGCCGGCGCCGGGCACGATGACGCCGAGCACCCGGACCCCGACATGTACTGTGCCAGAACTCTCTCTACGCAACACTCAGCGGCAGACCGCGCGAGCCGTCCTACGGCCTCACCCGCGGATGCATCACCGGCAAGATCCGCGGGGTGGATCTGTCGCTGGCGCCGAATCCGGCCCTGGTGCCCAAGTCGGTGAGTGGGCGGAAAATCGAGACCTGTCACGTCGTTGTTGCCGGCCGGGGTCACGTGTCGAACTTTAATCCATCTGCAGATTTACATGCATCAATGCCATTGATCGCTCACTGTTAGTAGCCTGCTGCGGACCCGTCCGGTCGAATGTCTCTCGTGCTCAGCAATCGTTGGGGAGAACCAGGCGTGCAGAAGAAGAAGTTGTTCATCAGCAGCGCAGCGGCACTATCGGTCAGCAGTCTTCTGCTGGTCGTTCCTCTGAGCGGGGCGAACGCGGCTGACACCAGTCCCGCCGCGAGTAAGAAGCCGTCCGGGATGACTGCACTGTCTCAAACGACAGGGACTCCCGTAACAGTCTTGGCGGGCGCGAACAATATCTCCTTCGCCACCTGCCCCGCTGGCACGATCATCACCGGAGGAGGCGGACAGACATCCGGGTTCGACATCCTCCTCACTGACTCGTTCGCGTCGGGCAACGGCTGGGCGGTACGAGGCTCCAACCGGGGAACCACGGCTCAAAACCTTACGGCCGTCGCCGTCTGTCTCGGGTAGACCAGCTCCCAGATGAGCCCGTTACCCCCCCGTGCCGGGGGTAACGGGCCCGCGGTCATCCCGGGCGTCGACAGCGCCGTTAGCCCAGTCGGTCCAGCTTCTCGCGGGCGGTGGTGTTGGTCCGAGGCGTGAGGACGACGAGGCGCAGGTCGGTGTTCTGGGTGGTCAGGACGTTGGCGTCCAGCGGGATGGCGCCCACGCCCGGGTGTACGGCGGTCTTGTGCGCGCTCTCGTGATTGGCCACCGCTTGGAGGGCCCAGAGGCGGCAGAACCTGTCGTTCCCGGCCATCCGCGAGATCAGTGCCGCCACGTCGGGGTCGTTCGAATAGCGGGCGCTGGTGGCGCGCAGGTCGGCCACCAATGACTGCTCGAAGTAGGCGCGCTCGGTGTCGGTCTGGCGGACACGGGGGTTTCGGGACTCGAACTGGATGATCAGGGCGTTGCGATCGTCGACGGCTGCGTCCGTGGGGTCGCCGAAGACGGCCGCGAACAACCGGTTCCAGTGCAGCAGCCGCCAGACGGCGTCGTAGACGGCCACCGGGGTGCCGCCGAGGTGGTCGATGACGCGGTGCAGGCTGCTGGGGATCAGGTGGGGTATCCGGTCCGGGTCCGCGGCGAAGCCCGCCAGGCGCATCAGGTGCGCCTCCTCGTCGTCGGAGAGTCGTAACGCGCGGGCCAGTGAGGTGCATACCTGCGCCGACGGTGTCGCGGCCCGGCCCTGTTCGAGGCGGGCCACGTATTCGGGGGAGATGCCTGCCAGTGCTGCCAACTCGCCGCGTCGTAGCCCGGCGACACGGCGGGGTGATGCGTTCGTGACACCGACCACGGCCGGGTCCGTGCGATCCCGCCAGGCGCGCAGCGCCGCTCCGAGGTCACTCATCACCCCATAATCCGCCATCGGCGTCGGAAGCTGGGTGGTACTAGCGGTACGCGGAAGACCGGTGCCTTCCACACTGGTGGATCCGCCCATGAGGATGGGAATCATGAGCAGAGTGACCAGGATGCACCACATCGGAGTGCCGGTCAGCGATCTGGCGCGGTCGGTGCGGTGGTACGAGGACGTCCTCGGCATCGCGCCGAACGGCGTGACGATCTCGGCGACGAACCCGGCGATCGGTGCGGTTGTCGAGGTGGAGAACGCGTCGATGCGGGCGTCGTTCGCGCTGGCCGGTGACAACGTCCTGCTGGAGCTCATCCAGTACGACAGCCCGCAGCCGAGGCCCTTCACCGGGCGCAACTGCGACGTCGGAGTGATGCACCTGTGTTTCGAAGTCGACGACCTCGACGCGGCGCACCGCGAGCTGGTGGAGCGGGGCGTGCACGTCAACGCCGAGCCGGTCGTACTCCAGGACGGCGACGGCGTCGAAGCGGGGGCGCTGGCCGGGACGAAGATCCTCTATCTACGTGATCCCGACGGCATCCAGCTCGAGTTGTTCGAGTTGCGGTCGTAAGGGCGCCGACTCCAGACCGGCGGCTGTCGACCTGGTCGGTGAGCTGCCGCGGATACCATCGGTCGGGCCGGCCAGCTAATACTCCAGCAGGAGATCCGTTTCAGGGCTCGATGAGGGCTTGTCGGGCGTAATGGCTGATCTTGGCTTCCGCTTGGTGCTGGCGTCGGAAGATGGACCAGGCGATGACGTCGCTGACCCGTCGGGTGGGTTCGATGATCAGGGCGTGGAACAGCCGGCGGAGTTCGTTGACGGTGATCGGGATCAGGCCGTCCGGGCTGGTGGTGCTGGCCGCTGCTGCGGCGGCGAGGAACGCGTGAGCGGCGATGACGAGGGTGGTCCAGCGGTGCCAGGCTCGCCAGCGGCGGTGTTGGTGCTGGTCCAGGCCGAGGCCGGTCTTGGTGGCCTGGAACGATTCCTCGATGCTCCACCGTCTGCCGGCGACGGCGACGAGGTGGTGCAGCGGAACGACCTCGGGTGACCAGCAGCGGTAGAACGCCAGCTCACCGGTGGTGCGGTTGCGGCGGATCAGCAGCCAGTGGCGACCGTCGTGCTCATCGGCGGCCAGGGGCAGGGTGATGAACGCCCAGTCGTAGTAGCGGTGGCCCTTCGCCCCCTGGCCGGCGGAGATCCGCTGCCACGCCCGTGTCGGCAGGTCGGCGGCGATCTGGTCGGCTCGCTGGATGCCCAGTCCGGTGGGGACTCGGTGCGAGCAGGCGACCGCGAGGACGTAGCCGAGTCGATGGTCGCGTAACGCCGCGGCCAGGTT
>NZ_JBEXIJ010000060.1:0-12287 GCF_040608495.1 Micromonospora sp. NPDC005174 | reverse complement strand
AACCTGGGTCACCTGGGTGACGCCAACGACCACGACTCCCTGGGCCTGTTCCAGCAGCGCCCGACCTCGGGTTGGGGCACGCCGGAGCAGATCACCAACCCCGAGTACTCGACGACCGCGTTCCTCAAGGGCCTGCGCCAGGTTGACGGTTGGCAGGACATGCCGCTGACCGACGCCGCGCAGACCGTGCAGGTCTCCGCGTACCCGGACGCGTACGCGCAGTGGGAGCAGCAGGCCGCCGACCTGGTTGGCCAGCACTGGAACAGCTGAGAACCACCGATGGCCGGCACCCCACACGGGGTGCCGGCCATCGCCGTACCCGCAGACAGTTTCCGTCACCAGCTAACGGAAACTGTCCACGATCTGAAGGCGGGAGCGGTGTCAGTGGTGGTGATTGCGCACGATGTCGACGAGCGCGGCGACCAGCGCGAGCGCGATGATCCCCGTGGCGAGCAGCAGTGACTTCTCGAAGGCGGCCGTCCAGTCGCCGTGACTGTCGGTCAGCGAGGAGAAGAACATCGAGCCGACCGCGGCGATGCCCGCCGCCGCGCCGATCCGTTGGCCGGTCTGGAGCATTCCGGCCCCGCTGCCCGCCTGCGCTACGGGCACCTGGGCGAGGGTGAGCGTCTGGTTGGGGGCGATGACCAGGCCGCTACCGAGGCCGGCGACGAGCAGCGGCCCGGCGGTGACCCAGGGCGCCGGGGCGTCCGGCGCGAGGTGCAGCGCGACAACCGTGGCGGCCAGTCCGATCACCACGCCGAGCAGGCCGATGGCGACCAGGGGCCGGCCGAAGCGGTTGACGATGCGTCCGCCCAGGGCGGACGCCGCGGCGGACCCGAGGGCGAACGGGGTGATGGCGAGACCGGCGACGAGAGCGCTGTAGCCGAGGCCGTTCTGCAGGAACAGGGTGAAGATGAAGAAGATCGCGGTGAAGCCGCCGAAGTAGACGAGCGCGATGAGCGATCCGAGGGTGTACGACTGGAACGTGAACAGGCGCAGGTCGAACAGCGGTTCGCGGTGTCGCGCGTACCACCGTTCCCACAGTCCGAAGGCGACGAGCACCGCCAGGCCGGCCGGGATGAGCGCCCACTTCCACGGCGTACGCCACTGCTGATCCTGCACGAGGGGCAGCAGGATCAGCACCACGCCGACGCCGAGCAGCAGCACACCCACCGGGTCGAGTCGACGGCGACCAGCCTGGCCCTCGGGGCGACCGGGCAGCAGCCGCCACCCCAGGATCACCGCGACGATGCCGACCGGCACGTTGACGAAGAAGACCCACCGCCATCCGTGGTCCTCACCGCCGACGGCGATGAGCAGTCCGCCGAGCAGGGGCCCGACGGCGGTGGAGATGCCGATGGTCGCGCCGAGCAACCCGAAGGGGCGGGCCCGCTCCGGCCCTCGGAACAACTGTTGGATCAGCCCGATCACCTGCGGGTTGATGATGCCGGCGGCGGCGCCCTGGAGCAGTCGGGCGGCGACCAGCCAGGTGGGGGAGGTCGCCAGGCCGGCGAGCGCGCTGGTCAGGGTGAACAGCGCGATGCCGAAGACGAACGCGTTGCGTCGACCCCGGAAGTCACCGAAACGGCCGGCCGGTACGAGCACCAGGCCGAAGGTGAGCGCGTAGCCCGAGAGGACCCACTGCAGGTCGCTCGGGGAGGCCTGCAGCGCGCGGTCGATGGACGGCACCGCGACGTTGACGATGCTCACGTCGAGCAGGGTCATGAACGCGGCGACCAGCCCGACGCCGACCGCCTGCCAGCGTCGACGGTTCGCGGCCGCGTCGACCGGCTGCGGCTCGTGCGCCGCGTTCATCGTGCCCCCCGTTGACGGTCGATCATGCATTCCTGACCGCTACCCCGACCACCGGGGGCCAACCGTCCAGGGTCACGCCATCTGACGGGCGCAGAACCGGGGGCCGAAGTCGAGGCCGGCCATCGGCGAGTCCTCGCGGTGCAGCAGGCCCTTCTCGGTGAGCTGGTGCAGCGGGGCGTGCACCTGTTCCTCGGTCAGCCCGGACCCTTCGGCGATCAGATCCGGATAGGGCACCTGGCCGCGTGCCTCGAGGGCGGTGACCGCCTCGTACACCCGCTGTTCGACCTCCGACAGCTCCATCCGCTGCATGATCTCCTCCTTCGCCCGCCCGCTGGACGCGGACGGTTGCGCCGCGTCGGATACCCCGTGCCTGGCCGAAGATGCCCACCCGTTCGGGCGGTGGGCAGCGAACACGCCCTAGGCTGCAACCGTGATCGTCTGGGATCTGGTCGTCGTCGGCGCCGGCCCCGCCGGGCTCTCCGCGGCACACGCCGCAGCCCGCGCGGGCGTCCGTACCCTGGTCGTCGAGCGCGCCACGCACCCCCGCTACAAGACCTGCGGAGGTGGCCTCATCGGCACATCCCTGGCCGCCGTGCGGGGTCGGATCGAGGTGCCGGCGCACGACCGGGTCGACCGGGTGACGTTCACCCGCGACGGTCGGCGGGAGTTCACCCGCCGTCACGACAGCCCGGTGGTGACCATGGTCCGTCGGGAGGAGTTCGACGACCGGCTGCGCGCGGCGGCCGTCGCCGCCGGCGCGCAGCTGCGGGAGCAGGTCGCGGTCCGCGGGATCGAGCAGGATCCCGAGGGGGTACGCCTCAGACTGGCCGACGGTACGACCCTGACGGCCCGCACGGTGATCGGCGCGGACGGCTCCTCGGGGGTGACCGCCCGGCACGTGGGTGTGCGCTACCGCCAGGTCGATCTGGGGCTGGAACTGGAGATCCCGGTGCCGCCCGTCGAGCAGGAACGCTGGCGCGGCCGCCTCCTGCTGGACTGGGGGGCGATGCCGGGGTCGTACGCCTGGGTGTTCCCGAAGGGTGACCGGTTAACGGTGGGCGTGATCGCGGGTCGGGGCGCGGGGGAGGGGACCCGTGCCTACCTGCGGGAGTTCGTCGACCGGTTGGGTCTGACGGGGCTGCCCGCGGCGCACGATTCGGGGCACCTGACCCGGTGCCGCGAGGAGGACTCGCCGTTGCGCAACGGTCGGGTGCTGGTGGTGGGGGACGCGGCCGGGCTGCTGGAGCCGTGGAGCCGTGAGGGCATCAGCTTCGCCCTGCGTTCCGGGGAGATGGCCGGGGCGGCGGTCGCCGCGGGGGACCTGGCCGGCTACGAGCGGGCGGTCGCCGGGCGTCTGACGCCGGAGATGCGGGCGGGATTCCGGCTGCTCGACCTGTTCGCCCGCCGCCCCGAGGTGTTCCACGGACTGTTGGCGACCCCGCCGGGCTGGCGGATGTTCGTGCGCTTCTGCCAGGGGCAGGCCAGCTTCGACGACATGCTGCGCCGCCGACCCATCCGTGCGGCGCTAGCAATGCTGGCCCGCCTACCCACCCCCCGCCCCAAACCCGCCCCCCCACCGTCCTGACCCACCCCCCACCCCCCGCGCCCCCGCTCCACCCCGCCGATCTTGCAGTTTCTGCGGCGACAATCCACCCGAACCTGAACACTTCGTCAACCGTAAGTGCAAGATCGACGCGCTTTTCCCGGGCCCGCACTCTTACGCCCAGGATCCTAGGATGCTCTAGGGGGTGTGCGCTGCGCACCTGACGACGCTGTCGGCCAACGGACCGTTGTGCGGGAGACCCGCTGTTGGACAATGCAGGGGAGTGAGGGGCGCCGATGACCGAGAAGCCGTTCACCGACGACGAGTACGCGTTCCTGCGCCACATCCGGTTCGGGGAGCTTCCGCCCGCCGTCCGCCCGGAGGATCAGGTCGCGCTGACCGAGACCGATCCCGGGCGGGACCGACCGGAGAAGGCCGAGGACCCGGTCCGCTGGAACGTGCAGGGCTGAGGATGCGCGGACGGGCCGCGGGTGTCGTCACCCACGGCCCGTCTCCACACCACGGTCAGAAGACCGGCACGCCTTCGCGGACGAGACGCCAGTTGGGCTGGAAGAAGTCGTCCGGGTTGATGGTCCCCTTGGTCTGCGCCCAGTCGATGAGCAGCTGACGGATCTCCTGCTGCGCGTTGTAGACCTGGGTCTTCACGATGCCGGGGAAGTTACCGCCGCCGCTGCGCCGGTAGTTGTTCACCGCCACCACGAACTGCGCGTCGTCCGCGACCGGGGTGTCGCTGCCGGGCAGCACCAGCCGGGTGATGCGCTGACCGACCGGCTTGGCGATGTCGATGTCGTAGTCCAGGCCGGAGATCACGTCGTAGTTGTAGTCCGGCACCGCCGGGTCGCTGATCTGCTCCGGGTCGACGGTCGCGCCCGGGGCGAGGGTGCGAAAGTACTTCGCCGAGTACTCCAGGTACGCGCGTACCTCGGCGCCGCTGAGCACGACGGCTTCGAGGGTGTTGTCGTACACGTACAGGCCGGCCACGTCGCGGATCTTGACGTCGCCGGCCGGGAAGACGGCGGTACGGCTGAACGGCGCCGCGATCGACAGCACCGGCAGGTCCGCGTACGCGGTGCCGGCCAACGCCGCGTCGACCACCTCGGTCTGCACGTGGTTGATGAAGTCGAGGATCGGAGTGTCCTTGTAGCGGGACTCCGCCGCGGACAGCTCCACGGTGGAGGTGGCGACCACCTGGTTGACGTACGCCACGGTCTTGGCGTGCTGGGCCCGCACGGCCGCGACCACCTTCGGGTCCTCGACGACCGTGTTGGTGTTCAGCATGGTGGCGGCCTTCTTGGTGATAGTCCACCGGCCATGCTCACGGGTGAGGGTGAAGTCCATCCGGGTGAGCCGCTGGCCCCACTTCGAGGGCTCGGAGAGCAGCACCTGCGCGCCGGTCCGCTCGTTGGTGACGAACCGCTCGACCACCTCGTTGTGGGCGTGCCCGAAGAGGATCGCGTCGATCCCCGGCACCTGCTGGGCGATCAGCGCCACCGGGTTCTCGTTGGGCAGCTCCGGGCCGTAGCTGGAGGTGCCGCTGTCGCCGCCGTGTGCGGAGATCAGCACGATGTCCGCGCCGCGGGCCCGCATGATCGGCACCCACTTCGCGGCGGTGGCGATCATGTCGTCGAAGCGCAGCTTGCCCTCGACGTTGCCTCGGTCCCAGATGGCCACCCCGGGGTTGGTCAGGCCGAGGATGCCGACCCGCAGGGTCGGCGCGGCGAAGCCGAGGGAGACCTTCTTGATGACGTACGGCAGGAAGGCCGGCTTGCCCGTCTTCGCGTTGACCGCGTTCGCGGCGAGGGCCGGGAAGCCGAGCTGGCGGATCCACAGGTCCAGCAGTGGCAGGCCGTAGTTGAACTCGTGGTTGCCCAGCGTCACGGCGTCGTAGTCGATGACGTTCATCGCCCGCGCCATCGGGTGTTTCTCGCCGGTGGCGGTGATCGGCTCCTGCTTGGCGTAGTACGTCGCGAGGGGAGTGCCCTGGATGGTGTCGCCGGCGTCGAGCACCAGCGTCGCCTTGCCCCGCCGCTCGCGACGGATCTGGTTGATCAGGGTCGCCAGCTTCGCGACGCCGACGTCGTTGTGCTTGCTGTCGTCGTACTCGGCGTCGCGGTAGTAGTCCCAGTTGTAGACGTTGCCGTGCGTGTCCGACGTGCCGAGCAGCGTGAGGTCCCAGGTGCGCGACCGGGCCGGGCCTGCCGCCTGGGCGGGGGCGGCGGCGATCAGCGGGGCGGTCGCCGCGGCGGCGGCGACGGCGAGCACCTGGCGACGCGACGGACCGGAGGAAGAGGTCATGACGTGCCTTTCCATGGGGGTTGACGCGCCTCGTGAGCGCCTCGCGCACCATAACCAGCGCCTGTCACTCCCGCCACGTCAGCCCCGGTTTCCGCAGGACGACGCCGGGTAGCCGTTACCGGTCGTACCAGCGCGAGGAGATCCGGTGAGTTAGGACCAGCACACCCAGCAGGACCCGAGTGACCGGCGGTCGACCGACCAGGTGATCCTGCTGGTCGCCCGGGGCGGTCACCCGGGCTCAGCGGGGCCAGGCGGCGAAGCGTCGGCGTACCCGTGCGACGTCGTCCGCGTTCAGGCCGTAGCGGCCGAACCGTGTGTCGGACAGCCGGTCGAGGTAGCGACCGGCGGCGCGGACGTCGTCCGGGTCGAGGGCGGGGTCGACCTGCCGGGCCAGTACCAGTAGCTGCGTCACGTCGTAGTGCTCCAGCGCCGCCGCGACGTCGATGAAGTCGCGGACCTCCCGCCGGTTGACCAGCGCGGCGATCTTGTTGGCGACCAGGTCCCGTACGTCCATCACCGGGCCGAGGTCCATCACCACGGGGCTCTGCTGCCGGTCGAGTCGGGCCAGGCTGAGCCGGATCTGGCGTCCGTCGCGGGCGACCACGAAATCCTTCATGTCCTGGCCGTACCCGTCGAACAGGTCGGCGAGTTCGCTGTCCGGGTCCGCGTCGGAGACGGTGAACCCGGCGTGCTCCAACGCCACGCGCACCCCGGCGGAGGCCGCGGCGGCGGCACCCTCCACGTCGGCGAAGAGGTCCACGTCCTCGGTCGGCCGGGCGACCAGGCCGTGCGCCGCCCAGGCCACGCCGCCTCCGAGCACGAACCGGTACGGCCCGGCGGCGGTCAACGCCACCCGGGCCACCTCCCGGTAGAAGTCGTGCAGGTGTGGTGCGATCACGCCGCGCGCAGGCCGCGGTGCCGGCTCTCCCACGCGAGGCGGACGCCTCGGGGAAGGTTGAGCAGGCGCCACACCCGCCGCAGGGTGCGCCCGTTGATCAGGGCCCGCAGGTCGTCGGCGCTGGCCGTCTCGCGCAGCACGTTCTCGTACATCCAGAGCAGTTGGTCGGGGTCGCCGAGGTCGAAGGTGCGTTCGGCGTTCCACATCAACCGCACCGGCAACTCCACCACGCCGCGAGTGGGGCCGGCCAGTTCGCTGAGCGTTCGCGCCACGACAGCCGGACGACCCGGGCGGGCCAGGAAGACCACGCCGGTCGCGGGGGGCGAGACGGCCTGCATGATGTCAGGGTAACGCCAGCCGGTCCGGGTGTCGCTCAGGAGCGTCCGACGCCGGGTGATGAGTTCTCGTGCCCGCGCCCGTCATAGCTGTGACGGAACACGACGGGACGGGAGCATGACGTGATGGACCTGGACACGCGGCGGGAGGAACACCCCGCTCTGGCCGACGTCGACGAGTCGGCGTTCGCGGGGTTGGCGCAGCGGCACCGGCGGGAGTTGCACGTGCACTGCTACCGGATGCTCGGGTCGTTCGAGGATGCCGAGGACACGGTGCAGGAGACGTTCCTGCGGGCCTGGCGGCGGCGGGAGACGTTCGCCGGGCGGTCGACGGTGCGGGCCTGGCTGTACCGGATCGCCACGAACGCCTGCCTGGACCTGCTGGCCCGGTGCCGTCCGGAGCCGGCCAGGGGCGGCGAGGTGCGGTGGTTGCAGCCGTACCCGGACCGGCTGCTCGACGAGCTGCCGGCGGGCGACGCGGACGATCCGGAGAAGGCGGCGGTCGCGCGGGAGACGATCGAGCTGGCGTACGTGGTGGCGGTGCAGCACCTCGCGCCGCGTCCACGGGCCGTGTTGGTCCTGCGGGACGTGCTCGGCTGGCCCGCGAAGGACGTCGCCGACCTGCTCGGCGACTCGGTCAACTCGGTGAACAGCGCCCTGCAGCGGGCCCGTGCGGGTATGCGGGAGCATCTGCCCGCCGAGCGGCAGGACTGGACCGGTGGCGACCAGGACGCCGGGACGCGCGAGCTGGTGCGGCACTTCACCGAGGCGAGCGTCGCCACGGATATCGGCCGGCTCGCCACCATGCTGCGCGAGGACGTGCGCTGTTCGATGCCGCCCACGCCGGGCCTGCACATCGGCCGGGACGCGGTCGTCAACGACTGGGTCGAGGACGGCTTCGACCAGGTGACTGGTCTGCGCGGCGTCCCCACCTCGGTGAACCGGCAGCCCGCCGTCGCGTTCTACCACTGGCGGGAGGCCGAGGCCGCGTACCTGCCGTTGACCATCGACGTCCTGCGCGTCGCCGGCGGGGTGATCACCGAGATCGTCATCTTCCACGACGACCAGTTCGCGCGGCTCGGGCTGCCGCAGCGTCTGCCGGCGGGTGGTGCGCAGTGACCGTCTCGACCCCGACCAACCGTGGCCACCGGCTCCGCGGGCTGGCGGGTGTCGGTCTGGCCGCCACTCTGGCGGCGGTGGTCGCGACGACCCTCGTCGCCGCGTTCGCCGAGGCCGTCGGTGTCGACTTCGCGGTTCCCGACGGCGGCGAGGTGATCCCGTTGGCCGGGTTCGCCGTGGTGACGGGCGTCTTCTCGCTCGTGGGCGTCGTCCTCGCCGTCGCCCTTGGTCGGTTCAGCGCGCGTCCCGCCGAGCGGTTCCTGTGGACGGCGGTGGCGTTGACCGCGATCTCGCTGGTCCCGCCCCTGCTCTGCGGGGCCGCTGCCGCCACCGTCGCCGCTCTCGTCGTGCTGCACCTCGTCGCCGCGGCGGTGGTGGTCCCGGCCCTGACGTGGCGCCTGGGCCGCCGGGACCGACCCCACGAGGGGCGGCGGACCCTCGATTAGCGAAGACTCCTCATCTGACCTATGTTCGTGAGGTCGCTCGCGTGGAAGGGGGTGTCGGGGATGGGTCTGCGGACGTTCATCGAGGGTTGGCCGGTGTACCGCCAGCTCACCGGCACCGACCCGCTCGGGCGGGGCGCCGCCGCCAAGTCGGCGCGATCCCTGTCGCTGACGGCTCGTACCGAGACCGCCGATTCGGTGGCGCGGTCGGTGTGTCCGTACTGTGCGGTGGGTTGTGGTCAGCGGGTGTTCGTCGCGGACGGGCAGGTCACGCAGATCGAGGGTGATCCGGACTCGCCGATTTCGCGCGGCCGGTTGTGTCCGAAGGGCGCGGCGAGCAAGAGCCTGGTGACGAGTCCGTTGCGCCAGACCACGGTCCGCTACCGACGGCCCTACTCCACGCAGTGGGAGGACCTCGACCTCGACACGGCACTCGACATGATCGCCGACCGGATCCTCGCGGCACGCGAGGAGACCTGGGAGGACGTGGACGAGCAGAGCCGGCCGCTGAACCGCACGCTGGGGATCTCCAGTCTGGGCGGGGCGACGCTGGACAACGAGGAGAACTACCTCATCAAGAAGTTGTTCACCGCGATGGGGGCGTTGCAGATCGAGAACCAGGCCCGTATTTGACACTCCGCCACCGTCCCCGGTCTGGGGGCCAGCTTCGGTCGTGGCGGTGCGACGGACTTCCAGCAGGACATCGCCAACGCTGACGTCATCGTCATCCAGGGCTCCAACATGGCCGAGGCACATCCGGTCGGGTTCCAGTGGGTGATGGAGGCCAAGCGCCGTGGGGCGAAGGTCTTCCACGTCGACCCGCGGTTCACGCGCACCAGTGCGGTGGCTGATGCGTACCTGCCGATCCGGGCGGGGACGGACATCGCGCTGCTGGGTGGGGTGATCCGGTACATCCTCGACAACGAGTTGGACTTCCGCGAGTACGTCCTCGCGTACACCAACGCCGCCACCATCGTCAGCGACCAGTTCGAGGACACCGAGGACGGCGACGGGTTCTTTTCCGGCTTCGATCCCGAGACCGGCAGCTACGTGCAGGACAGCTGGCAGTACGAGGGCCACGAGGACTCCTCGGGCAGCGGACACACCGCGAAGGAGCGGGACACCGCCGCCGGCCTGGAGCACGAGTCGCACGGCGCGGGTGTGGGCGGGCAGACCCAGCGCGATGAGACGTTGCGGCATTCGCGCTGCGTCTACCAGATCCTCAAGCGGCACTACGCCCGCTACACCCCCGAGATGGTCGAGCGGGTCTGCGGCATCCCGCAGGACAAGTTCCTGGAGCTGGCCCAGGCCTGGACCGCGAACTCCGGCCGGGAACGCACCGGCATGCTGGTCTACTCGGTGGGCTGGACGCAGCACAGCGTCGGTGTGCAGTACATCCGCGCCGGGGCGATCATCCAGCTGCTCCTGGGCAACATGGGCCGTCCCGGTGGCGGGGTGATGGCGCTGCGCGGACACGCCAGCATCCAGGGCTCCACCGACATCCCGACCCTGTTCAACCTGCTACCCGGCTACCTGCCGATGCCCCACCACGCCGACCACCCCACCTTCGACGAGTGGGTGGACAGCATCCGGCACCCGGGGCAGAAGGGCTTCTGGGGCAACGCGCGGTCGTTCGCGGCCAGCCTGCTCAAGGCCTACTGGGGCGATGCCGCGACGCCGGAGAACGATTTCGGCTACGGCTACCTGCCCCGGATGACCGGTGACCACGGCACCTACCAGCAGGTCCTCAACATGATCGACGGGAAGACGAAGGGCTACTTCCTGCTCGGGCAGAACCCGGCCGTCGGGTCGGCGCACGGCCGTGCCCAACGTCTCGGCATGGCGAACCTCGACTGGCTCGTGGTCCGGGACCTGTTCATGATCGAGAGCGCGACGTTCTGGAAGAACGGCCCCGAGGTGGCCACCGGCGAGATCGTGCCCGAGGAGTGCCGGACCGAGGTGTTCTTCCTGCCGGCGGCGTCGCACGTCGAGAAGGAGGGCACGTTCACCCAGACGCAGCGGTTGTTGCAGTGGCGGGAGAAGGCCATCGAGCCGCCGGGCGACGCCCGCTCCGAGCTGTGGTTCTTCTACCACCTCGGCCGTAAGCTGCGCGAGAAGCTGGCCGGTTCGCCGTTGCCGCGCGACCGGGCGCTGCTCGACCTCACCTGGAACTACCCCACGCATGGCCCGCACGCGGAGCCGAGCGCCGAGTCGGTGCTGCGCGAGATCAACGGGTACGACGTGACGACCGGCCGGCCGCTGGCCAGCTTCGCCGAGGCCCGCGACGACGGCTCCACCGCCGTCGGCTGCTGGATCTACACCGGGGTGTACGCCGACGGCGTGAACCAGGCGGCCCGGCGCAAGTCCCGACACGAGCAGGACTGGGTGGCCGCCGAGTGGGGTTGGGCGTGGCCGGCGAACCGCCGCATCCTCTACAACCGTGCCTCGGCCGACCCGGACGGCAACCCGTGGAGCGAGCGCAAGAGGTACGTCTGGTGGGACCCGGACAGGGCCGAGTGGACCGGCTACGACGTGCCGGACTTCGAGAAGACCAAACCGCCGTCGTACCGGCCGCCGGCCGGCGCGTCCGGTCCGGAGGGGATCGCCGGTGACGACCCGTTCGTCATGCAGGGTGACGGCAAGGGCTGGCTGTACGCGCCCAGCGGCGTGCTGGACGGGCCGCTGCCCACCCACTACGAACCGGTCGAGTCGCCGGTGCGTAACCCGCTTTATCGCCAGCAGGCCAACCCGACGCGCAAGTCGTACGCGCACCCGGTGAACTCGGTCAACCCGAGCCCGCCACAGGAGCACAGCCAGGTCTTCCCGTACGTGTTCACGGTCAGTCGGCTCACCGAGCACCACACCGCCGGCGGGATGAGCCGGACGGTCCGCACGCTGGCCGAGTTGCAGCCGGAGATGTTCGTCGAGGTGTCACCCGAGTTGGCCGCCGAGGCCGGGTTGGCGCACCTCGGGTGGGCGCACCTGGTCAGCGGTCGGGCGGTGATCGAGGCGAAGGTGCTGGTGACCGACCGGCTCACGCCGCTGCGGGTGGAGGGACGGGTCATCCACCAGGTGTGGCTGCCGTACCACTTCGGTTTCGAGGGTCTGGTCACCGGCGACTCGGCCAACGACCTGTTCGGGATCACCCTGGACCCCAACGTCCTGATCCAGGAGAGCAAGGTCGGCACCTGCGACGTGCGGCCCGGCCGACGTCCCACCGGGCCGGCGCTGCTCGACCTGGTGGCCGACTACCAACGACGTGCCGGGATCGTCCCTGGTGGACACGCGCCGGCCGTCACCACCGAGCAGGACGGGGAGGGCAGCGGTGATTCCTGACCCGAACAGCCTTTACGGACCGTTGGACCCGGCGCCCGAGGCCGGGTATGAGAACGCGCCACCCCGGATGGGGTTCTTCACCGACACGAGTGTGTGTATCGGGTGCAAGGCCTGTGAGGTGGCGTGCAAGGAGTGGAACGGCGTCCCGGAGAGCGGCCTGGACCTGCTGGGCATGTCGTACGACAACACGGGCGCGTTGACCGCGAACTCGTGGCGGCACGTGGCGTTCATCGAGCAGCCGCGTCGGGCGGGGCACGGCCCCGCGCCGGCGGACGTCCTCGGCGCGCCGGTCGACGCCGACCGTGACCGACCGCCCGAGCCGGGCGCGGGGCCGCAGTTCCTGGGTATGCCGGGGGCGCAGCCGCCGGGGCGGGGTACGGGCGTGGGGGGTCGGTCGGATTTTCGGTGGTTGATGATGTCGGATGTGTGTAAGCACTGCACGCATGCGGCGTGTTTGGATGTGTGTCCGACGGGTTCGTTGT
>NZ_JBEXIJ010000059.1:0-12316 GCF_040608495.1 Micromonospora sp. NPDC005174 | reverse complement strand
TAGGCCAGGACCCAGATGTTGCGGGGTGCGAAGTAGAACAGGGTCGGTGCGACCGTGCCGCTGTTCATGGTGTTCTGGCTGGCGGAGGCCATCTCAGACCAGTTGGTGAACAGGCCGAAGTTCATCGAGCCCCACGACGTGCCGGTGTTGTGCGTGGTCGCGTAGACGAGTTGCCGGCCGTTGTAGGGCGCGACGGTGAAGTCCTTGAGCGAGACCCAGCCCGACTTGGGCTGCGCGAGGGCGCCGGTCGACGACCACCGGTACGACGACGGCAGGCTGCACGTGGTCGGCGGCGGGGTCGTGGGCGGTGGCGTGGTGGGCGGCGGGGTCGTCGGCGGCGGGGTCGTGGGCGGTGGCGTGGTGGGCGGCGGGGTCGTCGGCGGAGGCGTCGTGGGCGGCGGCGTGGTTGGCGTGGTGCCGCCGTCGCAGGTCACTCCGTTGAGAGCGAAGCTGGTCGGAGCCGGGTTGCTGCCCGTGTAGGAGCCGTTGAATCCGAACGAGGCGGTGCCGTTGGTCGCGATCGAGCCGTTGTAGCTCACGTTCCGCGCGGTCACCGCCGCCCCGCTCTGCGTCAGCGTGGTGTTCCACGACTGGGTGATCGTCTGGCCGGCGCCGTAGGACCACGTCAACGTCCAACTGCTCACCGGATCACCGAGGTTCGTGATCGTCACGTTGGCGCCGAAGCCACCCGGCCACTCGGACGACACGGCGTAGTTCACCGAGCAGCCCGCCGCCGCCGCGCCCGCCGGCAGTGCCACGGCGACCGTGGCCGACGCCAGTAACGCGACACCGGCCGAGACAACCCCGATATTGGTCGGTCTGAATATGGTCATCGAGCACCCTCCTGACGGGACGGCGGCCTCCACATTCGTGGGAGTGATTGTTAGGTGAGCGTTAACAGCCGCGTCCGGTATGTTACGGGAGCGCTCCCAAACCATCAACCTCGATGTCTTGAAAGCTGGCAATCGAAATCTTCAGCGCTCCCAGCAGGGCTTCTGTGGTCGCCCGGGGGTGTCGGGTGAGCACGGCGGACGCACGGACCACCGTGGGCCGAGCAGGCGAAAGAGCGGGTGATGACGACCCTGCTCTGTTATCGATAACATCGCCCGATCACTCCGTCGCATACGAGCATGACGACGCCGGTGCTGGTCGACGCGTGGACGAGGTACGGCCGGATCGACACCCTGGGTGGGCGGGTCAGAGCCAGACCACGATGCCGGTCAGGTCGTTGAGCACGGCGGCCACGCCCGCCCTGATGGCGGCCGCGCAGCGCTCGGCCGTGAACGAGCCCGCGTCGTACGACGAGGACATGCCGAGCCCTTCGCCGCGGAACGACGCCCCCTCCCAGTCGACGGCGGTGACGTTGTGGGTGGGCTCGGCCAACTCCGCGCCGATCACCAGGAACTTCGCGTCCAGGTGGTTCGGTGTGACCAACGCGAGGGGGTCGATCAGCTCGTTGCCCGCGCTGACGATGAGGTCCGCGTTCATCCCGATCGCCTTGCTGACGCTCGCGACGGCGTCGAGCGGGTCGTCGACCACGATCGTGCGCAGGTCGACGTGCTCGTCGTCGGCCCAGCCCCGTACCGCCGCCACGAGGGCCTTGGTCGGCGCGTCCTCGCCGGCGGTCAGCAACACCACCCGGTAGTCCTTCGACGGGTGCACGTCGGCCCACGATCCGGGCTTCGGCGTGATGGTCGCCTCCGGCGCGGGCTTCGCGGAGTCGTCGACGAATCCCGGGCGGAGCGCGCCGACGGCGCTGGGCGTGGGGTGCGGTTGGGACCAGTCGTCGCCGGAGCCGCAGCCGGCGAGGAGGACAGCGGTCGCGGCCAGTAGGGCGACGGCCCGAAGCGGGGGGCGCAAGATGATCGTCCTTCTCCGATGGTGACGGGCAGGTGCGCGTACGTCCCGTATTCCTATCCCAGATCCGGCGGGCCGCGATCCGTGGGCGGTCGCCCCGGGTATTTGTTCTCCGTCGGTTCGTCGGGGGGCGGGTTGGCGTTTACCCGAGCGGTGCAGCGTGCACTCGCCAACCGAGGGGAACCGCATGCTGGGCCACATCCGCCGTACCGTTGTCGTCGCCGTTGTCGTATTTGCGGTGACCCTGCTTCCGTTTCTCGGCGGGGGCGCGGCGTTCGCGCACGGATTTTCGTCGACCGTCTACGCCAAAATCTCCGCCGGAGACGAGGGTCACATCCGCTCCGAATTGGAGCTCGAATACGACCTTCTGGTGGTGTCGGCTGCCGACTCCGGTGACGATGATCCGCTCTTCCAGGCCGGGAACGCCGCCTTCGAGGCGGGTGACTCGACGGCGCAGGCCGCCGCGCTGAAGGCCCACGCGCCGACGGTCCTGCGCTACGTCACCGACCGCCTCTCGGTGACCGCGCGAGGTGCGGCCTGCCGGCCGACCCAGGTGCGTGACGCGACGATCGGCGCCCGCGACGGTGTGCCGTACGCGGACCTGCTGCTCGACTGGACCTGCCCGGAGCGGGTGGCAGAGCACGAGGTGCGCAGCGGTCTCTTCCCGGACGGGGAGGCGTACGTCAAGGACACCAAGACGATCGTCACCTACGAGATCGACGGCCGGTCGGGTAGTGCCGCGCTCGACGCCGCCAACCCCTCGTTCTCGACCGCGCAGAGCGCCTACCAGCGGTTCGGCGAGTTCTTCCTGCTGGGCGCCGAGCACCTGCTGTCCGGCATCGACCACATCCTGTTCCTGCTGGCGCTCATCGCCGGGTCGCGGCGTCTGCGGGAGATCGTGCTCGCGGCCACCAGCTTCACGCTGGCGCACTCGGTGACGTTCCTGCTCGCGGCCCTCGGCCTGGTCGACGTGCCCTCGCGGGTCGTGGAGCCGGTCATCGCGCTGTCGATCGCCGTCGTGGCCGGCTGGCATCTGTGGGGGATCTGGCGGCGCGGTGACCACGCGACCGACCTCGAGACGGCCGGGCGAGGTCACCTGAGTCTGGATCGCCGGGGCTGGATCCGCCTCGGTGTCGTCTTCTGCTTCGGCCTCGTGCACGGGTTGGGCTTCGCGGGCGCGCTGGGCATCGACGAGGCGTGGTCGTGGACGCTGCTGTGGTCGCTGCTGGTGTTCAACGTCGGTATCGAGGTTGTCCAGTTGGCGATTGTCGCCGCCGTCTTCCCGCTGCTGTTCGTGCTGCGCCGTCGTGCGCCGAAAGCGGCTCTCTGGGTGACCGGTGCGGTTTCCGCGGCGGTGTCCATCATGGGGCTGATCTGGTTTTTCCAGCGTGTCGTGGGGTCCTGAGTACGGCTAACCAGTTCAAGACGTGCAGCCCTTCGCAAGATCGCGTTAATGAGGGGTTCACCGGTCGGCGAAAGGTTTGGACCGACTTCCCCACCCTCGGGCGAAGAGCAATTCATTTTTCTATTCGAAAAGGGAACAATGTCGATGACATTGAGCACCTCGACACGGGCCCCCGGGCTCGTGCGGCGGCGCGTTGTCGCCGGGGTCGTGGCCGGATTCCTGGGAGTGGGCGCGGCCCTCGGCAGCGGTCTGCTGACCGCCGCCAGCGCCGCCGACCCCACCACCGTGTCCGGCATCGTCCTCGGCGTCGGTGCCAACGAGACCCAGCGCATCGTGTCCTGGTACTCCTCGACCGACACCGCCCAGAAGATCCAGCTCGCCCCGACCGCCGAGATCGTCAACGGCGAGTTCCCGGCCACCGCGGTCAGCTTCGACGCCGTCGGCGCCGCGAACACGTCCACCACCGGCTTCAACCGCCACGCGACGATCAGCAACCTGCGCGAGAACACGGCGTACTCGTACCGGGTCGGCGCCGAGGGAAGCTGGTCCCCGGCGTACGCCTTCAAGACGCAGGACTTCGAGGGCGACTACGACTTCCTGTTCTTCGGTGACCCGCAGATCGGCTCGTCCGGTGACCGGCTCAAGGACCAGGCCGGCTGGGAGGAGACCCTGAAGGTCGCCACCGGGGCCAACCCGGACGCCGAGCTGCTGGTCTCGGCCGGCGACCACGTGGAGAGCGCCAACGACGAGGGTCAGTGGACCTCGTTCCTGGCCCCCGACCAGCTGCGTCAGATCCCCCTCGTCGCCACCATCGGCAACCACGACGTCGGCGGCAAGTCCTACGAGCAGCACCACTTCACCCCGAACACCGACCGCTCGGCCCAGTACTACAACGGCGACCAGGCGACCCGGTCCGGTGGCGACTACTGGTTCATCCACAAGGACGTGCTGTTCATCGACCTGAACAGCAACAGCTACGCCAACCCGGCGGACGGCTCGGCCGGCGGCGACGCCGCGCACGTCGCGTACGTCACCGACGTCATCAAGAAGCACGGCTCCGAGGCCAAGTGGAAGGTGCTGGTCTACCACCACTCCATCTACTCCCCGGCCAGCCACGCGACCGACAGCGACAACAAGCAGCGGCGCGAGGACTTCACCACGGCGTTCTCCAACCTCGGCGTCGACATGGTGCTGCAGGGGCACGACCACAGCTACTCGCGCAGCTACTCGATCAAGAACGGCCAGAAGGAGAACCCGGCGGAGAAGCCCGGCGCTCCCGAGGTCTACCCCGGCCCGGGTGGAGTCATCTACGTGACGGCCAACTCGGCGTCCGGTTCGAAGTACTACGACATCAAGAAGCCCGACGACAGCGGCACCGGCATCCGGGGCAACGGCCCGGACCCGCTGGACCCGGACAAGTACTGGTACAACTCGTCACAGAACCAGGAGCACGTCCGCAGCTACGTCAAGGTGCAGGTGCGCGGCGACAAGTTGGTCCTGGCGAACGTCCGCAGCGGCACCTGCGCGGCCCCGAACGCGGCCGTCGAGAAGGGCCTCTCCTGCGTCAACACCCCGGACGGCCAACCGGTCGGCTCGGTCACCGACAAGGTGACGGTGCACCCGTACCACGGTGACGGCCAGGCCATCCAGGTCAACGTGCCCAACCCGGCCCCGGGTGAGTTCGGCTGGACGATCGACGGCTACAACGGCCTGGTCGACCTGGGTACGGCGCAGGAGCGCAACGGCACCTACTTCGAGGCGACCGGCAAGATCAACCCAATCCTCGTGTCGGACAGCCGCCGCTCGCTCGCCCCGTGGTCGATCTCGGCCAGCGTCGGTGACTTCTCCGACGCCGACAAGACGTTCTCCGGCTCGTACCTGGGCTGGACCCCGTACGTCCTCGACGCCGGCGCGGGCGCGGAGGCCGGCGCTCCGGTCCTGCCGTCCCTCGACGACCAGGGCAAGGGCCTCTCGGTCTCCAGCGGTCTGGGCGCGGCTGTGCAGGGTCACCCCCGGGGCGGCGCCAAGCTCGGCGCCGACCTGGATCTGAAGATCCCGGACAGCATCGCGAAGGGCAGCTACCGCACCACGCTCACGATCACTGCCCTGAGCAGCTGATCGAACCTGTTCCACCAGGCGGGGCAGGCACCTTCCGGGGCCTGCCCCGCCACCGGTTCACCCACCATCAAGATCACTTCGAGGACCCCGAGATGCGACCGTCCGTAACGCGCTGGAAGACACTCCTTCGTACGACCGTGCTGTCCCTGCTCGCCGTCGTCGCGGCGGCCGGCGTCGGCGGCGGCCCCGCCCTGGCGGCCGACGGCAACGTCGCCTGGACGGTCCGGACGGCCTCGAACAGCTACGGCGAAGCCCGGTCGAGCTACAGCTACAACGTCAACCCGGGCGGGACCGTCGAGGACGCCATGGTGGTGGCCAACCGCGGCCCGGCGCCCCTGACGCTCGCCGTGTACGCCGCCGACGGCTTCACCACCGACGCGGGGCAACTCGACCTGCTCACCAGGGACAAGAAGTCCGTGGCGGTCGGCGCCTGGGTCAAGCCGAGCGCCGGCAGCGTCGTGATCCAGCCCGGCAGGACGGCACAGGTTCCCTTCACGGTCACCGTTCCGGCCAACGCCACGCCCGGCGACCACGTCGGCGGCATCCTCACCACGCTGACCCAGGCCGACCAGGCCGAGGGCATCAACGTCGACCGCCGCCTCGGCATCCGGATCACGTTGCGGGTGGGCGGCGAGCTGAAGCCGAACCTCGCCGTCGAGAACCTCCACGTCACGTACGACGGGCCGGCGAACCCGCTCGCCAAGGGCGACGCGACGGTCTCCTACACGATCCACAACACCGGTAACGCCGCCCTCTCCGGGAAGCAGTCGGTGTCGGTGTCGGGCCCGTTCGGCATCCTGCGCGCCCGGGCCGCTGACATCGCCGCGCCGCCGCAACTGCTTCCCGGCGAGAGCTGGGACGTCACGGTGCCGGTACGCGATGTGACGCCCGCCGTCCGGCTCGCGGCGACCGCCACCGTCACTCCGCTGCTCACCGACGCGTCGGGATCCACCACCGCACTCAAGGCGGTCGAAGTGACCGCCCACGGCTGGGCCCTGCCGTGGATGTTCCTCCTCGTGCTCGTCCTGCTGATCGCCGCTGTCGTCGGGGCGTACCAGTACCGCCGCCGTGCCCGGACGAGGCGCAAGGCGGGCGAGGACGCCCGGGTGCGCGACGCTGTCGCGCAGGCCCTCGGCGGCCGGGAGCCGAAGACGTCCTGACCGCACGGAGGTGGCTCGCCGCGCGACGCGGAGGCGATCGCGCGGGCCGGCGACCGCACCCGCCGGTACCGTGGCCGGTCGCCCTTGTGGGTGAACGACGTTCAGCACCGGGTCGGGACCGCTCGTGAGCCGGCATGCTGCGACGGTGACGCCGGCCCGGAGAGGAAGCCCCCATGGTTGACGCGGACGTGCCAGAGCGGATGCAGGCTGCGGCCCTGGACGAGTTCGGCGGGCCGGAGGTGATCACTCTGCGGAAACTCCCGGTGCCCGAGGCCGCCGCCGACGAGGTGCTGATCAAGGTCCTGAGCGCCGGTGTGGGCGTGTGGGACGTCTACGAGCGGCAGGGCGTGCTGGTCCCCGAGGGCACCGAGTTTCCGATCGTGCCCGGATCGGACGGCGCCGGAACCGTCATCGCGGCCGGCAGCCAGGTGACCGACCTCGCGGTGGGTGACCTGGTCTACGTCGCCGCCACCAACCGTCCGAAGGGCGGCTTCTACGCCGAGTACGCGGCCGTCAAGGCCGAGTACGTCGCGAAGCTGCCCGACGGTCTGCCCGCCGAGCACGCCGGTGCGATGTCCACCGACGCGCTGACGGCGCTGGCCGGGCTGGACACCCTCAGCCTGCCGACGGGCGCCTGGCTGTTGATCTTCGGTGCGAGCGGTGGGCAGGGCCACCTGGCCGTGCAGTTGGCCAAGCGACAGGGCCTCAACGTGATCGCGGTGGCCTCCGGCAGCGACGGGGTCGCGCTGGTGACCCGGCTCGGCGCCGACGTGTCGCTCGACGGCCACGCCGACCCCGCCGAGGTGCTCTCGACGATCCGGGACGCTGCCCCACAGGGGGTGAGCGGCATCCTGGCGATGGCCGGCGGAAAGACGCTGGACAGGCTCACCGAGACGCTGTCCGACGGCGGCGTCGTCGCGTACGCCCACGGGGTGCAGCCGGAACCGCGTGAACGGTCCGGTGTGTCGGTCCGGGCGTACGACGGTGTGGCCAACCGTGAACAGTTGCGGCGCCTCAACGAGCTCATCCAGGCCGGGCCGTTCGTGGTGCACGTCGCCGAGACGTTTCCGCTGGGCAAGGTACGGGAGGCGCACAAGCGCCTGGAGACGTCCTACCTGGGCAAGCTGCTACTGACGATCGCCTGAGACGTCAGCCGGCGCGCTGCTGCGGCACGCGTACCGACGCCATGCCGGCCGCCGTCGCGGCCTGGATGCCCAGGTCGGTGTCCTCGAAGACCAGGCAGGACTCCGGGGGTACGCCGAGCTGCCGTGCCGCGATCAGGAACGCCTCCGGGTCGGGCTTGGCCCGCGTGTAGTCCTCGGCGCACACCAGCACGTCGAACCGGTCCAGCAGGTCCAGCGCCTCCAGCGAGGCGGTGACCGCGGCGCGGGTGCTCCCCGAGACGACGGCGAACGGCACGCGCCGATGCGCCTCGTGGATGTGCGCCACCACCTCGGGCACGGCGGTGACCTGCGGCAGCAACTCCTGGTAGATGCGCTCGCGGTTCTCGACGACGGTCGCCACCGGCATCGCCAACCCGTGCCGCTCGTTCAACGCGACGATGATGTCGGCGGTCGGCCGGCCACCCCACGCGTAGAAGAGATCTTCCGGGAACTCGCAGCCCCACTCGTCGAGCGCCCGCTGCCAGGCCACGTAGTGCAGCGGCATCGAGTCGACGATGGTGCCGTCGCAGTCGAACAGGTACGCGGCGAAGTCACCGGGTGGCAGAGGCAGAGTCACCGGGGAAGGGTACAGCGGCCGCTTCTGTTCAGTCGCCGGTGACGGAGGCCAGCCGACGGCGTAGGTGCTCCCGTTCCGGCTCGGTGCCGACCAGCGTCAGCGCGTCGCGGTACGCCGCTGCGGCCTCGTCGAGGCGTCCGAGCCGGCGCAGCAGGTCCGCCCTGGTCGCCGGATAGAGGTGGTAGCCACGCAGCCGCGGATCGTCGGCCAACCCGTCCAGCAGCGCGAGCCCCGCGTCCGGCCCGTCCCGCATGGCCACTGCGGCGGCCCGGTTCAGCGCCACGACCGGTGAGGGCACCATGCGGAGCAGAACGTCGTACAGCGCCACCACCTGGGGCCAGTCGGTGCTGGCCACATCCGGTGCCTCGTCGTGCAGCGCGGCGATGGCGGCCTGCACGGCGTACGGCCCGGGCGCCGGGCCCCTCAGCGCGGCCACCACCAGCGCGCGCCCCTCGTCGATCATCGCGTGGTCCCACCGTCCGCGGTCCTGGTCGTCGAGGAGGACCACGGCGCCGTCCGGGCCGGTCCGTGCGGCACGTCGGGCGTGCACCAGCAGCAGTAGTCCCAGCAGACCCGCGACCTCCCGCTGAGCGGGCAGCAGCCGGCGCAGGATCCGGGCCAGCCGGACGGCCTCCTCGGCGAGGTCGGTCCGCTGGAGATCGGGGCCGGAACTGGCGGCGTACCCCTCGGTGAAGATCGAGTAGACGGCCTGGAGCACCGTGGGCAGACGCGCGGGCAGCTCGTCGACGCCGGGCACCCGGAACGGGATGCGCGCCTCGCGGATCTTCCGTTTGGCCCGGACGAGTCGCTGGGCCATGGTGGCGTGCGGCACCAGGAAGGCCCGGGCCACCTCGGCCGTGGTGAGCCCGGCGAGGAAGCGCAGGGTGAGCGCCCCGCGATCCTGTGCGGGCAGGGCCGGATGGGCGCAGGTGAAGAAGAGCGCGAGGCGGTCGTCGGGCAGGTCCGGGTCGGCGTCGGCCGGCGGCGCAGGGTCGGATCGCTCGGCCTCCGCCCGGAGTACGGCCAGCCGGGTGGCCAGCACCCGGTCCCGACGCAACCGGTCGACGGCGCGGCGGCGGGCCGTGGTGAGCAGCCAGGCGGCCGGCCGGCTCGGGACGCCGTCGACCGGCCAGTGCACCAGCGCCGCCTCGATCGCCTCGGAGGCGACCTCCTCGGCCAGGTCGAGGTCGCCGAACCGGTGTACGAGCGAGGCGAGCAGCCGGCCGTGTTCCTCCCGGAACACCGCCTCCACCGAGCCGGCTGCCGCACCCGTGTCCACCACGATCAGACCTCGACCTCGATCTCGGCGACCGGCCGTACCTGCACCGACCCGTTGCCGATGGCGCCGGGGCTGCGGGCCGCCCAATCCAGCGCGACGTCGAGATCGGGTACGTCGATGATGTCGTACCCGCCGAGCACCTCGCGGGTCTCGGCGAACGGCCCGTCGGTGATCGTGCGTTCACCGTCCGGGCCCACCTGCACCGTCGTGCAGGTGGTCAGGTCCTGCAACGGGTGCCCGGAGACCCAGATCCCCGCGTCCTTCATCTCCCGGTCGTAGCGGACCCAGTCCTCGAAGGTGCACCCGTTGCCGGCCTCGTCGTTCGCGGGGCTCATGAACAGCAGCATGTACTTCACGTGTCGGCTCCTCTCGGTGCGGTGGTGTCGCCGCACAGCATGACGACGAACGAGGTCCGGGGATATCGACACGGCGTCCGGACGCTTTCGCGGGGCGTCCGGTCCCTGGCGGCGTCCGCGTCAGGCAGGGACGTCCGTCCGGTGCCGGGTCCGCTCGGCACGCCGTCGCATCTGCTGGTACGCGCCGGTCAGCCCCATCGCCCGCCGTACCTCGACGAGGGTCCGGCGGACCTCCACGCGGGTCCGCTCGGTGCCCTCCACGACCAGGCGATCGACCAGCCCACGATCGGCCGCTATCTCGGCACGGCGCTCCCGGATCGGCGTCAGGAACGTCTCCAATGCGACAACCAGGCGTTCCTTGACCTCCACATCGCCCACCTGGCCGGCCCGGTAACGCCGCGCCAGGTCGGCCACCTCGTTCCGGTCCGGGTTGAACACCTCGTGGTACGCGAAGACCGGGTTCCCCTCCACCGTTCCCGGCACGTCAGCCCGTACGCGATTGGGGTCGGTGTACATGCCCAGGACCTTCCGACGTACCGTCGCCGGATCGTCGGAGAGGGTGATCGTGTTGCCCCGGCTCTTGCTCATCTTGGCTGCGCCGTCGGTGCCGACCAGGCTCGGCGTCTCCGCCGGGATCAGCTCGGGCACCGGGAAGACCTCGCCGTACAGGTGGTTGAACCGCCGGGCGATCTCCCGGGTCACCTCGACGTGGGCGGCGTTGTCCCGGCCGACCGGGACCACCTCACCCTTCACGCAGAGGATGTCCGCGGCCTGGAGCACCGGGTAACCCAGCAGTCCGTACGGCATCTCCTCCTTGCCGGCGTTGCGCGCCATGTCCTTGAGCGACGGCACCCGTTCCAGTCGGGGCACGGTCACCAGGTTCTGCAGGAGGGTGTTCAGGTCGCCGACCTCGGGGATCGCCGACTGGAGGTAGAAGGTGGCCCGTGTCGGGTCGACGCCGGCGGCGAGGATGTCGGTCACCATCTCGCGGGCGTTGCGGGAGACCTGATCGATGTCCTCCCGCCGGTTGCGGGTCGTGAGCATGTGCAGGTCGGCGATGATGAAGAAGCTCTCGTAGCGCTGGTGCAGCCGTACCCGATTGGCGATGCTGCCAACGTAGTGACCGAGGTGCAGGCGGCCGGTGGGCCGGTCGCCGGTGAGCATGCGTGCGACGGACATGGCGATGTGCCTTTCGTGCGGCAGGATGGGTCACGCGTGGGCGCGCGCCGAGGGGGCGGAACCGCCCTCGGTCAGCGGAGAACAGGGCTCAGCGAGCCGTCCGCCATCGCGCGCCGGCGCGGTACCGCAGGCCACCGGCACGGAGTACGTCCAGAAGTTGCTCACGGCCGTCGCCGGAGCTGGTCGGGAACACAGGCACGACACCACGCGGAAGGCCGTCGATCACATCGACCGCCTCCGGTACGCAGCTGCCCGTCCGGACCACGACCTCACACTACCCGCGGCTCCGGTGTGCCCGGCGACGTCCGACCGGTGGTCGCGGTCGGCGTCCGGAGCGGTGACCAGCACCGCCGCTGACATACTCGGCAGTCATGGTGTTGTCGCGAGGGTGGTCCGCCTTCCTGGTCGGGGTAGGAATCTGGACCTGGGTGATCTGGCCGAGGTTCGCAGTCGCCATCTGGCAGGACCCGCGTGCATGGCTATCCGGCACGGTGGGGGAGGGTGCGCCGACGGCCTTCCTGTGGGTGCACGCGCTGCTGATCGCCGCGTCCCTGGCCATCGGCACGACCGTCGGTGTCCTTGGAATCCGTGGCTGGCTGATCGCACGCCGGAGCGAAACGCGCTGAACTGCGGAACTGCCACCCCAGGTCGAAGTGTGACGCGGGACGCCACCAGCCGATTTGACGATCAAACCCGCGGACGCGTAACTTTCTCTCTGCCAGCGCGGAACGGGGCAAACGGGACGAAGTCCTGAAAGAACCGAACCGGTCTGGCAACCGGGTCAGGCAGGGGTTCGCTCCTGCGGGACACGGTTTCGGGCGGGGCTCGCCGGATCTGCCAGGCGGTGGATTTGGTGCAGCGGAACCGACCGGGTAAGGTTCACGACCGGCAGGGAACCGGGCGCGACTGCGGGACACCGCAGCGGCCGGCCTGCCAAATCCGACGACCTGACGCAGCGGTTCGCTGCTGCGTGAGTGCGCCGGGACCAACCCGCACGAAGCATGACAGACCGGGACACGCCGGTTTGACACGGCCGAGACGGTGAGGTAACGTAGTAAAAGTGCCCGGCGCGAGAGCGACGGGGACACGGTACGAAAAGCCCCGGGATGGGGGCCCACTGGTTGGGTCTTCTGATCGGTGTGTGGTTGTTCTTTGAGAACTCAACAGGGTGCTTGTAAAGCCAGTGCCAATTATGATTTATACCCCGGACTGGCAGCCTGCT
>NZ_JBEXIJ010000058.1:0-13218 GCF_040608495.1 Micromonospora sp. NPDC005174 | reverse complement strand
CACACAACCACGAGACTCAGCGGTGGCTGTTCCATGCCCACGGACAAAACCACACCGCCACAGCAGGTCAGAACGGATCTCCTGCTGGAGTACTACGTCCATACGCTCCTTGAGCGGTGGATCGACATGACCGAGGACGAGGAGGACGCCAGCCCGTGGTCTGACGGTCCCATGATTGGAAACGCCTCTGGGCCCATCATCTACTTCGCCATGAGGTACAGCATGTGCGAGGAGGTGTCGGCTGAGGCGGCCAAGATGGCGGCAGAGCAAGGGTTGATCTGCTTCGACCCGCAGTGGGACCGGCTCCGGCCCAGCGATGGAGGAGCAGTCGCCTAACTTCCGGGGTGGGTGACCAACTGAGTGACGACGGACGCGAGCAAGGCTGGACGTCCATGGACTCTGGTGGACCGTTCGGGCAGCGCAGCTCTGCTACTTGAGCAGCTCATCGCCGGGTGGTCGTTCCTTCACACCGAAGGCGTCCAGTGGCTCCACGTCGGTCCCGACGGGCAACGGGTGCAGCCGGTCGTCTCGCACGCTTCAACGTCCCAATGGATGCTGCTCATCGCCGGACAGTCTTGTCGGCTGCACTCCGTCGAGTCATCCTCGTGCAGGGTCACCGTTCCGAGACACGATGGAGCAGGCTCGACGCCATTCGGGAACCGGGCCACGAGTACCCTCCTGAGTGACTAACTGGGTGACGATCAAGAAGCACAGCACTGGACGTCGGTGGACACTGGCGGACGATCTGGCTCAGCGTAGCCGGCAGCCGCCGCAGGTCAGGACATCGTGTTGGTTGCCTGGGGGTTCAAGGGGTCGTCGGTTCGAATCCGGCCGTCCCGACTGGTGTTCACCAGTGGATATAGAAGATCATGCGTGATTTTGCGGTAACGCTGGCGGTAACGGCGTGGCTGGTTAGCCGCAGACGTGCCTGCTGCACAACGCTCTGACCTGCCGCTTCGTCTGTGTCCTGGATGGAGCGGCAGTTCTGCTCTTGATGGCGCGTCAAGCGCTGCTGTCACGTGCCCGCGCGATGTCGGTTCGCCACGTGCTGGGTGCTTCTTGGGCGGGCGGTGGCGGCCAGCACGACGACGACCAGGGGCCCGCTCGAGTGAGCGGGCCCCTGGTCGTCGGTAGATCAGAACAATTTGTTGAAGCCTCCCCAGCCGACGCCGATCCTGGTGCCGCCGGAGGGGTTGGTGAAGAGCGCGGAGCCGTTTCCGGTGCCGTAGTAGACGTGCAGGTCACCGTTGGCCTTGATACCGAGCAGGTCGTTCTTCCCGTCGTCGTTCATGTCGCCGGGGGAGAACAGTGCGTTGGTGTAGACGTTCCAGCCCGTGCCGGCGGCGGTTCCGTTGTAGTTGCCGCAGATGGCCAGGAACGGGATCCGGTTGTCGGGATAGTCCATCCACCAGTTCGCCATCCAGCCGGTTTGGCCGTTGGAGCTGATGCCGTAGACCCAGTACGGGTTGCCGCTGACGACCTGGCCGGTGCGTTGGCAGATCGGGGTGAACATCGAGCCGGTGTTCAGGGTGTCGATCGGGGTGGAGCAGTTGGTGGTGCTCGGGGATGCCTCACATGCGGCGTTGGTGGAGGCGACGGTGACTCCGTCGGTCCAGACGGTGTAGGTGCCGCTGGTCGGTGCGGTGCAGTTCGGCACGTCTGGCAGTTGGTTCTCGCTGTAGTCGGCGTAGTAGGCCGAGATCCAGCCCGTCTTGCCGCGTGGTGTGGTCACCTTCACCCAGTAGGGGTTTCCGCCGACGTACTCGCCTTGGCGGGTGCAGATGGGCGTGAACTGTTCGGTGGTGGCGAGGTTGTCGATGATGGTGGGGCATTTGGCGATGGTCGGTGCGGGATCGCATGTGGTGCTCGGTTGGCGGACGTTGACCCCGGCCTGCCAGACCTTGTACTTGGCCCCTCCGATGCTGGCGAATCCGGCCTTGCCGTTGCCGCGGAAGAGCGTCAGTTCGCCGGTGGACTTGCGGGCGAACAGGTCGGGCTTGCCGTCACCGTCCACGTCGCCGGCGGCGACGATGGAGTCGAAGCCCTGCCAGATGCCCCAGCCGAGCCGGACAGGCTGGGAGTCGTCGGCCCAGCCGCCGTAGCCGTTTCCACGGTGCAGGACGATTTCGCCGGTGGACTTGCGGGCTATCAGGTCAGGTGCGCCGTCGCCGTCCCAGTCTCCGGGGGCCACCACGAGGTTGTACTGGTTCCAGCCGGTGGCTGCCACCTGGTTGCCGTCCGCGTCCCAGCTGGTCACCGGTTCGGCGTTGGGGTAGAAGCTGCCGGCGCCCATGCCGCTGTGGTAGACGAGGTCGCCGTCGGCTTCGACGACCACGAGGTCGTTCCAACCGTCGCCGTCCCAGTCGCCGGGCCGGACCACGTGCAGCCATCCAGCCCGGTTGCTGTCGATCTTCAGTGAGCACTGGACGCCGTCGAGGAAGTTGCCGGCGCCGTCGCCGATGTAGAGGCAGATGTCGCCGGCGGTGGTGCGGCCGATGACGTCGCCGTGGCGGTCGGCGTTGACGTCGCTCCGGCTCTCGTGGACGCCGGGGGAGGTGGCGAAGAAGCTGAAGTCGCTGTCCAACGACACCGAGGGGTTGACACCATCCCAGGTGCGGACACTGACCACGCCGGGCCCGCTGCGGGTCGGAGTCATGGTGATGGTCGCCGTGCCACCGGGAGCGTTCGCGGCGATATACCGGGTCGGGGCGTCGTTGTCGATGCCGACGTAGAAACCGACGATGTCCCTGTTGCCCTTGGCGTTGATGGTGAACTGACCCGGCGTGCCGGCGGGCTTGGTGCTCGGCGGGTTGCCCGGGTCGTTGTAGTTCGGATACTCCACCGACGTGATGTCGACGTCGGCGATGGGCATCGTCCGGTCGACAGTGAACTTGCACGTCGTCGAATAACCGGAGAACGCCCCGTCAGTGTCCTTGGTGCGGACCCTCCAGTTGTACGTCGCCCCATCGGTCAGGCCGGTCTTCGCCAGCAGGGTGCTGGCCAGGTTCCCGGTGGAAACCGTGACGTTCCGGATCGTGGTGGCGCCCCCGGTGGGCCAGTAGGAGAATTCGGCGGTCACGTTTCCACCGTCGGCGTCACTCGGCACCGCGCGGAGATAGACATCGGTATTGCCGAGCTTTCCACCGGCGCAGGGCACGCCCGGGCTGGTGCTCAAGCTCGTCGGGACCGACGGCGTCGAGTTGTACTCGATGCTGAGGGTCGGGTTGTTGCGGAACTTCTTCCATGCCCAGGTGTCGGACTCGTTGCTGGCCCGCAGGCCGAGGGTGACGTCACCGGCGTTGGCCGCCGCCGAGGTCCGGACACCGGCGGTGGCGTCGAAGTCGACCCCACCGTCCGGGCAGGAGCTGCTGTAGCCCCGCGCGACGTTGGCGGTGTACAGCTTGCTGATCCAGCCGGGCTGCGTGTTCCAGGTCGTCGACGAGCTGATGGCACCGGTGCGCCACAGCTCCACTGACCGCTCGTTACAGGACCACGAGTGCGTCTCGTACGTCTGGAAGGTGGCGCGGATGATGTTCTTGCCCTTGACCTTGCTGGTGTCCATGCGGAAGAACGACCGGTTGGTCAGGTTGTCGGTCTCCGAGTAGCCGACGCGGGCGATGTCGCTGGAGTTCCAGTACTTCGAGTTGGGAAAGGTCTTCCACACGGAGGTCCAGGCGAGCCGGGCACCGCCGGCGAGCGCTGGATCGACGTAGACCGGGTACCGCGTGGTCGATCCCTTGAGCAGCGCTTGGTCGGGTACGAGTGCGAGCCTTCCGCCGCCGATGCTCGTCTTCACCTCCGCCTGCCTGGCGCCCTGGTTGTTCTCGAAGATGCGGGCGCTGGTCGACGCGCCCGGCTCGACCGTGCCGCCGCTGTCCCACATCCGGGGTGTCGGCGCGTTGAAGACCGTCCTGCCGTCGCCGTCCAGCACCTTGATGTTCCCGGCCGTGTCGGTCGTGACGTTGAGACCCTTGGTGGTGACCGCGAAGGTAGCCGTGGTGATGTCCGGGTTGGCGGCTGCCTCCGGTGTACGAATGACGAAGACCTCGGAGAAACCCTCCACGTCGGCCTTGACGACCAGATCCACGTCGGGCAGGACGTTGGCATAGGTTGCGGTGTCGCCCTCCAGGGTTGGCCTGGGCAGGGCGTTGTGCCAGCCGAATTCGAGCTCCTTGCCATCGCGGGTGAGTCGAACCAGTGCCCCGTCCCCGCCTGCCGAAAGGCTCAGGCCGACGGAGGTCGCCCGAGGAGCAACCCGGCCGGTCTTGTCGAAGACGAGAGTGGTGTCGACCGGGACCCAGGCGCCGTCGCGCTTGAGCCGGACCGGGCGGGCTCGCTGCTCAAGGGTGAAGGTCCCCTGGGGATTGGCGAAGACCTGCCGGGTCTCGGTCGTCAGGCCGTCGACCTCGATCCGTGCGCCAGTCGCGCGGGCTGCGGCGAGCGCTTCTGGCTCGGTCGCGTACCACGCCGTGTCGCCGGCGGGCGCTGCGGCGCGCTTGTCAGTGGCGCGTGAGGGCGGGGCTGCCGAGGCCGGCGCAACTCCGGCCGTGGCCAGGACCGATGCGGTGGCGGCGAGTGTGGCTAGAAATCTGGACAGCGTGCGGCGACGCGACATGGATCCTCCCCGTGAGCCCGGCCGGTGTCGTCGGTGCCCCGGGCGGCGAGGCAGGAGTCAACCAAAGTCACCGTCACCGCACAAGGAGTTGTCGGTGAACAACTGACCGGTCAAACAGGACAACAGCCAGTACATCAGCCGATCTCGCCGTGTGAGATTTCTGGTCCTTGTCTGCGCCCTAAACGATCTCTACGGTATCCGACGGTCAGATCATCATCGATGGTCGTTCGTCAACGGGGGAGGCTTTCGTGGCCCGAGGTCCGTCCACGCCGTCCGCGCGCAGGCGCGGCAGGCGGTCGTTAGCAGGTAGGCGACTGAGACACATCGCCGGTCTGCTGAGCCTGGTCATGGTGACCAGTGTGCTCACGCCGGTTCAGGCACAGGCAGCGCAGGGTGTCGATCTACCGGCGTTGCAAAAGGAGCGGTCGGTTGCCGGCCGCGCAAAGCCGACCGAGCCCCAAACCGCCATGCTCAGACGAGTTTCGAGTGGCAGTCTGCCGAAGCCGCAGTGGCCGGCGGCGTCGTCCACCATTGTGGATCTGGGTGCCCAGAGCGCGGGGTCGCGGGTGCAGGCCGGAAAAGCCCCGGTCCGCGTCGGTCCCGCCACTGCGGCGACCCAGCGGGGCAGCTCCGGTACGAGCACACCGGCAACGGTCCAGGTGGAGGTCCGAGACCGGGCGAGCGCCGATCGGGCCGGAGTGCGAGGTCTGCTGCTCAGTGTCGGCAGTGCTGACGGCAAGGCCGGACGCGTGTCGATCGAGGTCAACTACAGCGCGTTTCGCACCGCGTACGGCGCGGACTACGCCTCCCGGCTACGCCTCGTTCAGCTTCCGGCCTGCGCGCTCACCACACCGGATCGGGCAGCGTGCCAGCAATCGACGGTGCTGCCGACCCGCAACAACGGAGCGGCCTCGACCCTGGTCGCCGAGGTGAACGTCGCTCGCGCGGCGACGGTACTCGCGGCCACCGCGGCGGCGTCCGGCTCCGGCGGTAGTTACGGGGCAACCAGCCTCAGCGCCACGGGCTCCTGGTCCGCCGGCGGCTCGGCGGGTGACTTCTCGTGGTCGTACCCGATGGATCTGCCGGCCTCGCTCGGCGGCCCGACGCCCTCGATCGGTCTGGGCTACTCGTCGAGCAGCGTCGACGGGCGGATGGTCTCGACCAACAACCAGGCCACCTGGGTCGGCGATGGCTGGGACTACTGGCCCGGCTACGTCGAGCGCCGGTACAAGTCCTGCGCCGACGACATGGGTTCCGGAGCGCTGAACACCGAGAAGACCGGCGACCTGTGCTGGGCCTCGAACAACGTCACGTTGTCGTTGAACGGACGGACCACCGAGTTGGTTCGGGACGACGACACCGGCGTCTGGCGGACGGCCGAGGACGACGGCTCACGGATCGAATCGTTGACGGGCGCCAGCAACGGCGACAACAACGGTGAGTACTGGCGGGTGACGACCACCGACGGCACCCAGTACTACTTCGGCCGCAACCGGTTGCCGAACTGGTCCAGCAACGCCCCGGAGACGAAGTCGACGTGGACCGTCCCGGTCTTCGGCAACAACTCCGGTGAGCCGTGCCACGCCAGCACGTTCGACGCCGCGTGGTGTCAGCAGGGTTGGCGATGGAACCTCGACCACGTCGTAGATCCGCACGACAACTCAATGGCGTACTACTACAAGACGGAAAGCAACTACTACGGCCGCAACATCAAGACCAATGGCGTGCAGTACGAGCGCGGCGGCTACCTCGACCGGATCGAGTACGGCCAGCGCAACGGCCAGGAGTACGCCAAGCCCGCACCCGCGAAGATCGTCTTCGGTGTCGACGAGCGGTGTCTGCCGAACGCGAGCTTCGATTGCGCCGAGGCGAAGTTCAACGTCGACAACGGCAGTCACTGGCCCGATGTGCCGGCCGACCAGAACTGCAACGCTGGCGAGGCCTGCACCGACCGCTTCTCACCCACCTTCTGGACCCGTAAGCGGCTGACGTCCATCACCACCCAGATCCGGGTCGGCACCACGTACAGCGACGTCGACACCTGGACGCTCAGTCACGAGTTCCCGGACACCGCCGACGGGACGACGCCTTCCCTGTGGCTCGCGTCGATCACCCGCACCGGCAAGGTCGGTGGCAGCAAGAGCATGCCAGCGGTGCAGTTCACCGGGCAGACCATGCCCAACCGGGTCGATGGCCTGGAGGGCGTACCGGCGATCACCCGGCAGCGCATGGTGAGGATCGACACCGAGACGGGGTCGACCATCGGTATCGGCTACCTGCCACGCGAGTGCAGCCGATTCGAGCCGATCGTCCTGCCGGCGCCGAACGAGACGAACACCAAGCGCTGCTATCCCGTCTACTGGCAGCCGGAGGGCGAGACAAAGCCAGTGCTCGACTGGTTCCACAAGTACGTGGTGAACCAGGTCGTCGAGCAGGACCGCAAGGGCGGTCAGCTGCCCAAGGAGACCAACTACCAGTTCTCCGGGCCGGCCTGGGGCTACGACGACAGCGAGTTCACCAAGTCCGATCAGCGCACGTGGGGTCAGTGGCGCGGCTACGCCAAGGTGCAGACGCGGGTTGGCAAGGCACCGGACCCGATCTCACTGACCGAGACGCGCTACTTCCAGGGTCTGCACGGCGACAAGACGTCGACCGGCACCCGGGACGCGCAGGTCGTCGACTCGGAAGGCGGTCAGATCAACGACCTACCCGAGTTCCAGGGCATGATCCGGGAAGCGCTGTACTACTCCGCCGACGGAGGTGTCCTCGAATCCGCGACGTTGAGCACCCCGTGGCGTAGCGCGGCCACCGCCACCCGGGCTCGCAGCGGCACCAACTCCCTGAAGTCGTACGTCACCCAGACGACGAAGGTGCAGTCCCGGTCGAAGATGGCCGACGGATCGTGGCGCCGTACCGAGGTGCAGAACAGCTTCGACGAGTACGGGATCCCGACGCAGACCAACGACCTGGGCGACGTCTCCCGTAGCGACGACAACAGTTGCACCCGGCACGAGTACGCGCGCAACACCAGTGACTGGCTGCTGTCCAAGGTGAAGCGGACCGAGAAGGTGGCGGTGGCGTGCACCACCACCCCGTCTCGGCCGGCCGACGTGGTGTCCGAGACCCGGATGTACTACGACGGCTCCACCACCCTGGGTCAGGCTCCAACGAACGGTGATGTCACCCAGGTCGAGGAGCTGATGGAGTGGCCGTCGGGCGGCCCGCGTTACAAGGTGACCGCGCGGTCGGCCTTCGACGCGTACGGTCGCGTGACCGAGGCGTACGACGTCTACGGCAACAAGACGACGACGGTGTTCACGCCTGCCGCCGACGCACTGGTCACCCAGATCGACACCATCAACCCCAAGCTGCACAAGTCCACGTCCTACGTGCAGCCCGCGTGGGGACTGCCCACTGCCGAGGTCGATGCCAACGGTGCTCGTACCGATCTGGCGTACGACCCGTTGGGGCGGTTGGAGAAGGTCTGGCTGCCGGGTCGTGACAAGAGCGCGAACCTCGACACTCCGAACAGCAGGTTCTCCTACCAGGTCACTCAGTCAGCGCCGGTCGTCGTCACGACCGAAACGCTGAAGGAAGACGGCTCGTACCGGGTCGGGTACGAGATCTACGACGGCATGCTGCGGCTGCGCCAGACACAGCAGCCAGCTGCCGGTGGTGGCCGAATCCTCACCGATGTCTTCTACGACAACCGCGGTCTCGCGTTCAAGAAGCGGGCGGCCTACTACAACGACTCACCGCCATCGGCGCAACTTCACGACGATGTCGGCGACAACCTGGTCCCGAGCCAGATGCGGTACTACTTCGATGGGATGGGCCGCCCGACCAACGAGGTCTTCGAGAGCTTCGGCGTCGAGAAGTGGCGGACGGTAACCACTTACGGTGGTGACCGGATCAATGTGACCCCGCCGTCCGGTGGAACCGCCACGACCTCCATCACCGACGGGCAGGGCCGTCAGACCGAGCTGCGCCAGTACCGCGGCACCACGGCGACGGGCGCCTATGACGCGACCACCTACGCGTACGACCGGTTCGGTCGGCTCAGCAAGGTCAAGGACCCGACCGGTAACGAGTGGACCTACGTCTACGACCTGCGGGGCCGGCAGATCAAGGCCAGTGACCCGGACAAGGGCGACACCACCAGCACCTACGACGACGGTGACCGACTGACCTCGACCACCGACGCCCGGCTGGAGCGGCTCTCGTACACGTACGACGAGCTGGGTCGTCCGAAGACCCTGCGGCAGGGTGCTGACCCCGGAACCCTTGCGGCGCAATGGGACTACGACACCCTGAAGCTGGGGCTGCCGACCTCCTCGACCCGATATGTGGGGTCCAACGCCTACATCACCGAGGTCACCGGCTACAACGCCCGTTACCAGCCGGAGGGGACCAAGTACACGATCCCGGCCAGCGAAGGTGCCCTCGCCGGTACCTACAGCTTCGGGGCGTCGTACACCCCGAATGTCGGCCTGCCGAAGACCAACACCTACCCGTCCGGCGGTGGTCTCCCCGCGGAGACCGTCACCTACGGGTACGACGGCCTGGACATGCCGGTCAGCGTCGCCGGTCTGAGCAAGTACCTGCAGACCACCCAGTACTCGAGGTACGGCGAGCCGCTGCGGCACACCCTGGGGGCGGTCGGCAAGGAGGTCTACCTCAGCTACTCCTACGAGGAAGGCACCCGGCGCCTCGCCAAGACCGTCACCGACCGCTCGATCGCACCGACGCGGCTGGACGACATCGAGTACAAGTACGACTCGATCGGCAACATCACCAAGATCAAGGGTGTCGAGCAGAGTACGTCCACCGACACCCAGTGCTTCGGCTACGACTACCTCCGTCGCATGACCGAGGCGTGGACGGCGACTGACGACTGTGCGGCGAAGACGCCGTCGGCAGCCACGGTCGGCGGGCCGAACCCGTACTGGCACTCGTACACGTTCTACGACGGAACCAGCAACCGGAAGACCGAGGTCCAGCACGACACGTCGGGCAACTCCGCGAACAACGTCACCTCGACGTACGCCTACCCCGCGGCGGGCGCCGCTCAGCCTCACACGCTGCGCAACGTCACCACCGTGGGTCCGGCCAGCGGTGGCCTGCCCGGCGGTCAGCGCCTGGACCAGTACGAGTACGACCAGGCGGGTAACACCACCAGCCGCAAGATCGGTGGCACGGCTCAGGATCTGACGTGGGACGCCGAGGGCCATCTGTCCAAGGTCACCGAGGGTACGAAGGTCACCGAGTTCCTGTACGACGCCAGCGGCAGCCGGCTGATTCGGCGGGACCCGAGCACCGTCACGCTGTATCTCGGCTCCACCGAGGTGACGTTGACCAAGGCCACGTCGGCGGTTACCGGGACCCGCTACTACCAGGGTGTCGGCGCGGTCCGTACTCCGTCGAACAAGGTGAACTTCCTGCTCGGTGATCACCACGGCACTGCGCAGCAGAGCATCGACGCCACCACGCAGGCGTCGACGCGCCGCAAGTTCACGCCGTACGGGCAGGCTCGTGGCACCCAGCCGTCGGTGTGGCCGGGGCAGAAGGGCTTCGTCGGGGGCACTATCGATTCGTCGACCGGGCTCACACACCTGGGTGCCCGGGAGTACGACGCGGCCACGGGTCGGTTCGTCTCGCTGGACCCGGTCGTCGATTTCAGCGATCCGCAGCAGATGCAGGGCTACGCCTACGCGAACAACTCGCCGGTGAGTTTCTCCGATGCGTCAGGTCTGCGGTTCTGCGCCGACGACAACTGCACCGGCAATGGTGGTGGCGTTGCGGGTACGGGGCCACGGCCCACGCCGACCAAGACCACGACGCCGTCCGGGGGGACCAAGACACCGACGGGGCCGAGCGCCGAGGAGGTCCGGAAGGCCAAGACGGTCTCGGAGAAGAAGATCCTGGACGTCGTCATCGAGGCTGGTGGGCAGATCCTGCTCGAGGTTCTCGGGATCAACGACATCCGTGACTGTGTGATGAAGGGTGACATCGGCGCCTGCGCGATGGCCGTTGCCGGTGCGCTGCCGTGGGGCAAGATCCTCAAGGCCAAGAAGGTCGGCCAGGCGATGTTGCGGGCCGGTAAGGCCGTGATGACCTGGTTCGACGAGATGAAGGTGGCCCGACGGGTCCTCGCGGAGGCCGACGAGGCAGCGGCGCTGTTCGCCAAACAGGCGGACGAGGCAGCCGCGGCGGCAGCGAAACAGGCCGACGACGCTGCGGCGACAGCGGCGAAACAGGGCGACGACGTCGCCGAGGCAGCCGGCGACTCGTGCAAGATAGGCAACAGCTTCATCCCCGACACCCAGGTGGTGATGGGTGACGGTTCCACCAAGGCGATCGAGGACATCGCGTTGGGAGACAAGGTCCTCGCCTCCGACCCAGAGACGGGTAAGACGGAGGCCCGCGAGGTTGTCGGGCTGATCGTCGGTGAGGGTTACAAGGACCTGGTCGAGGTCACGGTCGAGACCGACGGTGCCAAGGGCGACGCCTCGGGTTCGGTGATCGCCACCGACGGACACCCGTTCTGGGTTGCGGACCTCAAGGAATGGGTCAAGGCCGCCGACCTGAAGCCGGGTCAGTGGCTGCGTACCTCGGCCGGCACGCTGGTGCAGGTCGAGGCCGTCCGCCCCTTCACCCAACAACGCCGAGTCCATAACCTCACCATCGACGGCATCCACACCTATCACGTCGTGGCCGGTGGCACACCGGTACTCGTACACAACTGCGGGACTGCGCGTGCTGCTGCGGAGAACGAAGCGGCAAACGTGGCTGATTTGCCGAACTCGCAACGGCCTGGTGTTATCGAAGCATTGAAGATTGGCGATAATAATCCGATCGTCGCTCACAGTGACGGAGGCGCGGGAAACCGACCAGTGCACCCGGTGGTGCAAGACATCCTCGACTCAATCCCGACGGCGGAACGAGGGCATAATCATGGCGGCTGCGGATTGGTAGAGTGTCTTACTCAGGCTTTGACCGCAGGGCAGGACCCTACGGGGGCCTCGGCGGCTGCAGTTCTGGGGCGCAGTAGGACTAACTCTAACTTCTTGAAGGGGATTGGTCCCTGCCCTAGCTGCCAAGTCCTTACCGACCGGTTTAGTATAAGGTTCGAGACTGGAGGGTGAGTGTGGTGGAATATGCTCCAGATGTAGAGGTTGTATTGCGCCGATCTGGATGGTTTCCTAATAGATCGGTGGAGATTTCCGGCTATAAGGATAGGCTTCCGGGCTTCCTGTGGCATGAAGCTGCGGAGCGCTTCCTCGAAGAGTTCGGTGGAATTCGCGTCGATCTTCAGGGTCCGGGACGGTCGGTTGCGAAGGAACCGTTTGAAATAGATCCGGAGCTAGCCGTGGGCGAAGAGGGCAGGTTCGAGGAGTTGTCGCAGAAATTTGATCGTCAACTCTTCCCTGTCGGCGAGTTTGGCCAGGGCGAACACTTTCTTGCTGTAGACCAAGAATCGATTTTGTACCTAGTGGGCTCCTCAGTATTCCAATTGGGTGTTTCCAATGAAGGCATCGGCAAACTGGTTTTAGGCATCCAGGGCGCACGACTGGAAATTTCGAATCCTGATGCTGTTTAACTGAGAGTCCAACGGCAGGCAAGTGGAGGTGGGTTGGGTTGGCCCCTACTTGCCTGCCGGACACTAGTATTTAGAAGCGGCCAGAACGAATCTCCTGCTAGGTACTAGCCTTGGAGACCAAGGACCGAACTTTGCCGACCAGCGAAGGGGTGTTCGCGGCAGATCCAAGGAAAATTTAATCGCTTGGCCTGAGATCTGGCGACACCGTTTGCAAAATCACAATCTCTGCGCGATGTTAGGTCTATTATGACGAGCGGCATATTCGAGTCTACTCAGGCTCTCAGGACGGAGGCGGGAATGTTCTGTCTCTGGCAACCCGAGCACTTCTCGTCCATCGTCAGTCAAATTGATTGGGAGCATCGGATAGCGCCCGAATCTTCAGTTGCGACTTACATCGAACAAGGGTTCCTCGTGCCTATCAATCTCGGGGTGGATGGTGCCTTCCAATTTCTAGTGCGGGCTCGGGGTGGTGAGTTCTCGCTTAGTGAGCGTGAGAGTCGCTACGTGGCGGTGACGTCAGACCCCTACCTACTTATTGCCCACGGTTCGGTTGTTCTAGGTGGACTCGATGCGATCGGCGTAGACCTTGACCTAGAGGAACTGACAATCCCCTTAGCGCCGGGGCGTCATGCGGTGACGATCCACTTGGTGGATTGGAGTGCTGAGCCGGGCTCGATGTTGGAAGATGGCGAGCCTGGGGCAAATGCTTTACCTGACTTCATTGTCGAGATTCGTCCTGAATCCAGCGGAGTGGTCTTCAGAACGAGCGTGGAGACCTTCGATCGTCCTGAGTAATTTCTGTAGGTGTTCCAAGATGGATCTGTATAGCGATTCTGTGGCGCCTGGTTGAATCCTGGCCACGGTCGGGCCGGAGTGGATATCTTGCCTCTCCGGCCCGATGTTGCGCTCCTCAGAGGGCGTTTCACATTGCTGTCAGTCGGGTGTGTCGAAGGTGAGGCGTTGTTGGCGGGTGGCGGGTTCGCCTCGGGCGAGGCGGCGGAGC
>NZ_JBEXIJ010000057.1:0-17892 GCF_040608495.1 Micromonospora sp. NPDC005174 | reverse complement strand
GATCACCGCCCAAGCCTCGTCAGTCAGCTCACCACGACGTACCACCGGCACATCGTCAACGATCAACCACTACAAGATCGGCAGGACACGCCCTAAGCGACTGAACACCGGCCACCTGATCGAGGCTGACCAGCGGATCGGACAACGCCACGCACTCGGCCCCCACGCGCTGATGCTGTTCTTCGTCGCCGACGCCCCCGCCGAGCCCCACGGCTACAAGCTGCACACCGCCTACCGGCTGTGGCCGCAGTCGCCGGACTCCGATTTCCTGCCGCGCCTGCTCGCGGAGCTGACAGAAGTCGCCGCGGACAACATCGCCTCCATCGGACGCGAATGGAGTCCAGTCGGGCCCGAGGGTTCCATGGTCAACGGCGGGGACATGACCCTGCCTGCCGATGCGAGGTACGTCGGCGTGGGTGTCAGCACCCTCGACTCCGACCAGGGTCGCTGGTACCAGGTTGCCGGGATGCTACGTGAGGCGGCGTCCGCCGGCCGCTACATGTCGGCGTTCAACCTGAAAGGCCAGTGCTACGCGCTGCTGACCGACGGCACCGCCCTGCACATCGACCGCGACCCGCAGGCCCGCCTCGGCGACGACGGCGTGCGCTGCAACAAGACCCTCGACCCCAATCGGATCACTTTCCACAACCCGTACGAGCGCCTGACTGAGCAGGGCGACGACGAGACCCGCGAGATCTGGCGGCAGCTCGGAGCACTGCACCACACCCTCAGCGCGCACCTGCTCGCGGGGCGGTGGGCGTGACCCGCTACCAGAGTCTCAGCCTCGCCGACGCCGCAGATCTCAGCCGCGCGTCGGTCGACGTGACGGCCGTCCTCGACCACCTGGTCGGCGATGCCGACGCCGCCGCTGCGACGAGCATCGGGTTTCCCGGCGCCGTGGACCTCGACTACAGCGAGGTCATCACCCGCCTCGGCAACCGGTTGTGGAACAACATCGGCGACCCCCTTGATGAGGGCGGGACAGCCCACACGCGGGTGCTGGAGCGGGCCGTCATCGCCTGGGTCGCCGACACCCTCGCCATGCCCGCCGATGACCGGTGGGGTTATGTCACCACGGGCGGCACCGAGGGGAACCTGTCCGCCCTGCACGCCGCCCACCGCCGCCACCCCACCGCCCGCGTCTACTACTCGACTGCCGCCCACTACTCGATACCCAAGATCGTCCACATGCTCGGGGCGCGGGGAGTCGCCGTTAACGTCCACCCCGGCGGCGAAATGGACTATGCGCACCTCGCCGCGCAGGTCAGCCGCCGTCGACGCTGGCCCGCCATCGTGGTTGCCACCGCCGGCACCACCCTGACCGAGGCCGTGGACGACACCGCTTCCATCCGCGCCGTCCTCGACGAACACGAAGTGCACGGACACCTCCACGTCGACGCGGCCTTGTCTGGTATTCCGCTCGCACTCGATGGCCGGCTCCGCCTCGATGACGGTAGCGGTATCGGCAGCATCGCCATCAGCGGCCACAAATTCCTGGGCGTGCCAACGCCGTGCGGAGTCGTGCTCATCCGCGACAGCGTCCGCAAGGCCGCCGGCCGCATCGCCTACACCGCCACCCTCGACACCACCGTTACCGGCTCGCGCTGCGGCTTGGCCGCCGCGCTGCTGTGGCACGCCATCGCCACTCACGGCCGTGAAGGGCACCACTGGCGGGCGACTCAAGCCCGCCGCCTCGCGGCCTATGCCGTCGACCAACTGAACGCCGTCGGATGGCGTGCCTGGCGATACCCGCATGCCTTCACCGTTGTTCTGCCTACCCCATCCGAGCAGGTGCGCAAGAAGTGGGTGCTCGCCTCCGACGGCCCTATCAGCCACCTCATCTGCATGCCCGGGATCACTCACGGCCAGATCGACGCCTTCGTCGCCGACCTCGCCGCCGCCGCACCGCCGCGGCTGATTCCGCGACCTCGGCTGCGACCGGACGGCCCACCATCCCCAAGCGGGACGCGATGAGCCCCCCGCCCTTTCAGAGCCGCCCTGGCGAGGCCACGGCCGCACCGTGCGCCGTCGCTTCCGGCGGCGTGGAGACCCGTACCCCGTCCTTGTCGTCTGACTCCGCCCCTGGCCGGTGGGCACATCGCAACGTCGTCGGTTTGGCCGTTGTCGCCATGGCCCTCATCGCCGGTCAGGTACCTCCGCCATCTGGCGAACAGACACCGCTTCTGCTCGCCGCAGCTGACGGCTGCGACGTGCCGTCGCCGAACCACAACCTCGCCAGCACTGCGCGCACCCCGCCGCCGACGATGCTGCGGTCCGGTCAGCCGGCTCGCCCGATCCTGCTGCGCCTCGCGCACCAACCAGCAGAGGACCCCTGCGATTCGGTCAGCGGCCGATTCAACGTGGTGCACCATCGCGCTTGGTTCGGCAACGATGGCGAGCAGAGCACGCGGGATGTCGTGCGCTGGTACGCCGACGACGACTCCGGTGCCGAGCTGATGACCCAGCACCCGAACTTCCGGTTCGGGGTCATGCGCGACTTCTGGCCGCCAGGGTGGTTGGACGACAGGGATCTGTCCCGCGCATACCGCAGCACCGATTGGCTCCGTGCCCAGGCACGCCTGCAGAACGGGCACGCTGACAGGAACACGGGACTCGTGGCCGGTATCGCCGCGCTCGCCACCTGGCACAGCCCCGGCCCGCCGCAACGCGCCCTCGCCGCGCAGGCCCTCGCCGACACCAGCGGGCTGACCGCCCACCCCAACACGCTCGACCGCGCCGGCCGCACCGGCATCGCCCTGAGCGCCACCAGCGACGACGGCCGCAATCGGCACCTGCTGATCCTGCACCCCAGCACCGGAGCGGTCTTGGCCTACGAGCGCGCCATCCTCACGCCTGCAGGCTGGCGGACAGGGGTCTACCTACTCCTGCTCACCCACACCCACGCCAAGCGCCGTTGGTGGGAGCCATCCACCACCCACGCACCACTCCCGGCCCACCCGGGCCAGCTGGAGATGCCACGCCGCTCCGGTGTGTGGCTTGTCCCCGGCGAGTACCCCTGTACGCCCGAACCCTGATCACGAGAGGGAGCACCGTGACGACAACCGCTCACAACGGCCAGGTACACCCAGCCCGACTACGCGAACTGCTCGACCCAACCATCGGGCATGAGCTGGACAAGCTCGACATCCGACCCGGGCATCACGTGCTCGAAATCGGCGCCGGTACCGGAGCCGTCACCGCCCGCCTCGCCCGCCTCGTCGGCAACTACGGCACGGTCAGCGCGGTCGACAACGACACCAGCTGCCTCAACCCGACCGCCGTCATCAACGTCTACCACCGCGACCTTGGCCGCGACTCCCTTCCCGGCGAGCCCAACCGCTTTCACCTCGTCGTCGCCCGATGGCTGCACGGCGCACTACCGCACCCGGTCCAGGTGCTGGAGCAGATGATCACCCGGCTACGTCCCGGCGGCTGGCTCGTCCTGGCCGACATCACCGGCACCCCACCGCGTGTCTTCAGAGCACCCGGTGACGACGCCGCCCTCATCCACGCCGTTCTGCGGCGCGTCTACCGCACCATCGCCGGACCGGACGCCGCCGCAACCTGGACGACCGACACCCCCGCACTCCTCGTCGCCAAGAACATGGCGCAGGTCTGCGCCCACACCATCACCGAGACCTGGACCGGCAACGGCCCCGGATGCCAGATGCTCGCCGACGTGGTCAACCAGCTCCGCCCCGTCCTGCTCACACCCGAGATCACCAACACCGCCCTCGACCGGTTCGTCACCCTCATGTCCAACCCCGGCGTGGTCCTCGGCTCCTACGAAAGCAGGGCAATACACGCCCGTAAGGCCACCTGAGCTACGCGGCCTCGACCCCTCCAAACCGGGGCCATCGTGATGCTGTCGCCCCACCAGGACCCACCCAGTCGTGGCCGCGAGGGAACTACCAGACCGGCTGCTGTTCATGGCCAGACGCGGCAGCCCGGCCCGGTCAGCCGTGTCGACTGCCACCTCGCAAAGACCTGCCCGATTTCCTCCACGTCAAGGAGCTATCGCCATGACCAACACTGGGCTAGCTACCCCGGCCAGCCTGCCTACTGAAGTCGCTGCTCTGCGCCCGATCAGAGCCGACCTGATGGAACGGCTGCGGCACGAGGCGCTCACCGTGCCGGGCAACTGGGTCGTCGAATATGGCGACTATCAGAACGGCGGCTGGCACACCCTGTCGCTGCTCAACGACACCGGTAACCCGCGTGACGTCACCATCCGCGACTGCCCCGAGCCGGTTGCTACCAGCCTGCTCACTCGCATGCCCGCCGTCCGGGAGCTACTCGCCGAGCTTGGGTTGCGGTGCATGTGGGCGCGGCTTGCCCGGCTGGAGGCCGGAGCCTTCCTCTGGGAGCACCGCGACTACGGCGAGCTGAACGACGTGGAACGTCATCGGGTGCACGTGCCGCTGGTGACGAACTCGTCGGCATACCTGATCCTCGGCGGGACGAAAGTGCACATGAGCGATGGTCGGGTGTGGCGGTTGACGCCGACCAGCCCGCATGGGGTGTGCAACCGATTCGGCCCGGCACGGATCCACCTGGTGATCGACTGCTATGCCGACGATGCGTTCACCGCCTTGAACGCCAGCGCGGATTCCGTCGCGGACTCGGTGGCGGCGTTGCCCACACCCGCCGCCGATGAGCTGGAAGAACACGTGGCGACGGCATCCGGCCTGGCGCAGCTCGGCTACGACCGGGCCGCCGAGACCACCCTGCTGGAGCTGTTCTACCGCTACGCGCTTCCGGAAGGGCAGGTCTACGACTTGATCGCGCTCATGTATGCCGCGTTACACCGGGACGAAGACGCCGAACGGTGGCGGTCAAAGAAGGCCATCATGCTCGGCCACGCCTGACCATCGACCTCTCCCGAGGAAAGGACCAGTCGCCGTGAGTACCCTCCTGGACACCGTTGCCGCCGCCAACCTGCCACACCAGTTCGAGCTGTTGGAGAAGTCGGTCGAGGTGCTGTCACACAGCCCGGCCGTACAGTCCCTACACGTTCGAGGGTCGCTGGCAGCGGGCACCGCCGACCGCCTGTCGGACCTGGACTTCATCGTCGCCGTACACGATCCGAGCTTCGCGTCGTTCATCCAGGTCGCCGATGCCCTGATGACCGCCGAACTCGGCGCAGTCCTGCCGGGATGGCGGGACACCATCGTCGCCCAAATGGGCGGCCTCGGTTACGTCTACCTCGTCGCCGACGGCCGGAAGCTGTACCAGGTCGACCTCTACATCGTGCCGGTCAGCCGCCTCGACACCGTGTTGGCCCGGACTACGGCCATGCCGGTCTACCTCGCCGACGGGGCAACCAGCCGCCCGCACAGCCACGTCGACTGGGTCATCAACAGCACACTGGAGCGCCCGCACACCCCCAGCGAGCTATTGGTGGAGATCCTCGTAATCGGCCACATGATCCGCAAACGCATCGCCCGGGGGCAGCGGTTCATCGCGTACGCGGAGATGTTTGCCCTTCACACGGCGGTAAAGAACCTGATCAAGGCGGTGCTCGCGCCCGGATCGTCGTTCTACGGCTGGTACCAGCTCCCTGAGGAGGTCGGCTCCACACCGATCGGACGGCAATGCCTCGCCGACTTGGAGCGCCTCATCACCGGCAACGCGGTTCCCACCGGCGGGGACCTCGCGGCAGCGCTGAGTACCGCGCTGACCGTCGCCGAACGTGCGGCCCCGACGATCCTGGAGCCGCTGCGCCCGGCCATCGACGCCTACTGGCACTACCTGGAATTCGCATGAGCGCCACCAGTCCCGGCGTGCCGACCAGGCCCTGCCACGCCGTGTTCTTCGGCGGCTGCGTACCGGCCTCCCGGCAGGAGGAACGCCTCGCCTATGACATAGGGGCAACCCTGGCAGGGCAGGGCCTCACGCTGCTACACGGCGGCTACAACGGCCTGATGGAACACGCCGCCCACGGAGCCGTCGAAAGCGGCGGATCGGTCGTCGCGGTCACCCTGGCAGGTACGGCATGGGGGGCCTTCAACCCCCACGTCACCACCGTGACCCACCAGCCCACCATGGGTGCCCGAATGCATACCTATCTCGACCACGCCAGCGTGATCGTCTCCATGGCCGGCGGCGTCGGCACCCTGCACGAGCTGACCGCCGCCCTCTGGTACGCCGGGAACATCCGTCCGGTCCCGGTCGTCGTCGCCGGGCCGACCGCCCGCCGCCTGCTGGCCTTCCTGCGCGACGAGCGATGGGTCTACAGCTCACCGACGCGTCCGCTGGACTTCCTGCACGAGGTCGATTCCGCGGCCGACCTGATCCCCGTACTCGATCGCGACGAGTCGCGGAGCCCGGCATGGTGAGGCCCACCGGCGATATCGCCGGTCAGGTCCTGGCCCTCGGCACCGTCGCTGAGCCCTACGCTCTGCCGGACGGCACGGTGATCAGCTCGTATTTCGATGAGTATCGGGTCGCCGGAGACCCGAAGATGCTGGGTGACGTCGGGCGGGCACTGGCCGAACTGCTGCCCCCTCGCGTCGAGGTGGTGGCCGGGCTGGAGCTGGGTGGGGTGCCGTTCGCGCTCGCGGTCTCCGCCGTCACGCGGCTGCCCCTCGTCCTGATCCGGAAGGTCATCAAGCCCTACGGCACCCGACGCCAGGTCGAAGGCCACCCGCTTGTCGGCCAGCGGGTCGCCATGATCGATGACGTGGTGCGGTCAGGGCGGCAGATCCTGACCGCAGCCGACGCGCTGAAAGCGGCCGGTGGCCTGCCGACGGCGGCGGTCGCGGTACTGACACGCCCCGGCCCCGCCCGCGCCGTGCTGGCCGAACGCGGGATCTCACTGGACTGCATGCTTCCCGAGGTGCCCCAGCATAATTCGCTGGCGACGGTGATGCGCCGATGATCGGGGCAGTGCTCTTCGACCTCGACGGCGTGATCGTGGACAGCCGCGCTTTGGTGGCCGCCGCGCTGTCCGACGTGGCAACGAACGTGCTCGGACGTAAACCGGACCATCGTGCGGTGGCCGAATTGATCCACCTACCCCCGGTGCAGGCGCTCGGCATCCTCGGCCTGACCGACCCGGTCGGGGCATTCGATGACGGCTTCGACCTCGCCTACGCCGCCCACGCCGCGAACGCCGCCCTCGTACCCGGCATCGTGCGTGCGATGCGACGACTCCGCATGAACGGGATGCGCCAAGCGGTCGTCACGCTCCAACGACGGCACCGCATCGCGCTACTGGGTCTCGGTGCCGTAACCACGCTGATGGACACATTCGTGACGTTCGAGGACGCCAAACCCAAACCCGCACCGGACCCGGTACTGGCCGCACTCTTCCGACTGAACGTGCCCCCGCACGAGGCGTGGTTCGTCGGAGACACCGTGACCGACATCGTCGCCGGGCACGCGGCGGGAGTCCGGGTTGCCGGCGCGGCGTGGGGCTACTCCAGCGCCGAGGTGCTTGAACAAGCCGGGGCCGATGTGGTGCTCACCGACCCGGCGCAGATCGAGGCAGTCGCCCTGGAACAGGCGATCGTCACGGTAGGCTACGCTGGCAGCGCCAGCGGCAACGCCGCGCCACCAGGGACAACATCGGTGAGCAGCGGCGCGAGAGGCAACAGGGATAGGACAACGCGTGATGGGCATGGTGGGGCGGCGAGCTAGCCGCGCCGAGCTGGGGAACGAGGACAGCGTCCTCGCCTGACCCCCTCGGCCCAGCTCGGCGTGACCTGACATCCCACCGCTGTTCCCTCGCGAACCCGCCTGGACGGACACCGGCGAGGACCCCGCCCGCGCTGCTCCGCGCAGGTGGGGTGCCGGGTGCGTTCGCGTCACCGCCCAGTGAGGCTCTTCCATGCGCTCAGACGAAATCCGCATGACCTTCTTCGACTTCTTCACCAGCCGCGGCCATACCCGGGTGCCGTCGAGTCCACTCATCCCGGACGACCCGACCCTGCTACTCGCCAACGCCGGCATGAACCAGTTCAAGCCGTACTTCCTCGGTGAGGTGCAGCCGTCGTACCCGAGGGCGACAACGGTGCAGAAGTGCGCCCGGACCTCCGACATCGAGAATGTCGGACGCACCACCCGCCACGCCACGTTCTTCGAGATGCTCGGCAACTTCTCCTTCGGCGACTACTTCAAAGCCGACGCCATCACCTACGCGTGGGAACTGCTCACCGAGCACTACCACCTCGACCCCGAGCGGCTGTGGATCACGGTCTACCGCGACGACGACGAGGCATTCGATCTGTGGCGCCGCGTCGGAGTCCCCGCCGAGCGCATCCAACGCCTCGGCATGGACGACAACTTCTGGTCCATGGGCGTACCCGGACCGTGCGGCCCCAGCTCCGAAATCTGCTACGACCGCGGACCCGCCTTCGGCCCGGACGGAGGCCCGGAAGCCAACGGCGAGCGCTACCTCGAAATCTGGAACCTCGTGTTCATGCAGAACCTGCGCGGGCCAGGCGACGGCAAAGGCGACTTCCCGATCGTCGGGGAGCTGCCCAACAAGAGCATCGACACCGGCCTTGGCCTGGACCGGCTGGCCGCGATCCTGCAAGGCGTCGACACCGTCTGCGAGACGGATCTCCTCGCCCCCACCCTCGCCACCGTCGAAGCACTCGCCGGCCGACGCTTCCCAGGTCGCGACGGCAGCGACGCAGCCGTGTCGTTCCAGGTCGTGACCGAACACGCCCGCTCCACGGCGTTCCTCATCGCCGACGGCGTGCTGCCGTCGAACGAGGGACGCGGATACGTGCTGCGACGGTTGATGCGCCGGGCGATCCGCCATGCCCGCGCCCTGGGCATCGATGCCCCCGTCCTCACCACCATCACCGGCAGCGTCACCGACAACCTCGCCGCCGACTGGCCCGAGTTGGCCGCGCAACGCTCCCTGATCGAGGCCGTCACCACCCGGGAAGAGGAGACCTTCGGCGCTACCCTGCGCCAGGGCACCCGCCTGCTGGACGCCGCGATCAGCCGCGCCCACACCGACGGAGCCAATCTCCTCCCGGGGGACACCGCGTTCGAGCTGCACGACACCTACGGCTTCCCGATCGACCTCACCATCGAAGCCGCTCACGCCGCTGGCCTCGTCGTGGACTCCGACCGGTACGCGGCTCTGCTCGATGAACAACGCCGCCGCGCCAAGAGCACCGGCAAGGGCAAGACGGCCGCGGCGATGCGCCGCCAAGACACGTACCGCGAAATCCTCGCTCGACACGGCCGCACCGACTTCATCGGCTACACCGACACCACCGCCGACACCCAACTCCTCGCGATCCTGCGCGACGGCAAACCCGTGCAAGAAGCATCCGAGGGCCAAGAGATCGAACTCGTCCTCGACCGCAGCCCGTTCTACGCCGAATCCGGCGGACAGGTCGGCGACACCGGCACCATCCACACCAGCGATGGCACCCGCATCGACATCACCGATACCCAGTACGGCCTCGACGGCTTCCAAATCCACACCGGACGCATCACCCACGGCGAAGCCCGGCCAGGGCAGACCGCCCAGGCCACCGTCGACACTCGACGCAGAGCAGCCACCGCCCGCTCCCACTCCGCCATCCACATCGTCCACGCTATGTTGCGCCGCACCCTCGGAGACCACGCCCGCCAACAGGGCTCACTCGTCGCACCGGGACGGCTCCGCTTCGACTTCACCCACTTCGCACCCCTAGACGACACCCAACTGACCACCATCAGCGCCCTGGTCAACGACTACCTCCTCGATGACCCCGACGTACGCGTCTGGCACGCCACCCGCGCCGAAGCAGAAGCCGCCGGCGCCACCGCCTTCTTCGGCGAGAAGTACGGCGAGCACGTCCGCATCGTCGACATCGGCGACGCCTCCCGAGAACTCTGCGGCGGCACTCACGTCGGCCACGGCACCCAAGCCGGCCCCGTCCGCATCCTCGGCGAATCCTCCATCGGAGCCGGCCTACGACGCGTAGAAGCACTCACCGGCCGCGACGCCCTCGACCACGCCGACCACGAGCGGCACCTCCTGGCCGAAGTCGGCCGGTTGGTCAATGCCCGCCCGGACGACCTGATCGCCACCCTGACCAAACGACTCGCCGCACTGACAAAGGCCGAACAATCGCTCCAACAACACCGGCAACGCGAACTCGACCTCATCGCCGAACGCCTCGCCGGGCAACGCCGCCACGTCGGAAGCGGCTGGCTCATCGCCACCATCCTGGACGACGTCACCGCCGTCGAACTGCGACCGCTAACCAACAACGTCCTCAACCGCTGCCCCAACGACCAGCCGGGAGTCGTGATCCTCGCCGCCGCCACTGATGATAAAGCCCAACTGACCTCAGCCATTACCCCCGCGCTAGCCCGCACAGGCATCCAGGCACGCGAGGTACTAACGACGGCCGCTCAGGTGATTGGCGGCGGCGCAGGCGGCAACGGGAACCTCGCGAGTGCAGGCGGTCGCCAGGTCGAGAACCTGACCGACGGGATCCTGCAGGCGACGCTAGCTGCCGGAGCCTTGCTGCCGAATTAGGTAGTAATCGGCGAGAGTGCCCAGAGGAATTCGCCTGGGCACTTTCGCCGCCGCCGTGACGGCAGCCCCCAACCGCCGCGCGGCGGCCCTCGCACGATGGCGAGAGTCGAGATCAAGTTGGTAGCTCGCTGGTCGGCTGCAAGAACCAGTGCCGTAGGGGACCGCGCCTCACTCGAAACAACCAGCCGCTGCAACAGTAGAATGGATCCTCTGCTGCCGCACCCCAAATCCTCGTCATTTCGTCGTGGACTTCCGCCGAATCGCCCGCCGGACGCTGCAACTGGTGTAATCCTCGACGACCTAGTCGGAAAAGGTGCCCTGGCCGTGCATGCCAGGGCACCTTTCACGGCTTGCTAGCGTTAAAACCGCATCGTCACCACAGGCTAGGTGTATCGCTGGGGGATTCTTGCCATGCCTTAGCTACTTTGCGTTTCTCCGGCGGCACCGGGAGGATGCCTACCTCGGTCAGCTCCTGCACTGAAATTAACGTACTCTCGCGAATTGCGCCCAACAGTCGAGCTTGGTCATTTTCAAGATCGGCGAGTAGGCCCAATACATTGAGCAGGTCGATCAAATCGCGTGTGTAGTCGGCATGCCAACGGTCAGGCTGGATTTCAAGAAGAGCCGACACCCGCCGATCGCCCATGACCGGCCGGTCGCGAGTCTTGCGACGGTAACTAAACCACTTGCTGAGTATATTTACGCCAGAAACCTGATACGACCACATCTGAGCAGTTACATTACCGACACGCCCGGTGCCGACGTGTAGTTGTTGAGAGTTCGGATCATAGGTGAGCGTGTCTGGCATGTGTTCCGAGTCGGACGGAATTGCCGCTCCGGGTAGGACCTTGGGCGCACGATCTTGCGGCAGCCGCGGTGAGCGGCGAGGGCGGCCGTCGCTAGCGTCGGTGAATCGCTGGCCATAGCTGTGCAGCCAAAGTATTCGTCTTCCAATGGCCGATGCCTCGGCAAAGATTTCACGGTCCCCAGTCAGAGGCACCCTGAGCCCGGGAGTGGTCAAGTCTTCGGCGAAGGTCCGCGCGTAGCCCGGGTGCGCTAAAATGGCCGCCAGGTAGGCGAATAGATCTTCGGCGGCCACCGACTTACCGTAATGGGCGGCAAGTAGGTCGAGTAGGCCGGGAACTACATTCGGTATGGTGCCAGCGGGGTCGAGCCACAGCGGGAAAGCCCGACCGCCGAAGCTGCCTTTGTAGTGGTGAAGGTCAGGGACTTCAGCGGTAAAGGTAGCGGCTGGACCGGACGACGGTACCGTGTCATGGGGTGCCGTGAGGTAAGTTTGTTTGTCTGATCGCACTCCCCACAGGGTTGGGTTTGGCTGGTTGATCAGCCGTTTGTCAGGGATGATCAGTTGCCGGTCAAAGGATCGATAGCCAATCCAGACCGGTTCCGCACAAGGGCCTACCTCGTCTTTGATCGGCACTCTTGTCGCCGGGTACCCCGGCAAGGCGTCGGTGAGCACCTTGTTAATGTGCCGATCCCGCGGATGCTCCTGCATAAGCAACGGCTTATCCTCTAATGGAGCAGCGATGAGCGCATCCCACCTCTGACGTAGAGTTTCCGCGTCCGGTGCAACTACCCACGTGCGGCCAAGCATTGTCCCTGAGCCGGAATAGAGCAGAAGGTCTTCTAGGGTCGGGTAGCTGAGCCAGCGCGAGCCGCCTGCCGGGAGGAAGGGCGCCCGGAATTCGGTTGGACATTCAACCCAATCATCGTCGGCTAGCGAGATGCCGGTCAACTCGGAAAATTTCGCATTCCGATTTCCGGGTTGCAGGCCCCTGAAATAGACGGGAGCGGCGGTGGCGGCGTCGGTGCTGCCGTCCCGGACGGCGAGGGTGATGCAGATTGGCTGCTGCACGCCCTGGAAGATGCGCGTGCTGGCCGGTGGCTGGTGACCCTCAGGAGAGCAGTCGATCACCCATATTGCGTCGGCGCGGCGGCGCAAGTAGTCGCGCATGCCTTGGAAACCTGGACCGTCTAGAAAGCCTGCCACGGTGATTAGACAGATGACTCCGCGGTCCGAGTCAGCGTGATTGTCGAAAACCTTCCATGTTGCCCATCGCCAGAAGTACACGTAGGGGTTGTAGAGATGCTTGACGTGGGCCCCTACCCCCCATTCAGGAGGGGGAACGAAGTCAGCTAGCGGGGCTCTCTGCCCGGCGGCCCTGTTTCCGGACTCGACCCAGCCACCCTTTCCGTGTGACTTGTCTTTATAGGGGGGATTGCCGAGTACGACCAGCACGTTCTCATCACGCTTGATGCGGTTGGCCTCGCGTCGAGACTGCGCAATCGGCTCGTACCAGGTCCCAAGGCTCTGTTCCTCAACGAAGGGGTTGCCTAGAGTGTTGGTTACGAACAACCTTGGATTAATGTGTTCGGGATTTGCGCCCAGTTCGGCTAGTTCTGCAAGGATCCGCAGTTGCGCGACCGCGAACGGGCCGAGCTGAAGTTCAAATCCGACCAATCGCCATAGTGCGGCGGCTACGGCAGCCGGCGCTGCCCCTTCGCCGAGATCATCTGAGACCGCCTGGCCAATCGCGCGCACGACTTCGAGCAGGAATGTGCCAGTGCCCATCGCCGGGTCTACCACGTTGACGTGTTGGTTAGCCAGCCCATCGTGCATCTCGAAACGCCCACGTAGCGCCTCGTCGACGAACCGTGTCATTGCCTGCACGACTGGTATTGGGGTGTAGTAGGAGCCAGTTTGCTTGCGCAGGCTATTGTCGTATTCCTCTAGGAAGTCTTCGTAAAAGTACAGCCATGCATCCGATTGGCCCTTCGAGATCTTCGGCCAGTCGACTACCGCCAGCACGCGCGTCAGCGTGGCTACGGAAGTGGCCAGTGTTTGGCTCTTGACCACTTGGTCGGTAAGTACCCGCATGGCGGTGCCGATGAGCGACTGGCGGCTCGCAAGCGCTTTGGCGGCTGGATCGATACCCCTGTCTAGCTCGATGCCCTGGGCGCGTGCGAGCAGCAAGCCAAAAGTGACCGCTTGGGCGTAGCTGTCGGCGAACTGGCTGTCTGTAGCCTCGGGAAAAAGAAGATGCCGCCAGTCCTTTGCGAGGCCCGCAAGAGTCGGGTCTTGGCGTGCCAGCTGTTCTTCAACCTCGGAACGCAGCAGCCGGCACAGACGCGCGGTGGTCTCGGCGAGTTGTTTGGGCGTTCGCGGGGGCGTGGGGTTCCATCCGAGAAACTCCTCAAAGAACGGCAGTAGCGCTCGTGGCGCCGTCAACACGCCATCGGAAGCTAGGTCGCCGGCTAGGCGGACGATCTCCCCTACAGGTTCGCCGTAGCGCCAGAGGGAAAATGCCAGCCCGTCGGTATAGATGAGGTTTGGCAGGGCCTGAAGTTTCGCCCACTGCTCCTTGTCGTGCTTGCGCTTGAACTTGCGTGGATCAGCGCCGATTCCAGGTGCCTTGACCTCAATGAAGCCGACGAGGGTGTATGAGTACGTGACTGCGTAGTCAGGCCGACTCTGGAGGTCGGCGAGGGAAGTCTCCCCGACGAGGGTGAGGCGGTCGCGACGGTGGTTGCACAAGACCGCAAGGTCGCCAACCAGCTTCTCCAACGGCGCACGGAGCTGATCCTCCGGCTCGCCGCGAACCGCTATGTCGGTGAGCTTGTTCGTAGCTGTGCGACCAAACTCAGCCACCGCCGAGTCCAGCGTCAAGGGATGACCAGCCACGACACCTCCACCTAAGGGCACATCCAAGATCTGATGCGAGCCCCCCATCCTGCCTGCACCCGGCGTTTACCTCAAGGTCACGCTGCGCGAGACCCTCGAAGTGACCGAATCCGCATGTCAGGTGGACCAGCAGCTCAGCATGGAGAGCCGCTCTATCAGCGACGATGACAATGCGTCGGGACGACGTGCTGTCGCTGGCGAGCGGCGACTATGCACGACGGCGCCGTCGAGCCTGCTGTGGTGGCGGCTCGGGTCGAACAGATGCCACTTCGCCCCTCGCCGGCGCGCCGACCTGGAGTTGGTAGACCATGCGCTCAGTCGGCGCGGTCGTTGCTTCGCTCCACGACGATGATGCTGAGACGAACACCCGGCCCGCGAGGAGGAACCCCAGTACCGGCCCGGTATCCGGCTGGAGTTCGGCCAACACCACAGACCCCTCCGTGATCGGGTCTCCCCAGTGCCGCAGCACGGTTAGCCCCAGCGCAATCGGACTGACCGGCACGTCCACCTTGCGCTTCACGTCGCGCACCGCGAGCAGTTCGGCCCGCAGCCGATTCGCTGGTTCCCCTTCGGGAACGCCGGCCTTGATACACAGCGCCAGATACATCGACTTGAGCAGCGCCAGGCGGCAGCGATTCTGATCCGGTGGCGAGGCCTCAAGAGTCACGTCACCGCCGGCCGCCAAGATCTCGCTGACCGCAGGATCGCAGCGCCCTTCAGGCAGGAAGACGAACTGTCCGTCGGATGTCCACCGTCTCAGCACCCGGCTCGTCTGCCGCCTGCCGGGGACCGCGTCCGACTGGAGGGACGACGTCGACCAGGCTTCGTCGAACCAGTCGACCAGGTCGGCTTCCAGGAGAGTCCCGAAGCTGTTGTTGCACCGGGCGCAGGTCCGGGTCATCTTCGTACCGCCGAGCCGCTGCGGCGGTACATGCTCCTCTGTCGTCGCCGGGTCACCGCAGATGGGGCAGTCATCGAACATGCGCGGACGCAGCACCTCGATCAGCCGCAGCGGCACCGTCTCCATCGGCCCCGGCGGCTCGATCCCAAAGTCCAGCGGGCCGCCGCTCGCGCGATTCACCGACATTGCCTCGGGTGGCCGCTTACGCAAGGGAATACCCCTTCCCCGACCAGGCTGCGTGCGAACGCATCACAGAACCGAGCCGATCCCCGCCGTGATCTGGTCCAGGCCCTGCTGCGCGAGCTGCCGGGCCTCCTCTGTCGCCGCCTCCTTCGCGATCGGGAACAGGAAACCCTTAAGCATGGCGACGCCGCGACGAAGCTTGCCCTGCTCGGGCTGCTCCTGCTGCACCTCGGCGAGCAACTCGTTGGCCGCGGCCTCGATGTCCTGCTGATCCTGCCGCGTTAGCCCGTAGCCGGGAAGCTGCTGGAGGATCGTCACAATCGCTTTCGCGAGCGGCTGGAACTCCGGCGCGACCTGCTGGGCGATGTTCTGCTGCTGCGTCACATCGCGGTTGCCCCACGCGAACTGGCCGCCCTGAGAAGGGCCGTGGAACACTGGCCCGTGGTTGATCGTCGGGCCGTATCCCTTCTGGTCGCGCAGGTAGTCCGCCACATTGCCCTCCCAGTCGGTCACGCAGTCGATGCCGTCCGTGGTGATCTCGGCGTGTACGGGGCCGCATAGCTCGGCGGCCCCCCTCCCTTCGATCAGCCCCTTGGCGGACAGGTACTCTGCTGCATCCTGGATCTCGACGTCCGTGAACCGGAGGCCCTCCCAGGTCGACCCTTCGTCCTTGCCGAACTCCTCGGTGATGGGCATGTGCACCTGGGCAATTCGCTGCCGGTAGAACCAGTTCAGCAGGCCCGACCGGCATGCGCGCGCCCGCAGCGCAGGATCGGCCCGCCGGCGCCGCCGCTCCCGCACGTCGGCGATCCCGTAGGCGGTGAGGATGCCGCACGGGTTGCCCATGCGCGAGCCCTTGTCACTGAGGAGCCCTTCGTCACGGCAGTACCAGAGCAGCGTGTACGCACCGTCAAGATCCAGCCCCACGCTCTCAGCGAACTCCATGATGGGCACAATTTCCGTGGAGGTGCCGTTCGCCTTGCCGTACACCCAATCCATGAGCTGATCACGAAACGCGGCAGCGTCGCCCATAGCTAATCTTCCTCACCGCCAGTGACAGATTGCGCACACGCTACACGCGACCACCGACAGGTAACGTGCGCGACGACCCCGGTTCGGCCCGAATCGGGGTAGGGGCAGCCGCGTCGGGATGGGTGTCACCTCCGACCGGTACAACTAACCCATGGCCAACACCGAAGATCTTCCACCCAGCGTCGTCAGCATCGCCGAGTACCTCGCCATGAAGGCCAAAGGCTACGACAACCACCTGAAGTGGAACGAGCAGGCCATGTTCAAGGCCGATCTCATGAACGTCCGCCACCGGTGGTACGGAGTCGCGCCTGATGCCTTCGCTGGGAAACTCCGGAGCGAAGGCATGCGTGAGCAAGACATCGTCGAGCTTGTCGACTGGCTGAAGAAGGCTCAGGCGGGCCGGCGTCTCGTCCCGGATCGCTCGTACCGAGATTTCGCCTTCAATCCCCCTCCTGAGGAGTTGGACAGCGGCCTGGGTCATCAGAGCAGGGACTGGTGATGCTCATCGCCCGACACGACGAAGCCGCCCCGTAGAAAGCGAGGCGGCTTCGTCGTGTCGTCTTCCTCAGGAAGCGTGAAGCGCGTGGGCGTCGCCAAGCCTCCCGACAAACGCCTGGACCATGTCACGCCACTGATTGCGGGACACCCCCGACGAGCCGGCGATCATCTCGGCGATGTCGTCGTAGTCGAGGATCCCCCGGGGTTCCGGCTGCCACCACGGCCCGCGCTGGTGCCATTCAATGATCGACCACTTCCTGCCGGAGCTTGGGCATGCTGCAAGGTTAGGCAGGCGTGGCCGGCGGCTGGCACTCTGGCCGGGTGAAGGAGTTCGTAGCCGCCCTCGCCGACTTCTACGCAGGCCAGGACGTCTACATGGCTCATTCGGCCTTTGCGATGAGGCCACGGACGGCGCCTCCATGGGGATCTCCGAGTGGATCGAGGATCTGGAAGGCCTGCTGCCAGCAGCGCTGCGCGTCGTCGTTTTTCGGGTGGCAGCTTGACTCGCTTGCGGGCCTCGCGCAGCTCGGCTGACTTTCTGCCGCTGACATCCGGTCTCCCCGCGTCAACGTCAGCCTGGCGCAACCATTGGAGAACGTCATCGGGTGGACTCCGAAGGCATCAGTCGACCTGCTGTCAGCTAACCCAAACCCCATCCGGGGACATCGACTGGGCGAGGCTTCGCCCTGCCGAGCTGAAAGGCATCGACCACGAGATGTCTTCAACAGCCACGTCCGTGTCGAACGCCATGGCCTCCACCAAGCGTCGACCCACACCCTGACCGCGCAACATCTTCGCCACGTGGATGATGTTGACGCGGGCCCTTAGTGTGTCGTCGGTCAGGTTGACCCTGTCGGTTGTGTCCCACTCCAGCCAGCCGTGATGCCTGGTGTCAGATACGGCGAGATAGCCGATGGCGCGCTCGTTCGCTAGGGCGACGTATGCGCGGATGTTGTCGTCGTCCACCTCGTCGGTGCCTGTTTCGGTCGGGTCTGCTGCACCGATAGGTGACAGTTTCAGTCACGCGGCCTGACTGGCCGGTGGGGTCATGATGGTCTCGTACTCGATAGGGGTCAACCG
>NZ_JBEXIJ010000056.1:0-21884 GCF_040608495.1 Micromonospora sp. NPDC005174 | reverse complement strand
ACTCTCGGGGGTAGGGCTTGGGCACAGCGACATCCTTCCAGCTCGCCCACAGGGCAAGCCATCTCAGATGTCACCTATCGGTGCAGCAGACCCGTCGGCCACGTGCCGGTGTCGTAGTGCCCTTGTCGGCGAGCTACCTGCGACAACTCCCATGCCACCCGACACCAGGCGCTCGGGGCCTGCGGGGTAACCACTACGACTCCACTGCGGGGGCTCATCGATTCGGTGAGCGGCACCCCGATCGACCAGTGGGCGTGCCACCGGTCGTGGCTGAACCCGATGTGGCTGCGAGTGTGCCCGCATGGGCAGTCCGACAGGGGCACCTTGTCGCGGGTGATTGAACGGGCGGGCACGGTCGTGCAATAGCGGAGCCGTTCCCGCCGGCTGACTGGCGGCCGAGAGGGACCGGCATGGGGAGCCGGTTCGGGCAGCGGGCCGTTCTCGTACTCCCCCGGGTACGCCTGTCGCAGCAGCCGCGCCGTCGCTGTGGGCTCAGGCCGCACCCACACCCCATCGTCGACTGGGCGGGCGTTGGCGCGGAGGTTCCGGCCCTTGGCCTCGGTGCGTAGCAGATTGCTCAGCCGTGTTGGCGGGCAGTGGAAATCGACGCCGAGCAGGAGTTTCCGTTCGCCGGGGCGCAGCCACTTGTCGTAGGGGGGTTGCAGCTTGTCTGCGAGTTTGTGGAGTGGGCGTGTGTCGTTTCGCAGTTCAGCGGCGCGCAGCGCGCGCACGGCTTCGTCTGCGTCGCGGACGGGCACAAACAGGGTGACGTGGTGGTCGCCGCTGCCCCACGAGAATCCTTGGGTTTCCCCGTCGAGCCACGGTCGGGCGATGCCAGCGTGGATGCACCGGTCGGCTGCTTGCCGGAAGTCGTCGCCCAGCTGGCGTTCTTCGTACTGGCCGGATTCCATCCAGTTGTCGCGGTCGAGTTCGACGCGGGCGGTGAAGGTGCCGTAGTGAACCTTGATGCGGCGGCTGCGCCATGTCTCGGGGCGGTCGAGGATGGCGGCGACGCGGGTAGCCATGGAACCTCCTGCGTTACGGAACGGAGCAGTCTGCTCAGCGGGTGGTGTCGGACGGGCGGCCAGCATCGCCAGGGTTGACGGAGCGGCGCAGGTCGGCTTGCACGGTGCGGTAGATGTTCGGCGTGGGCATCGTGGGTGGCCTCCGTTCGTGTAGTGAGTACAACCGACTGATGCGCCAGCCGCCGTCGCGCTGCGCAGCCTTGTCGTCTACCTGACAGCCGGCAGGTTGGGCGTCGTGGGGGCGGCATCATGCCCCGGTGAGGATCGAAGAGTTGGGCGACGGGGCGTCTGTTGCCTCGGCTGTGATCGCGTTCGGTGCTGGTGTTCTGGCTTGGTTGGGGTGGAGAACGGCTGCCGGTGTACGCCGCGACCAGGCCGCCGCCGAGGAACGGCGCAGGCACCGGGAGATGCAGCCCGTGCTGGAAGTGACGCTCGGCACGAGGGGAACACCGGGCACGGGGTTGCTGGTGGTCAAGCTGGTTGGCCCGCGTGAGGTGGAGCGGTACGACTGGATTCAGTTGACCATCCGTGACGACGGCAAGAACCGCACCCCGCGCGGCGACGTCACCGCTGAGGCGATCCGCGAGCAGGTGTGGGGGCCGTACCGGCTACGCCCCGGCGTGGACGGTGCGGACCGGGAAGGGCGTGCCGCTCGGCAGGACGGTCGGGCAGTCACCGATTCGTGGCTGTTCACCGTCGACCGGTCAACCCCACCCCGCTGGTACGGCGGCGGGGATGCCGAGTGGCGGAAAGACTACGCGGGGAAGCCGATCCGGTTGCGGATCGAGGTCGGGTTGGGTGAGCGGTCGTGGTCGGAGCTGGTGGAGGTGCCCTCGGCGCGCGAGGTGTCACGGCAGGCCAGGTTCGCTGACTGACGGCCGGTACAGGTCGAGACGGTCGCAGCAGGGGTCGAAGCCGACGTGCCGGGACGGTGGGGAAAAAGAGTCATGGGGTGTTCCTCACCGCGCGGTGCGCTGACCAGGGATTCGATCGGCGAACGTGGCTGGCGGGGGTGGCGCGGTGCCCGGATGGGTGCCTGGTGGGGCTGCGAACGTCGCGGCAATGGTCGACGGTGGCCCCCGTTTACCCCCCGAAAACCCCTGCCAACAGCCGACTATCAGTGACAGGCGTTGGTAAGTCGATGATGGTGTCTGCACAGGTCAACGACGTACTTTGACGATCAATGGCAAGTTCGGAGACGTGACGCTCGGTAACCGTGTGTTGTCAACTCTAGTCAGCGTTGTGCATCCTCGGTCATGCCGATCCGTCGGGCTTTGCTGTTGGGGCGGTGATGGCGGCACGATGGTGGGCGTGTCTGCGGCTGTGTCGTCTCGCCCGTCTCCGCATGTTCTTGAGGCGGTGTTGGAGCGGCTGACCTACGTCAACGAGGAGACCGGGTACACCATCGCCCGGGTCGCGACCGGGCGTAGTTCGGATCTGTTGACGGTGGTTGGGGCGTTACTGGGGGCGCAGCCGGGGGAGAGTCTGCGGTTGCAGGGTTGGTGGACGTCGCATCCGCAGTACGGCCGGCAGTTCGAGGTCGTCTCGTACACCACGGTGCTGCCAGCGACTATCCAGGGGATTCGCCGCTACCTGGGTTCGGGTTTGATCAAGGGTATCGGGCCGGTGTTCGCTGAGCGGGTCGTGGAGTATTTCGGCTTGGACACGTTGCAGGTCATTGAGGATGAGCCGGGTCGGTTGGTGGAGGTGCCGGGGCTCGGTCCGAAACGCACGGCGAAGATCACCGCGGCGTGGGCGGAGCAGAAGGCCATCAAGGAGGTGATGGTGTTCCTGCAGGGTGTCGGGGTGTCCACGTCGATCGCGGTGCGGATCTACAAGAAGTACGGTGACGCCTCGATCGGCGTCGTGAAGAACGAGCCGTATCGGTTGGCCGCCGATGTGTGGGGGATCGGGTTCAAGACTGCTGACACGATCGCCCAGGCCGTTGGGATCCCGCATGACAGCCCGCAACGGGTCAAGGCAGGGTTGCAGTACACGTTGTCGCAGGCCACTGACAATGGCCACTGCTACCTACCCGCTCCGCACCTGGTCGCGGACGCGGTGAAGATGCTCGATGTGCCGGCCGAGCTGACCGTCCGCTGCCTCGATGACCTGGTTGGTGAGGAAGGCGTTGTCCGCGAGCTGCTACCCGGTGCGGATGGGCCGGTTGCGGCGATCTACCTGGTGCCGTTTCACCGAGCGGAACAGTCCCTGGCCGGTTCGGTGTTACGGCTGCTCGGCGGCACCGTGGACCGGATGGCGCAGTTCGGTGGCGTCGACTGGGATAAAGCACTGAGCTGGCTGAAGGCACGCACCGGCACCGACCTGGCGCCGGAGCAGGAACAGGCCGTCCGGTTGGCGCTGACGTCGAAGGTCGCCGTGCTTACCGGGGGGCCTGGCTGTGGTAAAAGCTTTACCGTCCGTTCTATCGTCGAACTCGCTGCCGCGAAGAAGGCGAAGATTCTGCTCGTCGCGCCGACCGGGCGGGCCGCGAAACGCCTCGCCGAGCTGACCGGTCAGCCGGCGGCGACGGTGCATCGGCTGTTGAGGCTGCAACCCGGTGGGGAGCCCACCTACGATCGGGACACACCCCTGGACGTTGATCTGCTGGTGGTGGATGAGGCGTCCATGCTCGATCTGATCCTGGCCAACAAGCTGATCAAGGCCGTTCCGCCCGGGGCGCATCTGCTGCTGGTCGGTGACGTCGACCAGCTCCCGTCCGTCGGCGCCGGGGAGGTGCTGCGGGACCTCCTCGCCGCCGACCCGGTTCCCCGGGTGCGGCTCACGCAGGTGTTCCGTCAGGCCGCCGACTCCGGTGTGGTCAGCAACGCCCACCGGATCAACGCCGGCCGGCCGCCGATCCTGCAGGGCATGAGTGACTTCTTCCTCTTCCCGAGCGACGACACCGAGGCTACCGCCGCGTTGACCGTCGATGTCGCGTGCACCCGCATCGCGAAACGCTTCGGACTCGATCCGCGCCGTGACGTGCAGGTCCTCGCTCCGATGCACCGCGGCCCCGCCGGAGCAGGTGCGTTGAACACTCTGTTGCAGCAGCAGCTCACTCCCGCGCGGGATGGCATGCCGGAACGCCGGGTCGGCGGACGAGTGTTCCGTATCGGCGACAAGGTCACCCAGGTCCGCAACAATTACGACAAAGGCCAAGCAGGGGTGTTCAACGGCACCGTCGGGGTCGTCACCGCCCTGTCCACCGACGAGCAGACCCTGACCGTGCGCACCGACGAAGACGAACTCATCGACTACGACTTCGACGAACTCGACGAACTGGCCCACGCCTACGCGATGACGATCCACCGCTCGCAGGGCTCCGAGTACCCGGCGGTGGTCATCCCGATCACGACGAGCGCCTGGATGATGCTGCAACGCAACCTGCTCTACACCGCCATCACGAGAGCGAAGAAACTCGTCGTCCTCGTCGGCTCCCGGCGGGCATTGGCCGCCGCCGTACGCACCGTCGGCGCCGGCCGCCGCCACACCGCCCTCACCCACCGACTCGACCCATAACAACAGGCACGACTCGCCCGCCACCCCGAGACCGTAATCTGCACTGGCAACTGCCCACTACCCGGCGTCGCTGGCGGCCGAGCCCATTCGAGTGACGGATGACTGCTGGGGCTGCTTCGGGCCACCCATGCTGCGCTCGCCCTGACGCGCCGACATCGCACGATCGGGATGGCTGTCGTTGGACACGGCCGGCGGCCGTACCCATGACACCGTCATGTACGCCACGGCCCCGGCCAGCAGACGCCAAGCGGCTACTACAAACTCGACCGCAAGGTCGGCGTCGTCGCCCGCTCGAGCGGTGAGATCGGCTGCTGCGCCGCCCGGGTGGCTGGGTCGGCGGGCAGTTCGCGGACGACATACCGGCAGGCAAAGGAGAGCTGAAGAGGGCACCGGTCGCCGCTTGGTGCTGGCGGGCTAAAGAGAAGCGTACGAACGATGCGTGCTACTCATAGCATGACGCCGTGGGGTCACGTCCGCGCTGGTGGTGTAAGAGACGGCCATCGCGGGATCCGGTTTGATGTTAGGCGGCGATCGGGCTGGGATCGGCGTGGTCGGTGTCGTGTTGGTCCGGCTCGACGATGACGAGGCGGGCTTTGGCGAGGATCTCCAGGCCCATGTAGCGGCGTCCCTCGGTCCATTCGTCGGTCTGCTCGGCGAGGACCGCGCCGACGAGGCGGATGATCGCCGCCCGGTTCGGGAAGATCCCGACGACGTCGGTGCGCCGGCGGATCTCCTTGTTGAGCCGTTCCTGCGGATTGTTCGACCAGATCTGGCGCCAGATCTCCCGCGGGAAGCTGGTGAAGGCCAAGAGGTCGTCGCGGGCGTTGGCGAGATGTTCAGCGGCGGCAGGGAACTTCGCCTCGATGGTGGTCACGACCCGGTCGAACTGGGCTCGGACGGCGTCGGCGTCGGGCTGGTCGAAGATCGTCCGAACAAGGGTGGCGATCCACGGCTGGGCCGACTTGGGCACCTTCGTGAGCAGGTTGCGCAGGTAGTGGGTGCGGCAGCGCTGCCACGACGCCCCCGGCAGGGCGGCGCCGATCGCGGCCACGAGACCACAGTGAGCATCGGAGATGACCAGTTGAACGCCGGACAGGCCGCGGGCGGTCAGCGACCGGAGAAACGCCAGCCAGCCGGCGCCGTCCTCGTCGGAGGCGACGTCCAGGCCGAGGACTTCACGTTGTCCGTCGGCGTTGACGCCGACAGCGACCAGGGCGTGGACGTTGACCGTGCGCCCGTGCTCGCGGACCTTCATCGTCAACGCGTCCATCCACACGAAGGTGTAGTGCGCGGCATCGAGAGGCCGGTTGCGAAACGCCTCGACCTGCGCGTCTAGGTGCGCGGCCATCTCTGACACCTGCGACTTGGACAGCTGCCGGACGCCGAGCTGCTCGACCAGTTTTTCCACCCGACGAGTCGAGACGCCGAGCAGATAGGAGGTCGCCACCACCGAGACCAGAGCTTGTTCGGCTCGCCGGCGGTGCGTCAGCAGCCAGTCCGGGAAGTAGCTGCCCTGCCGCAGTTTCGGCACCGCCAGGTCGATCGTCCCGGCACGGGTGTCCCACTCCCGCACCCGGTATCCGTTGCGGGAGTTGACCCGCTCGTCGCTGCGCTGCCCGTAGCCGGCGCCGCAAATCGCGTCGGCTTCGGCGGACATCACCGCCTGCGCGAACGTCTTGATCATCGCCTGCAACACGTCCGGCGACGCGCCCTCGATCTGCTCGCGCAGCAGGTCAACAGGGTTCACACTCTCAGATGCGGCCATCGCGTTCTCTCTTCCTTCTCTGACTTGGTCGTCTTGAAGGATCGACGCGATGGCCGTCTCTCATCTACGCAACACGCCCATCACGGGCAAGTCGTACACCACTCCCGTGGACGCAACCCGCCGTTGGTGGCAGCGGCAATCTGCCTTCTACCAGCACAAACGCCATCCCATCCCCTGTCGCACCCATGTTGGTGAAAGGGCAGCATGCGGCACAGCACTCACCAGAACCCCCGTTAACGCTAGCGAGTAGTGGATCAAACTATAGAGATCACAGAGACTCCATGTAAAGACATGATCACAGCACGTCACCACAAATAGCACTATTAGCACTCGAATCACCCACGTGCCTGACGATGGGTGACAGTAGCCCGGCCGCCAGCACATTGACACTTAAAGAGAGGGCTGCAGCTTCGGCGGCGGGCTTTTGAAAAGGGCGTTCGTCACCCGTGAAGCCGGCAGGCGGACGATGACGGAGCGCTCTCATCGCCTGCTCTCACCTGCCCTCGCCCGCGTCCGCCAGCGAAGATTCAGGAAGCGCTCACTCACCGGCCTCGCCGCAACGACCCTCCCTTGAGGGCGGCGCCCCGATCGTCGCAGCTTCGTTCATGGCCCTACGAGCTCGACCGCCCAACAGTCGCAGTCGAGCAGAGTCTTGCCATAAGTAACCTGCCAAAATAGGCGGCGGCCTTAAAGCTCACGCTTGCGTGATACAGCGGATATAGGGATCAGCCAAGTGATACTGATCACATCCGTTGCGGACCGTCAGCTCTGGATCACTCGCTGGTCAATCCACTAGCGTCGTAGTCATCACTTGAGGGGAGGTGATTTATATGTCGTACTCCAAGAAGTGGAACGTTGCCCGCACGGCGCGCAAGGTCCGCTCGGTCCTGTCGTTCGGTGAGAAGTGGTGAGCCACGCCCTAGGCGTTAGGTGAGCCAGGGAATGGGCTCGAGCCCGAAAGGTTTCGACACAACGGGCTCGAGCCCGTTCCACACAAGGGACGTCGGGGATATGAAGAATTGGCGCACTCTACTTAATGACATATCTGCTGCCGCCGCGTCGTCCGACGCGGATACACTTTCGGCCGCCATCACCGAATTGCCTCTAGCAGTAGCAAACGCGGCCGAAGTGGACCGTGACGAGCTAATGGCTGTCGCCGCTATGCATGAGCTGCCTTGGGTCAGGGTCGCTCTTCTGCGTGGTCTCGTGGCCCGTTGGCCCGACGGGTCGGACGTGCGTGAGGTCGTCGGCTGGTTGACCCACGACTTCGAGGACTTCGTCGCCTTTGAGGCGATCGATTTGGCCGGGAGAATGGGCCTCAAAGATGTGCTAGCTGACTTGCTGCTGATCGTTGGCAAGGCGAGCGAACGGATCGCGCACCGCGCTGGTAAGCCGGTCGGCATTGGGCATGCACTAGTTCTACGAACCGTTACCGCTATCGTCGGAAGCGATTCACCGGCTGCGGTGGCTGCGGTGGAGAAAGAGCTGTTCACAGCCGGTGTAGACGAGGATGAGTACCCACCGGTTCCGCCTCGGGACTCCACTGCTTCGGGCGTTCACACCCACGACGGAATGCGCCTAGTATCCGGGGGGCAGGTCCAGGCCGGACCGCCGCCCTCATTCGACACCACCGAACTGATCTTCGACTGGAACGATCCCTCAGAACCAGCATCGTGCGATGACTTCTGGCTCGATGTACTGCCAGTGAGCAATGCGGAGTACGACGCGTTCAGTCGCACCGAGAATGCTCACCGGCATAAGTTTTGCCATCCGGCAGAACCGAAAGAGAAAATTCATCTTCGGAACACGATGCTCGACCGGCGGAGCCAACCTGATCACCCGGTCACGGGGGTCGACTGGTTCGACGCTTACGCCTATGCGCGCTCCAAAGGGCAACGTCTGCCAAACGAAACAGAATGGCAGCGGGCGGCGCAGGGCGATGACCAGCGCGCCTACCCGTGGGGCGAACGGTTTGATCCGTTGCTTGCGCACTGCCTGCCCGGAGATTACCCACGGGACTGGCAGGGCGTGCAAGCGTGGCGCCGCTCTTTGCTTACCCTGATCGATCAGCCTCCTGCTGTCACAACGAGGCGCCGCGGCATCCCTGGAAGTGAAAGCCCATTTGGCATCTCGGACCTGTCCGGCGGAGTCTGGGAATGGACCAGCTCGGCATTCGCTGGTTCGCCGTTCAGTCCGACCGACAGTGACCGAGACGCTATCGACATCATTTACGATCAGCGTTCATACGCCGTGATCAAAGGTGGCACCTGGACGTCGCTCCCTGAGCAGGCCTCAGTCGCGTTCCGGGGCCGCGATCTCGCCTACGATCGTCATTTCGAGATTGGCTTCCGCTGTGCGTGCGACTGCGCGCAAGCAGCCCGTTGAGGGTCGCGGAGAGGTGGCGGCGCCTCGGTGTACCTGCCTGCCACTGGTGCCTCGCATCTGAGGAGGGAAACGCATGATCGACAGCGTGAGCTCGGCCGTCCCGGCGTCGACCGTTGTGATCGATGTCTTTGACGATGTGCCGACCCTGGATCCGCACCGAGGCGCGGAGAGTGCCTCGCGGCACCCGATCCTGAACGTCTACGAGAGCCTGCTGGGCCTCGACGCGACCGGGCGCCCCTTCCCTCGCCTCGCGGCTGCTCTTCCGCGAACGGAGCGCCGTGGTCACGAATGGGAGGTCCTTGTCCCGCTCCGGGATGATGTCCGCTTCCACGATGGCGCAGCGATGACCATCGACGACGTCGTCTATTCTTTGCGTCGTAGCATGATCACCTCTGACATGGCGGCCTCTCTGTGGGCCGATCCACTCCTCGGCGCACCCGTGTCGCGGGTGACCGAGGAGTCGGCAATCGAGATGGCACGGCGGGTAACGGCGGCATCTGCGGGCGTCCTGTTACGGATGCCCGCCCCTTTCTCGCCGCTGAACGCCTTGATCGTGCAGTGGGCGCTCGTCGTTCCCCAGGCATGGTGCGGGGACCAGGGAGAGTGGGATGGCGACCTGTCCAGTATTCCCCGGTTCCTGCGCCCCAGCTCCACGGCATTGGACAGCGAGTGCAACGGCACCGGCCCGTATCGCCTGGAGTCCTGGAACCGGGCGTCTCGCGAGCTGTCGTTCCGCCGAACCGAGTACGAGAGCGACACGGACGCCCCGGAGCGCATCGTGCTGCGGTCTGTCGACGACCGTACCGCTCGTGAGGGTGATCTTCTTGACGGCACATGCGACTTCTCCGTGTGCCAGCCGGAGTCCCGGGAACGGCTGGGCGACCTGAACGGCGTGGTGCTCGAGAAGTTGCCGGAGGAGTGGGGTGTCAACCCCATCGCGTTCATCAATCAGCGGCTCGACCCAGGGTGCGAGGCGGTCGGCTCGGGAAAGTGGGGCCCGGACGGGCTGCCGCCGGATGCCTTCTCGGACGTGCACCTGCGACGCATGCTGACTTTGTGTTTCGATCATGAGCGGTACGTCGCCGAGGCCCTCGACGGCGAATACCTGAACCATCGCGCCCCGTTCCCGGCGCCAGCGTTGCCCGCGGTCACGACACCGCTGCCCAAGTTGGACATTGAGGCGGCCCGAGCGGAATTCGAGCAGGCTTGGGATGGACAGGCCGCTCGTGAAGGCTGTCGGATCGTCATCTACACGCACACCGCTAACATCTCCCGGCAGATCGCGGCCGAACTGCTGGCCGATGGACTAAGAGCAGTGAGCTACCGCATCGTCGTCGAGATCATCAGTCTCGAGATCGGCCCGCTGATGGATGTGCTGTACGCGGGTGCCGGACCGGTGGTATGGATGGGCTGGGCAGGTGATTTCCTTCACCCTTACGCCTTCGCCTCCGCCCTCGTCGATGCCCGTGCGCCTCTGCCTGCTGCGCTCGGCATCGACGATCCTGTGGTAGCGCAGCTTGTCCGCTCCGCCCGCGGAGCCGTACAGGAGGACGAGATCGCCATCTACGAACGCCTCGCCGAACGGGTCGCGGACGAGGCGCTGTTTCTCGTCCCGCCGGGAAAGGTCAGCTACTTGACGTACTCCGACCGTTGGGAAGGGGTGCGCCTGAAAAACCACGTACCCAATGTCCTCGACTTCACCAGCTTCCGGCCACGAGCAACGAACCGATGAAGCTCGTTCAGACCTATCGCACGCTGGCGCGGAAGCCCTACTTCCGCCGGTATCTCTTCGGTGAGGCGGTGTCCAGCCTCGGCGACGCGATGAGCGACATCACCGTGGTTCTGCTCGCCTTGACACTGGCGAAGGGCAACGCTGCGGTGGCGGTCTCGTTGGCAACAGCGGCGTATCTGATCCCGGGAATCCTCACCGGTGTGTTTGCGGGACGACACCTTGGCAGGGTGAGCCCTCGGATGCTGCTCCTGATTGACAGCATGTGGCGCGGCTTCTGGCTCGGGCTCGCCGCGGCGATGGCCCTATTCGGAAGCCTGCAGCTGTGGATGTACGTTGCCTTGTTGGCTCTTGCATCACTGACCCGCCCTGCCAACGCGGCAGGAGCACGGGCACTACTGCCGCAGCTACTGGATCGATCCCACCTCTTCTCCGGCAACTCGTTGTTCCAGGGGACCATCCAGGTCGCGACGATGCTAGGCCCCGCCCTGGCCGGAGTGCTTGCCGGGACCGTCGGCGCGGGCGTCGCTCTGGCGGTCGACGCGCTGTCGTTCCTCGTCATGGTGGTCGTACTGTGCACCATGCCAGCGGCGATATCACCGGCGATCCGTCGAAAGCCGCAGGAAGCCCGGACCGAGCGGCCGGGCCGGTTTGTCGATTGGCTCTCCAGCCCTCAGCTTCGACCGGTGACCATCCTGTTCCTGATCACGGCGGCGATGACTGTTGCGTACGGCCCGGTGGTCGTCGGCCTGCCGATACTGATTGGCGACCGGGCCAGCGCCCTGCCAGTGGGCACCGAACTGGGCCTACTCTGGTCGTTGTTCGGCGTCGGCATGGTCGTCGGTGGTCTGATCGCCGGTAACATGCCGTCACTGGCAACGTCGCGAACGGCCGCGCTGCTCACCGCCGCGTGGGGCCTGACCGTCCTGGTCCTGGGTCTACCTGCGCCCGTTCTCGTCACCGCGGCCGCGATGCTTATCGGCGGATTCGCCTATGCGCCGTTCACCGCCATCGTCTATACGGTCATGCAGGAGAGGCTGCCGCAGGACCGGCTCGCCGAGGGCGCTGCCTACCTCAACTCACTGAAAAGCCTCACCACCCCCGGTGGCGTGTTGATCGCGGGCTTCGCCATAGCGGCATTGGGAGCCACCACCGCCATCATCACCGCAGGGGTGCTGCTGGTTGCGATTTGCCTATTCATTGCCGCACGCTCCGAGCGACCCATCAAGGAAGGGGTTATCGTTGACCGCCAGCTGGCATGAGCAGATCTTCTTGAACCAAGCGGTAAAACGGCTGGAGTCCGGTGTCGATCGCCCCCCGATGTTTGCAGCCTTGATGATCCCAGATGATGAGCCGTCGCAGGCGGACGAGCGGTACCACGACGGCGAAGCGGATCGATACGATAGCTATTCGCAGACGCCACGAATCGCGGTAGCAGAGCGGTGGATCCTATCCTGGATTAGCCGAACCGTTCCGAACGGCGTGATAGTGGATCTCGGCTGCGGCACCGGACGGATCGCACACGAACTCGCGAGCGTGGAGCGCCGGGTCATCGCCATCGACCGGTCGCAGCAGATGCTGGCTCAAGCCAGCGCCACCCTCCCAGCCGACTCCACGGCACTGCTGCGCTGCGACGCCCGGATGGTCCCGGTAGCGGACGGTAGCGTCGACGCGGTGGTGTGCTCCGGGGTGCTGCACCATATCCCGGACTGGCCGGACGCCATAAGGGAGATGTCCCGGATACTACGGCCGGGCGGCACGATGATCGTCCGGGAGCCGAATGCAGAATATCCGGAAGCGTTGTTCGCCCCGGTGGAACGGGCGATCGAGTCTGTGGTGAGAACCGCTTCACGGCGGCGGCACCCAGCGCAGGCAAGTGAGCCCGACCAATTCCAACCATCTCCGGTCGAACAACCCATCGTATTGGCAGAGGTCTCAAAAAGAGCGGCGGACTATGGACTGAAACCGACTTGGGAGGGCTCCGCCAAGTTCTTCGGCTCGCTGGGCATACCGGATGCCGTTCCACTTCAGCGAATGTACTTCGAGATCGCTAATTTGGTAGATAGGGCGATCCTACACTCCATAGGGCTGCGGCACGGCTCGCTCGCAATCGGAGTCTACGCCAAGAGCTTCTGACCCACGGGTCCTCAGCCCGACGCGCGCCAGACCTGTATCCGTTGTCGTGGTGGCCGGGAGCATGCTGGCCGTCGTGCCGGCTGTCCCAAAGCAACTACGCTCATGCCGGGCGGGTCTTCACGCCCACCATACCGCCTGCGCCAGGCAGAGGCGTGTTCCGAGATTGGCTTTGATCGTGTGGAGAACGCGCCCTTCGTCAGCGGGCGGTTTTTAAGAAACGTCTCGTAACTGGGTGAAGGCGTTCGCCCTGGCCGGATCGGTGGTCAGCCGGCGAGGATGATGTTGTTGGGGTTGGCGATGCCGGAAGCGGCGTCGGCCAATGTGTGGGCGGCGCGGCGGTAGTCGCGCAGGGTCCTGAAGCACCTCATCCTGGCCAGGGCGTGTTTGACTCCGGCTCGGACGGTGCGGTGTTCGACGTTGAGGGCTTGCTTCCAGGCGGGCAGGTCGCTGCCGTCGGTGGGCTTGCGGTACGGAATGATCACCTCGGGGTTGCCGCAGTAAGCGCGGCCTGCTGCCTGGCGAGGTTCTTTGCTCGGGTGGAGACCCGTCCGTACTCGACCAGGGCACCGATCAACGCGCTTCCGGGACACGCCTCCGCCGGTTGTCGAGGACCGCCGCTGGAATCCTGTACGCCAGCCGCTCGGACGGCTGAAACGCCTACTGCAGCCGCACCCGCCGGTGTGATGGCATAGGAAGCTCCCAGGCACAGAGACCTGCCAGATGCGTGCGACATTGGCGGGAAACGGGACCTGGTGGGGCCGCGCGAACGTCTTAGCGACGGTCAACGGTGCCCCCGTTTACCCCCCGAAAACTCCTGCCAAGTGTTGACTGTCAGTAGCAGGCATTGGCAAATTGGCGAGCGCGTCTAAGCAGGTCTGCGACGGGTTTTGACGATCAATGACAAGCTCGGAACCGTGACGCTCGGTAACCGTGTGTCGCAGGTTCGAATCCTGCCGGGGGCACCTCAAAGATCAGCCAGAACGCCGACTGAGCAGCGGATACATTCCTGCGTCCAGTGGTCGGCCTATGCAACCGGATGCCACCCAAAGCCGCCGTTTGCAGCCGTCCGTGCAGAGTGCGTGCAATGATCTTGAGCGGTTGAGCAGCTAGGTTTCCCCAGGTTAGACCTGCCACAACGCGGAAGGGCCGCAGCGTCAGCCGCGGCCTAATGCTCCGGTGCTCGCTCAGCGGGCGTTGCGGACGAGGGCGCGAGTGAGGAGGCCATCGTCTCGCTCGTCGTTCCACGTGATGACTTCCAAGCCGCCCAGTTCTGCTGGTGTTTCACGATTGTGCTGGCGAGCCTCCTCGGATAACGGAGCGTTGGTGACGAGGAGGTAACCGCCGTCGAAGCCGCTCCCGAGCATCTGGAGAGCCGCAGTTTCGATGTCCCGTAGGCCAAGGGCACCTCGACCTCGGTACTTAACCTGGACGTTGACCGTGCCGTTGGGAAGTCGAACGCGGGTGTCTACGCCGCGGTCCATATGCCCAGCCTCATGCCTCAGGGCGCCTAGACTGACGGTCCGGCTAAGCGCGCGCCGCACCTCCTGAAGATACAGCGACCAAGGCGGACGGATGCTTGTTGCACCAGGATCAATCGATCCAACAGCGTCAGCGACTGCCGCAGCAACTTCAGGGGACTCTCGCCGAGCATTGTCGATCGCCTGCACTGCACGTAGTCGGATGCGGGCCAGTTGAATCTGGTAATCGCCCCCGCCCAAGCTCCTCAGCGGTGTGCCCTGCAGGCCGAGGAGCAGCAGCACCACGCTTGCAACGAGCAAGAATGCCGTACCGGCCTGATTGTCCGAGACAAAAACGGCGTAACCTCCGAAAGCTCCAGCAGCGGTGCCCAAGCCAAGCGCGGTTGCTCTCGCCCAAGTGGCAAGTGGATCCGCGAGATCTTCCAACTCGACGTCATCATTTGCGGCAGGGGGCGGGTCTGCATTGGCTGCTGTCACAACCAATCACCGTATCGATGTTCAGCAAGCTGAGGTATCAGCTCAGCGCCGCTTCGATCCGCTCGTTCATCCGACTGCGGTCCCCGTCGAGGCACTTGGCATACACCTTGAGCAGCACATCCACTGAGTGGCCAGCCCGCGGCGCGACCTCTGGCGCCGGCAGTCCGGCGTTGAGCCAGAGCGATACTCCGGCGTGTCGCAGGTCGTACGGGCGGCCAGCCAGCGGAGAGGACACCCGATCCGGCGGCAGGCTCAACCGCCGCGCCTCCTCCCAGACCCGCGAGTACGTCGACGACGCCACCACATTGCCCCGGTCACTGCGGAACAACCGCCCATCAGCGGCCACCCCGAACCGATTGATGTGCGCCCGCATGATCGCCACCAGATCCGGCGGGATCGGCACCTCTCGCGCTTCCGTCTCACCCCGATGCTTGAGCCCGCGGTCGTCGTGCACCTCGCCGCTGTCGGTGTACCGCTTACCCGCTGCCGGGCGCGACTTCTCGACCGTCAGCAGGCCCCAGCCCGTCGCCGGAAGGTGGCAGTCGCGCTCCCGCAGGCCCAGCGCCTCACTCGGCCTCAGTGCCGCGAAGTAGAGGCAGGCGTAGAAGGCGACCAGGCGCTCACCGCGCCGGCCGTTCTTCCCGCGCTCACCGACGTATGTCACCCCGACCAGTAGCTCCCGCGCCTGGCGGATATTCACCACGACGCGTCGGTCCACCTCGCCGGCCATCTTCCGGCGGCTCGACCGCACCCGCAGTTTGTCGACCGGGTTGAAGTCCAACAGCTCCAGCTCGACCGCGTACTGAAGGACGTTGTAAAAGACCGAGCGCCGCCGCCTGGTCGTCGATGCCGCGGCCGGACGACCCTCCAACGTCAGTCCGAGCGCGTCCAACGCCGGCCGTACGACTGCGGCTTCCGCCAACGCCGACAGCGGCAGCGAAGCCCGGTCCAGCCACCGCAGAGCGGCGGCTACGTCCGTCGGCCGGTCGAGTTGTCGTGACGCGGGCGGGAACTCCCACTCCCGCAACGCCCGCCGCAGCACGCCCGGGCCAGGCCGCCCGGCCACCTCCCGGACCAGTGCGGCCGTTGCAGTCGCCAGTGCGTCCGTCGTGCTCTCCCGGGACTTGGCCGCCGCCCCCGGCCATTTCATGTCTATGTACCGGCGGACGAATCCGAGCCAGCTCACCGACTCCTTCGGCACCTCCATCGACTCGGGTAGTCCGGAGTCAGCGTCGAACGCCTCACCCCGGTTCGCCGCCTGCATCAGGTCAGACCGGAAGTTGTCCGCCAACGCCCGAGTGCCGAACGTCCGCGACTTCGGCCCCGTCCCCACCACCCATCGAACGGTGTACGACTTCTTGCGACTCGCCAGGGCGTTGACCTGGATTCCCCGGATCCGTACCTGGCGCGACTTCACGCCGCCTCCCGATGCTGTTCCAGCCAGGTCCGCAGGTCCCGCCGCTCGATGCGCAGCTCACCGTTGGGCAGCTTGATGCACTCCGGGGCGATGCCCAGCTCACGCCAGCGGTAGAAGGTCCGCCGAGAGACACCGTTGAGCACGGTGAGAACTTCCGGCACGGTCAGCAGCTCACTTTCCATGAGGGGTTCTGTCCTCCAGGCGATCAGGCAGCAGGGGAGAGGGAGTCCGCGATTGCTGACGCGGCCGCGGCTGTTCGTAGCCGTGCGGTGTGGAGGTCTGTGCGCCATCGGATGCGGGCGGATACCGCGCGCAGGAGCCGGTGCTCCAGGGGCGGCACGTCGGGATCCTCTGGCCGGGCGAGTTCGAACCGGTACCGCTTGGATCCGTCCGCGTCGTCGGCCGCCTGGTCGTGCTCCTCCGTGTCGGCCATGCCACCGGCGAGGATGGCGCGTACCCATGCCCGGTTGTCGGCGCGGTGATTGGCGAGGGTCTTGCCGGACCATTGGCGGGAGACGAGGACGCGGCGGCCGGTGAAGCCGAGGGTGGAGCGTTGGTGGACCTTCCCGGTGCATCGGCCCGGGGTCAAGCCGGCCTTGACGCCGTCCGGCTGAACGCCGTAGAGCAGCCAGTTCGCGCACGTCGGCGAACACGGCAGCACCGACAGCTCCGCGTGCAGACGGTCGAAGTGCGCCTTCTGCGGGTCCGACCGCGGCTTGGCCTGGTCGGTCAGACCCTTCGTGACGTACTTGGTCACGTACCGGATCGACCGTTCCGCGTCGCGGGTGCCTTGGTCGATGCCACGGGCGTCGATACGACCGAGGCGGGCGACGTAGGCGGGCCGGCTGTCGGGCTCCTCCAGGGCGTCGAGGGCTTCACCCCAGGTGGGCAGCGGCTCACGGGTCTTCGGGTCGACGTATGCCTGTCGGTCGACGTCCCAGACCGGCGGCTTGTCCACCCGATAGACCGGCTCGTTGAACGGTGGCCACCACACCTGGTGATAGGTGGCGGCGGCGATCTGCTTGAGCAGCCGACGCGGCAGGGTGCCCCGGATGGCGAAGTGCGCGTGCGGGGCGAGCCGGCGTTGCAGCTCGACCGCGCCGGCATATTGGACGTTCCAGCCGGCGGCGCGGCGGACGTTCTGCCACCACCGGTCGAGGACCCGGGCGAAATGGATCGCGTCCAGGGCCGCCCGCCGGTAGTCGTAGCCGGCCGGGTCGACAGGGGTGCCGAGCACGTCGTCGTGCGGCCCGTGCCGGATGCCGCATTCACACGGCGCGACGTAGGCGCCGCGTCGGAGGTGGGAGTGCACCGGCCCATGCGAGTCGAGCGTCAGCGTGACCAGCATCGACGGCCGGTAGGTCCTGCCCGTCCGACCCGAGTAGGCCCGGCCCACCGTGCGGGAGTCGACCGGCAGCCGGGGCAGGTCCGGGGAGTCTTGCCGCCGGCGGGTGGAGCGCTTGCGGCGGGGCCGCTCGTCGCGTTCCTTTGGCGTCAGGTGGCCGCGCAGGCTCGTTTCGGCGAGGGCTTCGTCCAGCTCAGCAATCGCGGCGTCGATCTCGGCTACCTGCGCGGCGCGCTCGTCGGGGGTCATCGGTTGGTACTGGACGGCTTCGCGTTCGAACTCCAGATGCGCCCGCACCCGCACCAGGGCGAGCACGTCCTCACCGGGCTTGTCGGGTCGAACGGCCGGTTCGTCGGCCAGGTGCCAGCCCTCCCGGATCTGCTGGATGCGCAGCCGCCGGCCTTTCTCCGCGCAGGGCTTGCACTTCACGGCCAGGGTCGCCCCGCAGGGCACTTCTACGACCTCGGTCCGGCCGGTGGCGGTGTCGGTGCGGCGCAGCGCGAGAGGGCGGACGCAGACGCCGTGCGACTCGGCGAGTTGCTTGAGCGCGTCCTTGGCGAGGGGCTTGCGCATCCGGTCGGCCCGCGACCCGAGCCGCGGCTGCGCTTCTGACTGAGTCTCGGGAATGAGGGGGAGTTGGGTCACTGGTCACGCTCCGTGCCGTACGGGGTGCCGTTGCGGGCCGTGAACGCCGCTGCGGGCACGGGCACCAGGCCGGGCCGCTGCACCGCCACAGCCGTGGGCCGGGCCGGTTCGACGGTGATCGCCTGGTCCTCGTCGACGGTGTCGACCACGATGGGCCGGTGGTCGTTGATCGGGTCGTAGCCGGGCGGCACCTCGCCCTGGTCGCCGGCCGGCTGGTCGACGGGCGCCGGGGTGGCGGAGAAGACGAGCTTGGACAGGCCAAGGAAGGCCAGCGCGGGAACGGCCGACAGCAGCCACCCGGACGGGCTTGGCCTCGCCACCGCGAGTTGCGCGGCGAGGGAGAGGGCGACGGCGCAGACGAGCAGGAATAACGGGTACCCGACCGGGCCGCCGGTGCGGCGGCGTCGCCGGATGGTCAGCAGCGCCGCGAAGGGGAGTAGTTCGGAGATCGCGGCGTTGGCCCAGCCGAACCAGTCCCCGGTACCGGCTGGCGAGTTGTTCATGGTCCAGTCGTGGACGTGGGTAAAGGAGGCGGCGCCGGCCAAGCCGCCGACGGTGAGGACGATGAGCACCAGGGCGAGTCCTTCGGCGCGTTCGGTGCCGGGCTTCACGGCGTCACCTCCTGGTCGGTGTCGTCGCAGAGGCGGCGGTAGTCGCGGCCGAGTTGGCGGATGTCGTCGTCGGTGAGGTAGGCGAACCGCACCCGGACGGGTTCACGGACGCCGTCTAGGACCACGAACCCCACCCCCGGCGACGACTCCGGGATGCGGTCGCAGAGCGCTCCCCGGTCGCGGGCGGCGTCGCCGAGGACCATGTCCACCTGCTCCGGCTCGGTCAGCCGCAGCCCAATGCGGGTCGGAAACAGGTCCCGGAAGGGCAGCACGTCCTTACGCGGGTCCTGCAACGCCGCCACCACGTGCACCCCGACCGCGCGGCCCTGCGACAGCAGCAGGCCGAGGGCCTCCTTGATCCGGTCGCGGACCTTCCGATCGGTGATGTACGCAGTCAGCGCCGCCAGCTCGTCGACGACCAGGACCAGCAACGGCTCCTCCACGGTCGGCGTGTGTTGGCGGGTGACCCCGCGCAGTCGGGCCGCGCGAAGGCGCATCCGCTTCACGGCCTCGTCGAGGACGCCGGCCATGCCGTCGGGGTCGTCGTAGGAGAACCGGGCGAACAGCGGCACCCCCGCCGCCAACTCCATGCCACCCTTAGGGTCGAACGCCCACACCTCGACAAGCCCGGAGCGGATGCCGCCTGCCAGGGAGCGGATCAGGGACCACAGCACCGACCCCTTGCCAGCACCGGTCGCGCCCGCGATGAGGACGTGTGAACCGGTCAGCCGCAACCGGTACGCCTGCCCGTCTTCCCGGACGCCGAGCGGCAGCCCGTCCAGGTCCGGAACGTCGCCCACCGGTAGCGGCGCCACGATGCCGGCAAGCGGGTCGCGGCGCATCAAGCGGACCATCACCCGATCCGGCCGGTCCGTCGAGCGGGCCTGACCGGTGGGCAGGCGGAACGCGTAAGCGAGGCGTTCCGCGGCCTGCCCCCAGTCGTCGGGAATCTGGCCCGGCAGCATCCGCACGGTCAGCTCATCGCCGTAGCGGTCGCAGCGCACCCGCAGCAGCCGAGGCACATACCGGTCACCGCCGAATACCGTCGCCAGCCCGCAGGTGGCCATGACCGACGCCCACCGAGGTCGGTAGACCACCAGGGCGCGGACCCGAGCAACGAGCGGGTACCAGCCGAATCGCAGCCACGACGACGGGTGCCACCGCCACCAGACCACACAACCGACGGCAACCACCGCGACGACGCCGGCCAAGACGAGGCCACCGAACTCGACCCGCACCCACAGCGCGAGGCCCGCAGGCACGGTGATCCACCAGTAGCGGACCGCCAGCACGGCGAGACGGAACAGACCCCGACCCAGCCACCAAAACACCAGCAGCCAGCCCGGAACCCGCCACGCGGGAAGACGCACGTTCATCGGCGCCACGGGGATCTTGTCCCCCGGAATGATGTTGATCAGAGGCACAGGTCACCGCCCCGACCTGGACGGCCACGGCCCAGCGTCGAGACGCAGGACGGGCACGACAGCCGGCGCAGGTCAAACCGGCGCGGCTTCACCCACCGGCAGCAACGCGGGCAACGGATCGCCGAGACCGAGCCGAGAGCCGGCGGCAGCCGCAGCGCCGAACGGACCGCCGCTTCCACCTCCCGGTAGGCGTGCCGCAGCCCGGCCAGGTGGGGGCGGAAGACCATCAGCAGCGCGCCGACCAGCAATGGCAGGGCAATGATCAGGGCAGGGTGAACTACGGTGGGCATCACGCCCTCCTTCATCAGACGAGGGATGGGAAAGCGCGGGAGCGGGCCGGGACTCTTGGCGGGGAAACGACCCGCCCCGCGCGCCAAACAGCGACCGATCAGGCAGCCACCGAACCCGGCATCACCGAGGTCGGACGAATAGCGCTAGCCCGCAGCGAGTACGCCATCCGGGAGCGGCAGTCACCCGAAGACCGGCCCGGCTTGCACCGCTGCGAATCCACGTACGGAGTGAGGGTCAAACCCTCGAACTCCACGGCCGGCGGGTAACCCGGCACCGTCGACGGCGGCGGCACCGGCTGCTGCGGCGCGACCACCTTCACCTTCACCTCAGTCGACCGGCCGAACTTCCCGGCCTCCGGGTCCAGGTCCATCACCCGCACCACCCACACCCGCTCGCCGGTCTCCTTGTCCCGGGCCTGGTTATCCGCCTCACCACGCCGCTCAAAATCGATCTGCGGCGAAACGCCGAGGCATAGCGCCCCAGCGGGAAAGACGTACTCGGACGGGACCGGCACCTTCAACGTCATCGGAACCACTACAAACCTCCATTGGCTCAACAACTCAACCAGTTGACTTGTTAAGTCGCATCAAAGGTAGGCGCGGCTCACTTGACTTGTCAAGTGAAGTATTTACCTGAATTAGTCGAGCGGGTACACGTCTTCGAGATCGTGCCGACGGACCGGGAGGAGAAGATCCACCGCCAGCAACGGCTTGCCCGTCCGATCACAGACGGAGAGGAGCACTGTCAGCACCGGCTCGTCTTCACCGACCTGCAAGAGCTGCGCCTCGTCGGCGTCGGGGAGGCGGGCCGAGATTCGCTCGCTGACATGGTCGAAGCGCACCCGCTTTCGAGATGCCACGTGCCGCAACAGCCCTTCGGGCAGAACGTCGGCACTGCCCACCCCTGTTCCGTTGGCCAGATCGGGTCGCAGGTAGGCCGTGCCAAGCTCGACTGGGCCGAGACCATCGATGGCAATAACGCGGCGACGCGCGACGACCGGCGTGCCGGGCTCCAAGTCCAGGGCTACAGCCGCACGGGGAGGGGCGGACACCTCGCCGGCAGCGAGCAGGGTGGAACCCACACGCTCGTCGTCTTCCAACGCTCCGTAACGCCGGTCTCTCTGGCGTTGATTGGCGCTAGGGGGTCGCCCGAGGACAAAGCGGCCTTTGCCCTGCCGGCTATCGATCCAGCCGTCCTGTCGCAGCAAATCCAAGGCTCGGACGACGACCGGTCGGGAGGCACCAAACTCGCGGACCATCTCGGTCTCGCTGGGCAGCATCGAGCCTGGCGGGTACGTGCCGTCCTGGATGCGTTGCTGCACCGCATTGACGATCACGACGTACTTCGGCGGCGCAACTTCGATCGGCACCGTTCCACCCCAGACGACAACTCAGCTTGTCAACAGGCTATCTGTGCTGCTCAGGTTCTGTCCATCGCCCCGCATTGGCCATCCGGCTCGGCCTCGGGGTGAAGTTGCTCTGCCACTGACTCAGAGCGCGTTTGGTTTGTGGGTTGGGCGGGTGTGTCGCACAGCCGGTGCGATCGATGAGGGTGATTCGGTCGGTAGACGGGTATGGATCGAGTGCGGCGGTACCCCTCTGACCTGACCGACGCCGAGTGGGAGATCATCGAGC
>NZ_JBEXIJ010000055.1:0-23366 GCF_040608495.1 Micromonospora sp. NPDC005174 | reverse complement strand
GGACCGGCGACAGCCCCACCGGTGAACGCGAGACCAGCAGCGGTCAGAGCAGTCCTACGAATCAGATCGGTACGCATAACAGCGTGCTCCTCTGCAAAAGTCGGGGGAAAACACGACGACACACGAACGGGGGCGGTGTGCCGAAGCGAAAGTTCATCCGAGACAGGGCCCGGCGACCCAGCAGGGCCTGCACGGGGGCATCTCCGGAGGGGTGGTCCAACGGTCCGGGGCGGCGGATCATTCCGCCAGATCACTACGGACCGGGCACGGCCTACGGTGCTTTGCTGCTCGGCGGTGCGGGGGATGTAACGACGCCGACCCGGCGGGTGTTCCCGGGGCTGGCTACCGGCCTGAGCCGGTGCTGCTCGGCGGTGCCGGGGATGTAACGACGCCGACCCGGCGGGTGTTCCCGGGCGGGGCCCTGCGCCGCCAGCCCGACGGGCGCGGCGGCATGCCAGGTATAACGACCCCGCCCGGCCCGCGATTCCGCCGCCACGATGACACCGACCACAGCACAGCACGCCCCTGAACAGGACAAACCTCGCATCCAACAACGGTCCTGCGCGCGTTGGGCGGGTGATCGTCTCGACATCGCCGATACAGGGGTATCTCCGCACAGGGATGCCCCCACATCGGCGACCTGGAGGCGATCAGATCGCGGATGCTGCGCCGAAGCCAGACACCGGGGACAAAACGCTCGGGCGCATGGCATCGGCGTCCAAGGGCTAAGCCATGATCCGCACAACTTCGGGGATGTTGCTGCCTCGGCCCGTTGTGAGGCAGCAACATCCCCGAAAGTGCTGCCTACCGATCGAGGCGACCGCGTCGCCGAAGGTCCCAGACGGCCCAGCCGGGCAAGATCGTGCTCGAACCAGGAAAGAGCGCCCCGCCGCGCGGCCAAGGCCACTACAACCAGGATCGAGCGCGATCATGGGGGTGCGACGGCGTTCCGCATTCGACACCGCCATGTCGCCCCGGCGGGACGGGCGCGGAACTCCGCCTATATTCCGACAGATCGCCCACTTGGTGCGCGGTAGGGGCATGCGCGCGTCGGGGCAAGGTGGTGATCCACACGACTTCGGCGATTCGCGCTATCCCAGCCGTTTGACAGCCCGATATCGGCGAAGTCGAGTCGATCATGGCGAGGGCGAGCCCCCAACCGCTGGCCCTGCGCCAGAAGTCGCCTCCGCGTCGGGTGGGCTTACCGCGTCGGGGGTCGCCTTCGCGTCGGGTGGGCCGGCCACGTCGAGGGTCGCCCCCGCATCGGGTGAGCTCACCGCATCGGGGGTCGCCTCCGCATCGGGGGTCGCCTCCGCATCGGGTGGGCTCACCGCGTCGGGGGTCGCCTTCGCATCGGGTGGGCTCACCGCGTCGGGCGTCGCCTTCGCATCGGGTGGGCCGGCTGTGTCGGGGGTCGCCTGAGTGCTGTCGTCGGCTCGTGTGCCCGGGTCGAGGGCGGCCAGGATCGCCTCGGCTGTCCGTCGGCCGACCCCGGGCACCTCGGTGATCTCTTCGACGGTGGCCGTGGAGAGCCGCTTGAGGGAGCCGAAGTGCCGCAGCAGCGCCTTGCGGCGTACCTCGCCCAGGCCGGAGACGTTGTCCAGTGCCGACTCGGTCATCCGCTTGGAGCGGCGCTGGCGGTGGAACGTGATGGCGAAGCGATGTGCCTCGTCACGGACTCGTTGCAGCAGGTAGAGGCCCTCGGAGGTACGCGGCAGGATGACCGGGAACTCGTCGTCGGGGAGCCAGACCTCCTCCAGCCGCTTCGCGAGGCCGCAGAGCGCGACGTCGTCGATGCCCAGGTCGGCGAGGGCCTGCGCGGCGGCCGCGACCTGCGGGGCGCCGCCGTCGACGACCACGAGCTGCGGCGGGTACGCGAACTTTCGCGGCCGACCGGTGGTCGGGTCGATCAGGACACCGACCTGCGGATCGACGGGGTCGACCGGGGTGGACGGGTCGTCGGCCGACTCCACGCCCACCTCGCCCGTCTCGGCCCGCGCGTCGAGGTAACGGGCGAAGCGGCGGCGCAGCACCTCGGACATCGCGGACAGGTCGTCGGTGGCGCCCCGGACGATGAACCGCCGGTACTCGCTCTTGCGGGGCAGCCCGTCCTCGAAGACCACCATGCTGGCCACCACGTCGGTGCCCTGGATCTGGGAGATGTCGAAGCACTCGATACGCAGTGGCGACGTGCGCATGCCCAGCGCCTCGCTGATCTCGTCCAACGCCTTGCCGCGGGTGGTCAGGTCACCGGAGCGCTTGAGCTTGTGCCGGGCCAGCGCATCCTTGGCGTTGCGCTCGACCGTCTCCAGCAGGGTGCGCTTGTCGCCGCGCTGCGGCACGCGCAGCGACACCCGGCTGCCCCGGTGGCTGGTGAGCCAGTCCCCGAGGGCGTCGGCGTCCGCCGGCAGCTCGGGCACCAGAAGCTCACGGGGTACGTCCGCCTCGCCGTGCTCGCCGCCGTACACCTGGGTGCAGAAGTGGTGCACCAGGTCGCCGGTGGTCAGGTCCTCGGTCTTCTCCACCACCCACCCACGCTGGCCGCGGACCCGGCCGTCGCGGACGTGGAAGACCTGCACGGCCGCTTCGAGCGGGTCGTCGGCGAACGCGACCACGTCGGCGTCGGTGCCGTCGCCGAGGACGACGGTCTGCTTCTCCATGGCCCGGCGCAGGGCGGCCACGTCGTCCCGCAGGCGGGCGGCCCGCTCGAACTCCAACGCCTCGCTGGCGTCGGTCATCTCACGTTCGATCTTGCGGACCATGGTGTCGGTGCGGCCAGCCATGAAGTCGCAGAACCCGTCGACGATGGCCCGGTGCTCGTCGGCCGAGACGGTGCCGACGCACGGGGCCGAGCACTTGCCGATGTAGCCCAGGAGGCACGGACGGCCGACCTGGCCAGCGCGCTTGAACACGCCGGCCGAGCAGGTCCGCGCGGGAAACACCCGCAGCAGCAGATCGAGGGTCTCCCGGATGGCCCAGGCGTGCGAGTACGGCCCGAAGTAGCGCACACCCTTGCGCTTCGCGCCGCGCATCACCTGAAGTCGCGGGTACTCCTCGTCGAGGGTCACGGCGAGATAGGGGTACGACTTGTCGTCGCGGTAGCGGACGTTGAACCGGGGGTCGTATTGCTTGATCCAGGTGAACTCCTGCTGGAGCGCCTCGACCTCGGTGCCGACGGTGATCCAGTCCACCGACTCGGCGGTGGTGACCATCTGGCGGGTGCGCTCGTGCAGGTTCCAGACGTCGCCGAAGTAGGAGTTGAGCCGGCTGCGCAGGTTTTTCGCCTTGCCGACGTAGATCACTCGGCCGGTGCCGTCGCGGAAGCGGTAGACCCCCGGTGACTCCGGGATGGTGCCGGGTGCGGGACGGTAGGTCGAGGGGTCAGCCACGCCACCAAGCCTAGTCCGCACCCCCGACACGCCACGCCGAGCGCTAGATCAACTCGGCGTGCGGGAAGTCGGGGCGTCGACGAGCGCCGGACGCCCCGACTTCCAGGGAAGAGGCCCGACCGTCAGGCCAGGGAAATCTGATCGCCGGTGACCTTGATGTCCCTCGGCGGCAGCGGCTTCTTGGCCGGACCGGCCTTCACCGAGCCGTCCTCGATCGAGAACTTGCTGCCGTGGCAGGTGCAGTTGATGGTGCCGCCGTCGACGTTCGAGACCGGGCAGTTCTGGTGCGTACAGATGGGGCTGAAGCCCTTGAACTGGCCGGCCGCAGGCTGGGTGATCACCACGCCCTCGGCGGCGAGGATCTTGCCGCCGCCGACCGGGATGTCGGCGGTGGTGGCAAGCGACTGGGCGTTCTGTCGGTCGCCGCCGCCGGCGTCGCCGGTGCTGGGCACGGCCGGGCCGCCACTGGTGGGTGAGTCGCTGCCACTGCCGTCGTCGCTGCCGCAGGCAGCCAGGACGACGGCCGCGCCGACCGCCCCGACGCCGGTGAGCAGGGTACGACGGGTCTGCGTACCCGGACCGGTCAGCGCCTGATCGTCGCTCATGCCTCGCCTCTCTCTCGCCCACTGCGCCGGTCCGAAAGCCCGGCCACATTTCTTTCCACGCGCAACTGTGCCGGATAGTTCAGACCGGCATCCGTGCGACCCCGGCAAAAGGGGCGGGACGGGTCGACATCCGACCCGCCCCGCAGAGGTAATGGTTGATCAGCGCGCGCCGGCCGGCACCTTGCGGGTCGCCCGTGTCTTGGTCGCGCCGTTGGCCTTGGCGGCCCGGGTGGTGGCCGCCGCCGCGCCCTTGGCCTCGCCGTCGAGCTTGAGCACCTGGCGCAGGAACTCGCCGGTGTGGCTCTCGGCCACCTCGGCGACCTCCTCCGGGGTGCCGGTGGCGAGCACCGTGCCGCCCCGGTGACCACCCTCGGGACCCATGTCGATCAGCCAGTCGGCCGTCTTGATCACGTCGAGGTTGTGCTCGATGGTGATCACCGTGTTGCCCTTGTCGACCAGGCCCTCGAGCACCATCAGCAGCTTGCGGATGTCCTCGAAGTGCAGGCCGGTGGTCGGCTCGTCGAGCACGTAGACCGTCCGCCCGGTGGAGCGTTTCTGCAGCTCGGACGCGAGCTTGACCCGCTGCGCCTCACCGCCGGACAGCGTCGGCGCGGGCTGCCCGAGACGGACGTAGCCCAGGCCCACGTCGACGAGCGTCCTGAGGTGCCGGTGGATCGCCGGGATGGCGGAGAAGAACTCGGCGGCCTCCTCGATCGGCATCTCCAGCACGTCCGAGACGGTCTTGCCCTTGTAGTGCACCTCCAGCGTCTCCCGGTTGTACCGGGCGCCCTTGCAGACCTCACAGGGGACGTACACGTCGGGCAGGAAGTTCATCTCGATCTTGATGGTGCCGTCGCCGGAGCACGCCTCGCAGCGGCCACCCTTGACGTTGAACGAGAACCGGCCCGGGCCGTACCCCCGGACCTTGGCCTCGGTGGTCTCGGCGAAGAGCTTGCGGACGTGGTCCCAGACACCCGTGTAGGTGGCCGGGTTGGAGCGCGGCGTACGCCCGATCGGCGACTGGTCGACACCGACGACCTTGTCCACGTGCTCCAGCCCGGAGACCCGGGTGTGCCGGCCGGGCACCAGCCGGGCGCCGTTGATCTGGTTGGCCAGCACGGCGTACAGGATGTCGTTGACGAGTGTCGACTTGCCCGAGCCGCTGACGCCGGTGACCGCGATGAGCTGGCCCAGCGGGAACGACACGGTCAGGTTGCGCAGGTTGTGCTCCCGCGCGCCGTGCACCACCAACTCCCGGCCCGGGTCCTGCGCGCGACGGCCCGTCGGCGTCGGGATCGACCGCCGGCCGGACAGGTACGCCCCGGTGATCGACTCCTTGTTCTTGAGCAGCGCCGGCACCGAGCCGCTGTGCACGATCTTGCCGCCGTGCTCGCCCGCGCCGGGCCCGATGTCGACGATCCAGTCGGCGACGCGGATGGTGTCCTCGTCGTGCTCGACCACGATCAGCGTGTTGCCCAGCCCGCGCAGCCGGATCAGGGTCTCGATGAGCCGGTGGTTGTCGCGCTGGTGCAGACCGATCGACGGCTCGTCGAGCACGTAGAGCACGCCGACCAGGCCCGAGCCGATCTGGGTGGCCAGCCGGATGCGCTGCGCCTCGCCGCCGGAGAGCGTGCCGGCCGGCCGGTCGAGGGAGAGGTAGTCCAGGCCGACGTCGAGCAGGAACCGCAGCCGGGCGTTGATCTCCTTGAGGACGCGCTCGGCGATCAGCTTCTGCCGGTCGGTCAGCTCGATGCCGGCGAGCAGGTCGGCGCACTCCCCCACGGACAGGTTGCAGACCTCGGCGATGCTCCTGCCCGCCAGGGTGACGGCCAGCACCTCGGGCTTGAGCCGGGCGCCCCCACACGCGGCGCACGGCACGTCCCGCATGTAACCCTCGTACTTGTCGCGGGACCACTCGGACTCGGTGTCGGAGTGCCGGCGCTCGATCCACTGCATCACACCCTCGAAGCCGGTGTAGTAGGAGCGCTCGCGGCCGTACTTGTTGCGGTAGCGCACGTGCACCTGATCGTCGGAGCCGTGCAGGATCGTCTTCTGCGCCCGCGCCGGCAGCGCCCGCCACGGGGTGTCGACGTCGAAGTGCTGGGACTCGCCGAGCGCCTCCAGCAGGCGCAGGAAGTATTCCAGGTTGTGCCCGGTCGACCAGGGCTGGATCGCGCCCTCGCGCAGGCTGCGCTCCGGATCGGGAACCAACAGCTCCGGGTCGACCTCCTTCTTGGTGCCCAGACCCGTGCACTCGGGGCAGGCGCCGTACGGGGCGTTGAAGGAGAAGACGCGGGGCTCGAGGTCCTCGATGGCGAGCGGGTGGTCGTTGGGACAGGCCAGGTGCTCGGAGTAGCGGCGCTCCCGATCCGGGTCGTCCTCCGGCAGGTCGACGAAGTCGAGCAGCACCAGGCCGCTCGAGAGGCCGAGCGCGGCCTCGACCGAGTCGGTCAGCCGCTGCTTGGCGCTCGGCTTGACGGTGAGCCGGTCGATCACCACCTCGATGGTGTGCTTCTCCTGCTTCTTGAGCTTGGGCGGCTCGGTCAGCGGGTGCACCACGCCGTCGACCCGGGCCCGCGCGTAGCCCTTGGCCTGCAGCTCGGCGAAGAGGTCGACGTACTCGCCCTTGCGGCCCCGGATGACCGGCGCGAGCACCATGAACTTCGTGCCCTCGGCCATCGCGAGCACCCGGTCGACGATCTGCTGCGGGCTCTGCTTGGAGATCCGCTCACCGCAGACGGGACAGTGCGGCTCGCCGATGCGGGCGAAGAGCAGGCGCAGGTAGTCGTAGACCTCGGTGATGGTGCCGACCGTCGAGCGCGGGTTGCGCGAGGTCGACTTCTGGTCGATGGAGACGGCCGGGCTGAGCCCCTCGATGAAGTCGACGTCGGGCTTGTCCATCTGCCCGAGGAACTGCCGGGCGTACGACGACAGCGACTCCACGTACCGCCGCTGACCCTCGGCGAAGATCGTGTCGAAGGCCAGGCTCGACTTGCCCGACCCGGACAGCCCGGTGAACACGATGAGAGCGTCACGGGGCAGGTCGAGACTGACGTCACGCAGATTGTGCTCGCGCGCGCCACGGATGATGAGTCGGTCGGCCACGGTACGTGTACTCCCGGGTGAAGGTGAAGCGGAGGGTCTGTCCCGCTCTGGGCTGGTTCCGAGCGGTCGTGCGGGCGCGGAAAACGCGCCTCGGCAACTCTAGCCCCGAGGTACGACACTTTCCCCCGCCCGCACATTCCCCCAGCTCAGCCCGGTCGGCCGCGCCGTACGCGAGCCCGCTTCGGCGCTCGCCCCCAGGCGCGGCCCGCCGGTCAGTAGCCCCCGGGCGACGGCGGGCGGACCGCCCTGCGTCGCGCCGAGCGCCAGCCGCCCCGGCGCTCGGAGGCGAGTCGCGCCTCGCGCCGCCGGCTCTCGTGTGCCACCTCGCCCTGCAGCCGCCGCCAGCTCTCCCACCGGCGGGCGGACAGCTCACCGGTGCCCAGCGCGTCGCGGACCGCGCAGGCCGGCTCGCCGTCGTGCCGGCAGTCGGCGTACCGGCAACCCTCGGCCAGCCCGGCGATGTCGGCGAACGCCCGGTCCAACCCGGCCACGCCGTCGAGCAGACCGACCGCCCGCACACCGGGCGTGTCGATCACCGCGCCGCCGCCGGGAATCGGCACCAGGGCCCGCCAGGTGGTGGTGTGCCGTCCCTTGCCGTCGACGCGACGGATCGCCTGCGTCGGCATCATCACCGCGCCCGCGAGCGCGTTGACCAGGCTCGACTTGCCCGCGCCGGACGGCCCGAGCAGCCCCAACGTGCGACCCGGCGCGACCTGGGCACGCAGCGGGGCCAGCCCGGTGCCGCGCTCGGCGCTGACCGGCAGCACCGGCACACCGGGGGCGACCGCGGCGAGCTGCCGGGCCAGCGCGGCCGGATCGGCCGCCAGGTCGGACTTCGTCAGCACCACCAGCGGCCGGGCCCCGGACTCGTGGACCAGGGAGAGCAGCCGCTCGATGCGGGCGACGTCCGGCTCCGGGTGCACCGGCTCCACGACGGCGGCCGTGTCGAGGTTGGCGGCCAGCACCTGACCGCTGGCGTCCTTGCCAGCGGTACGGCGGATCAGCGCGGCTCGCCGGGGCAGCACGGCCGCCACGGTGATCCGGCGGTCCGGCCAGTGCGTGAGCAGTACCCAGTCCCCCGTGCAGGGCAGCGCGGAGAGGTCCCGGGCAGCGGCGGCCAGCACGGACGGGCCGAGACTGGCGCGGACCGGACCGTCGGCGGTGAGCACCGTGCAGACTCCCCGGTCCACCCGGGCCACCCGACCCGGGTGGCGCTCGCCACGTCGGGCGGCGTACGACGCCCGGTCGGCGTCCCAGCCGAGGGCGGTCAGATCGATCGTCATGGCATCCTCATCGGTGTCGAGCTGGTGATGGCGGAACATGCGTGCCACGTCCGGCATGAACACCACCTCCCTCCGACGTCCGAGTGCCGCATGTGACGCCGACGGTAGGGCGCGGGGCGACGCGCCGAAAGCGATTTCCGCGAGGACGGCGTGCCGCGTGCCCGCTAGGGTCGACGCGTGCGCGCGGAACCGCAGCCGCCGAGCGGCGCGGCGGTGCGCCACCGCACGGCCGCCGAGCGTTTCCTCCTGCATCGAAATGGATATCCACACGTCATGACCTACAGCGGAGATGTCACGCACGGCGGCCCGCCGGCGGTACGGGAGTTGGACGGGCTGACCATCAGCAAGCTGTCGGTCGGCCCGATGGACAACAACGCCTACCTGCTGCGGTGCACCGGCACCGGAGACCAGGTGTTGATCGACGCCGCCAACGAGGCGCCCCGGCTGCTGGAGCTGATCGGTGACGGCGGCCTGACCGCCGTGGTCACCACCCACCAGCACATGGACCACTGGGTGGCGTTGGAGGAGGTGGTCGCCAAGACCGGCGCTCGGGCTCTGGTGCACACCGACGACGCGTCCGGGCTGCCGATCGAGGCGGAGCACCTGACCGAGGGCGACACCGTGCCGGTCGGCGACTGCGCGCTGGAGGTCATCCACGTCAAGGGGCACACCCCCGGGTCGATCGCGCTGCTCTACCGCGACCCGGCCGGCACCGGCCACCTCTTCACCGGCGACAGTCTCTTTCCCGGCGGCGTCGGCAACACGGACAAGGACCCGCAGCGCTTCGCCGCGTTGATCGACGACGTCGAGCACAAGCTGTTCGATCAACTGTCGGACGACACCTGGTTCTACCCGGGCCACGGCAAGGACAGCACCCTGGGCGCGGAACGCCCGTCCCTCCCCCAGTGGCGAACCCGAGGCTGGTAACCCCACCAGCCAGAGCCAAAGCGCCGGCCCGGCCCGGCCCGGCCACGAAAGGTCACGCCCCACTGCCCCAGCCGAGAAAGCCCCCACGGGGCCACTCAACGCTGACCGAACACCCCTGAAGATCCAAACCACCGGCGGCGGCGACACCACCGGACGAACCGCGTCCACGACGGGGGCGGGGGCCTGCCGTGCCCGGCGCAGGGATCAAGCCTGACCGCCCGGAGCCGGGCACGGCAGGCCCCCGGCCCCGAACCGCAACCAGGTCAGCCCAACCTCAGCCAGCAACAGCCACCAGCCGCCGCCGCGCCCCCAGCAGCGCGACGGAGGCCAGCACCAACCCGACCCCCATGGTCACCAGCAGCGGGCTCGGCGCCCCCGGCAGCAGCGCGGCCAGCGACCGCGACGCGGTGCCCAGCGCCAGGTAGAGACCGGCCCAGGCCGCCGCGCCGAGGGCCGCGCCGCCGAGGAACCGCCGGTACGACATCCGCAGCCCGCCGGCCGCCAGCGGCAGCAGCGCGTTGAACACGGGCAGGAACGGCGCGACCATCATCATCCGCCCGCCGCCGCGGCTGAGGATCCCCTCGGCCGCGCTCCAGCGTGACTCGCCGATCCAGCCTCCGATGCGGCTGCGGCGCAGGTGATCGCCGTACCGACGGCCGATCAGGAAGCTCAGCGACCAGCCGGCCAGGCACCCGACGAGCACCGCGGCGAAGGTGGCCAGCCCGGTGGCCGGGCGGCCGACACCGACCGCGGCCAGGATCGCCACGTCACCGGGGATCAGCACGCCCAGCAGCGGTACGGCGTCGAAGAGCATGACCAACCCGAGCACGCCCATCAGCACCAGGATGGGCAGCTCTCCGACCTGGGCCAGCCATTGCGTCATGCCTCGTACGCTATGGCCGCCGCACCACCTGGGACATCCGGTCGCAGCCCCGAGCGTCCCCTGGTGTCCGCCTCGGGGTCACCCCTGAGAGGGCTGGCGTGTCACTCGGGTCGCAGCACCCGTACCCGGCGGGGCGAGGGGTCCACCGAGGGTTCGGTGGTGGGCACCGGGTAGTCGGCCAGCACCCGCAGCCCGTCGGCCGGCAGGTGCCCCCGGCCGGGGTCCCCGACCAGCACCTCGGCGCCGGAGGCGACGACCCGTCGGAGGAACGGCAGCATCCTCTCGGCCATCGGGCGGCTGTAGAACACGTCGCCGGCGACCACCAGGTCCGCGTCGTCGACGTCGCCGTCGAGCAGGTCGTCGCCGCTGGTGTCGACGGTGACCCGGTTGGCGCGCGCGTTGACCGTGACGGCCGCCACGGCGTACGGGTCGATGTCGTTGGCGACGACGTCGGACGCGCCGGCCAGCGCGGCGGCGATGGCCACCAGCCCCGACCCGGCGGCGACGTCGAGAACACGACGTCCGGCGGCCAGCTCCGGGTGGTCCAGCAGGTGCCGGGCCAGGGCCTGGCCGCCGGCCCAGGCGGAGGCCCAGTAGGGCGCTGGCAGGGGGTGCCCGGCGAGCGCCTCCATCCGGGCCCACCAGACGATCGCGTCCTCGGCGAGGTGCAGCCGCACCTCGGGGACGAACGGGGTGGGTACCAGTTGGAGCCGGTCCAGGCCCGAGCCGGGCGCGTCGATCTCGCGCTCCAGCTCGGACAGCGCGGTGGCTGCGGCACCCCTCATCGGCGCAAGCATGCCGCAGGACAGGGTGGTCGGGGCGGGTTTGGCACGCCGGTATCGTGGAGAATTCATCTGAGATCGAGTAAACACCTACGGCACTTCGGCCGGCAGATCGGGGCTTCGCCCGCTACTGTCGAACAGGTACGGGCGACCATCGGCCTAGAGGCCGGTGGTCCGCCGCTTTGAACAGGGAGAGATGCATGGCAACCGGCACGGTTAAGTGGTTCAACTCGGAAAAGGGCTTCGGCTTCATCGAGCAGGACGGTGGAGGGCCGGACGTGTTCGTCCACTACTCCGCCATCGCTTCGAGCGGTTACCGGGAGCTCAACGAGGGCCAGAAGGTCGAGTTCGAGGTGACCCAGGGGCAGAAGGGCCCGCAGGCGGACAACGTCCGCCCGATGTAGCTCCGTGCCGGTGGCGGCGGTCGGTCTCCGGTCGCCGCCGCAGTGCACTCACGACGCTGCCGGAGGCGGCGGGCAGGTCCCGCCGCCTCCGGAGCGGCCCAATCAGCAGGATCAACGGGGTCAACGCCAACCAGGCCGTCATCACGGTTACGGCGGTGTCGACGCCGTAACGCGCACCGAGCGCGCCGGCCACCACGGCCGCCAGCGGAATGGTGCCGTAGTTGAGCAGGTGCATGCTCACCGTCACGCGCCCGAGCAGGTGGTGCGGCGTGTACGTCTGTCGGAACGCGCCCTTGACGACGTTGCCGATGGCGACCCCGAGGCCGACCAGCACGCCGCCGAGCGCCGGCCAGATCAGCCCGACGCCGGGCCCGGCCAACGGGATGAGCAGGGCGGGTGGGCCGGTGAGCGCCGCGCCGATGAGCATGGCGCGCGCGGTGCCGCAGCGCCGGGCGAGGGCGGTGGCCAGCAGCGCGCCGATGATCCCGCCGATGCTCATCACCCCGACCAGGACGCCGACCAGCCCCGGCGCGAGTCGTAGCTCGCGGACCAGGAACACCACCAGGACCGCCTGGTAGCCGGCCAGGCCGATGTTGCTGGCCGCCCCCATGAGCGTCAGGACCCGCAGGTACGGGTCGCGGATGACGAAACGCAGCCCCTCGGCCATGTCCCGCCGCAGCGACCGGGACCGGTCCCTACGGACGGGACGCGGCTCGGTGGTGCGGATGCGCAGCAGGAGGGCCGCCGAGAGGAGGAACGTCAGGGCGTCCAGCAGCAACGCGGCGACCGCACCGGCGAGTTGGGCGATCAGGCCGGCGATGCCGGGCCCGACGACGTAGCTCACCGTCTGGGTGGCCTGGAGCTTCGCGTTTCCCTCGGGCAGTTGCTCGGGTCGCAGCAGCACCGGCAGGTAGACCTGGTCCGCGGTCTCGAAGAAGACCCGCGCGACGCCCGCGCCGAGGGCCACCAGTAGCAACTGCGCGACGGTGAGGCGACCCATCAGGGCGGCCACCGGCACGCTGAGGAACGCGAGCGCGCACAGCAGGTCGCAGACCACCATGAGCGGCCGGCGCGGCAACCGGTCCACCCACGCGCCGGCCGGCAGACCGATCAGCAGCCAGGGCAGCCAGGCCGCGGCGGTGAGGACCGCCACCTGGAAGGTGCTGGCGTCGAGCACGGCGACCGCCACCAGGGGCAACGCGACGGTGGTGACGTTACTGCCGATGCTGCTGACCGTCTGGCCGGCCCAGAGCAGGCGGAAGTCGCGGTGCCGCAGCAATCCACCGACCGGCCGGGGCGGGGCGGGATCGGTGCGGGTGGCCGCCGTCACGGCCGGGCCGGTACGCCGTGGACAAACACGAACACCGGGCGGCGCTCGGCGCCGTCGTCGGGCAGCTCGCGGTCGCCCCAGCGGGTCAGCACGGCGACGATCTCCTGGCTCAGCTCTTCCAGCTCGGCCGGTGTGAGGTGCATCCACCGGTCGGCGGAGAACGGTCCCTCACCCCAGACTGCCTGCTCGGTCTCCTCGGCGCCGTGCCAGGCGCGGGCCAACGCGACGTGCCGGTCCAGGTTGAGGGAGGTGGCGGCGTCGGCGACGGCGCGGTCGGCGGGGTCGGCGACGAAGTCGGTCGTGGACCAGCGCACCGCCCGACTGGCCAGTTGCCACCAGCGTTCACGGCGGTCCCGGGCCAGTTCGGGGGCTTCGGTGACCAGGTCGGCGGCGGCGAGCACCTTGAGGTGATGGCTGACGTTCGCCGGCGCCTGGCCGGTGCGGTCGGCGAGCATGCCGACGGTCGACGGCCCATGCACCTTGAACACGTCCATCAGTCGGCGGCGCAGCGGGTGGGCCATGGCGGCCAGCACCCGCGAGTCGGTGACCTGGCGTACGTCGGGGGACTCCATACCGCCACCATGCCATCCGCAACAGTTCTTGCGCAATAGGTCTTGCCCAAGAACTGTTGCGGGGCGGGCGTGCGGTGCGGGCGACCCGGCGGCTACGGGCCGCCCCGCTCAGGCGACCAGCCGGCGGGCCAACTCGTCGGCGACCTGCTTGGCGATGGTGGGTGGAATGGCCGCGGCGATCTCCTCCGGCGTCAGCCCGGCCAGCACGCCCTGGATGATCGCCTCCTCGTCGGTGAAGTCCTTCCCGGCCAGCGCGGTGAGCGCGCTCTGCAGGGCGGTGAGCTGCGCCGTCATCGCTCGCAGGTTCCAGTTGCCGGTCACCGAGGCACCGGTCTCGTCCCGGCCCTCCGCCATGCGGGTGTAGATCTGTCCGATCGGGTTGCGGCCGTCCAGGACGGTGAGGTTCTTGTGGACGGTCGCCAGCCAGTTGTGCTCTTCGGGGGTCATGTCGCTGTCCTCCAGGAGTCCGATGGAGCTGAGGTAGCGGCGGAACAAGGGCCTTTGGTCACGGCCCGCCTTGATCGCGTCGCGGAAGAAGCTGATGTGGGTGTGCCAACGGTGCGAGCTGTCGCCGGTGGTGCGCTTGCCGAGGCGGTCCCAGCGCTTCACCGTGTTGCCGTCGGGGCTGTAGATGATCTCGCGGATGTCCCGGGTGTCGGCCGCGTTCGCGGCGCACTGGTCCACGCACCAGAGCGAGAAACTGACCAGGGTGTTCGTACGACCACCGGAGCGGACCTCGAACTGGCCGACGTCCAGCGCCGACGCGTCGAGGGTCAGTCCGGCCCGGTCCCGGGGTGACTCGACCACCGAGTAGTCGTTCGGGACCACCCGGTCCGAGCCGCAGTGATAGCCGCCGCGGTGGTCCGGGTCGCCGACGATGCCGACCTCGTTCGGCTCCAGGTCGTCCGGGCCGGGGGCGTTGTCGAGGTGGGTGAGGAGCAGGCTTCGAAGGGCCAACAGGTTAGCCGGGGCCCGGGTCATGGGGTCCCCCTCTCAGCTGGGGCGGGGACCGGGCGCGACGTCACACCGCGTATGCGGTGTCGGGCTTCGGGCGAGCCCGGTCTGGGTGGTGCACGGCGCCGGGCGTTGACTCAACCATAGCCCGCATTCCAATGAATGCCCAGGTCAGAGGCGCTCTGTTCAGATTGGAGGCATCGGCGGGGCAGAGTGGACGATCGGCAACAGCAGCACCGAGGGATGCGCCGGGTCATGCAGGACCTGCCGCCAACCGGCACGCAGCGTCACCGCCGTACCGAGGGGTTCTCCGGTGCCGGGGTTGCGCGCCCAGCGCGGATGGGCGCCGCCGGCGACCTGCACCCGCAGCCGGTGCCCGGCGGCGAACCGGTACGCGGTCGGCCAGAGCGACACCGGAACCCGCAGCACCCCGGACGCGTCGGCGGGGAGGCGTTCGGGCGTCACCCGCACCAGGCCGTCGCAGACGTTCCACGACCGACCGCGCGGGTCCACATCGCACAGTCGCACGAAGACGTCCAGGTGTGGCAGCTCGCTGCGGACGTGCAGCTCGGCGCGTACCGGGCCGATCACCTCGACCGGACCCGCCAGCGGAGCGCTGGTGTAGGTGAGCACGTCGGGGCGGGTCTCCACCTGCCGGTTGTCCACCCGACCGGCTCGCTTGGCGACCAGCAGCGGCCCACCCAGCGACGGGGTGGGGTCGGCCGGGTCGTACCGGAACTCGTCGGGCGTCGACGCGCCCGGGGGACGTACCGCCAGCTCACCGCCCGCATGCAGGTGCCAGGCGGTCTCGACGGCCGGCGGCGGCCAGTCCGGCAGGTCCCGCCAGCCGCCGCCGGGACCACCCACGTGCACCCGGACCGGGGCCGCGCGGGGCGGACGTTCGTCGTCCGGCGGCCCGTCGAGGTGTACGTCGAGCCAGGTCAACCCCTCGCGCAGGGCCGCCACGAACAGCTCGGGGCTGCCGTGGGTCCAGGGACCGATCACGAGGCGTGGGCGTGTGCCGGCGGCGCGCAGGGTGGCGTGGTCGTCGAGCTGGGCGGGCAGGAAGATGTCGTGCCAACCGGTGACCATGACCACCGGCGCCCGCACCCGGGCCACCCGGTCGGCGAAGACGCGCTCGCGCCAGTACGCCGCCTCCGGGGTGTGGTGCCGCAGCCACTCCTGGAAGAACGAGATCGTGACGCCGGTGGCCACCCGGTCCACCCCGGCCAGCGGCAGGTGGTCGAGCGCGGCGGCCAAGCGGGGCTGCCCCCGTTTGAGTTCCCGCTGGCGGGCCAGCCACGGCACGGTCTGGGCGTGCAGCAGCTCGGCCCAGGTCAGTACGGTGTCCAGGGCGAACGACTCTCCCGCGTACGTCGAGTCCCGGGTGGCCGAGGCGGTCACCACCGCGACCATCGCGCGGAGGTCCTCACCGGCGTCGGCGGCCAGCGCCCACTGGGCGAAGCCCTGGTAGCTGACCCCGAACATGCCGAGCGCACCGGCCCACCAGGGCTGACGGCGCAGCCAGTCCAGCGTGTCGACCCCGTCGTCGCGCTCGTGCACCAGCGGGGCGAACGTGCCGCCGGAGCCGCCGGTGCCCCGGCAGGACTGGATCACCGCGTGGCGGCCCCGCGCGGCGAGCAACCGGCCGAGCAGCCGCAACGGGCCACCCCGCCCGTACGGGGTGCGGATCAGCACGGTCGGCGCGGCTCGGCCGCCCGGCGCGTAGTGGTCGGTGCGCAGCACCACGCCGTCGCGGGCCCGGATCGGGATGTCCCGGGTGACCCGCACCGGGCCGGGCCGTGTCGGGGGCAGCCGCAGTCCGGCGGCGGCGAGGCGCGCGACGAGCCGGCCGGACACGGTCAGCCCGTCGTCCGGTGGGGCGGTTCGGGCCGGGTGGCGCGGACCGCGTCGCGGTGCGCCCGCAGCGACTCGCTCATCTCCGCGACGAACCGGTGCACGACGTCCAGTTCGTCCTCGTCGAAGCGGTCCATCACCGCGTCGGTGCGCGCGCCCAGGGGCTGGAAGAACTCCATGGCCAGGGCGGCGCCCTGGTCGGCGTAGTGCAACAGCACCTTGCGCCGGTCGACGGTGTCGCGGTCCCGGCGGATGTGCCCGGCCCGTTCCAGGCGGTCGATCAGCGCGGTGACCGAGCCGGACGACAGGTTGAGCTGCTCACCGAGGCGACCGGGGGTGATCGGGTCGCCGAACAGTTCGGCGTCCATGACCGCGATCAGCGCGTTCAGGTCGGTCGGGTTGAGGCCGTGCAGGTTGGCGAAGGCGTGACCGACCTGCTGGGCGTCCACCGCGTACCGCCGAAGGTTGTTGGTGATCTCCGCGACCAGCTGCTCGCGGCGCGTGTCGCGCCGCCGGTACATGCCGTGAGTCGCCACGTCGCGCCGCTTCTCCCCGTCGTCGGTACTCCGGGTTGCAGCATAGAACAGCCGCCGATAATCTCGTTCATCAAGATACTTGGCGCTCGAAAGACCTAGGGGTCCGCGATGTCCGTCTTCACAAGGGTCGCGCGTGGCCGGCTCGCGGCCTGGCTCACCGTCGCCGCCGCGCTCGTCATCGCCGCGATCATCTTCGGAGTGCCACGGCCGGACAACCCGGCACCGGTCTCCGCCACCGGCCTGTCCGCCGAGTGGCAGTCGACACAGGTGCAGCGTCTTCAGGACCAGCTACCCACCAGCGACGTCCAACCGGCCGTCGTGGTCGTCAGTCGCGGTGACGGCGCGGCGCTGAGCGAGGCCGACCGGGCCGCCCTCGCCTCCCGCTCCGGCGACCTGGGCCGGTTGGCCGTGGGCGGTCGGGTCAGCCCGACCCAGGTCTCCCCGGACGGCACGGTCGCGCTCGTCGCCGTTCCGCTGGACACCTCCGGGGGCCAGGAAGAGGTGACCGGCAAGGTCACCGAGCTGCGCGACGCGCTGGCGGACCTGCCCGACCCGCTGGCCGCCGAGGTCACCGGCGCCCCCGCCCTGACCGCCGACCTGTCGTCGGTCTTCGAGGGCGCCGACGTCACCCTGCTCGCGGTGACCGCCGCCGTGGTCGCGTTGCTGCTGCTGATCACGTACCGCAGTCCGTTCCTGTGGATCGTGCCGCTGATCGTGGTCGGCGCGACCGAACAGCTCACCCTGCGCGCGGTGGACACGATCGTGCCCGCCGTCGGCATCAACCTCCAGCAGGGCCAGGTCACCGGCATCGCCAGCGTGCTGGTGTTCGGTGCCGCCACCGACTACGCGCTGCTGCTCATCGCCCGCTACCGGGAGGAGTTGCGGCGCGAGCAGGACCGCTTCGCGGCGATGCGGGCAGCGCTGCGCCGTACCGCCGAGCCCATCCTGGCCAGCGGCGGCACCGTGGTCCTCGGCGTGCTCACCCTGCTGCTCAGTGAGCAGGAGACGAACCGCGCACTGGCCGTGGCCTGCGCCACCGGCGTGGTCTTCGCCATGCTCTCGGCGCTGTTCGTGCTCCCCGCCGTGCTGGTCCTCTTCGGTCGCGGCCTGTTCTGGCCGTTCGTACCCCGGGTCGGCGGCCCGGTCCGCGAGGGTCGGCTCTGGGGGCGGCTCGGCGCGGTCGTACGACGCCGCCCGGTGGTGGTCGCGGTGCTGTCGACCCTGCTGCTCGGCGGCCTGGCCCTCGGCGGGCTCGGAATCCGCACCGGCCTGTCCGAGACCGAGCAGTTCCGGGCCGCGCCCGAGGCGGTGACCGGCGCACAGACTCTGGCCCGGGCGTTCCCCGCCGGCAGCACCCAGCCGGTGGCCGTGCTCACCACCCCGGCGGCGGCGCGAGCGGTCGCCGACGTCGCCAGCGCCGTACCCGGCGTCGCCTCGGCGCGACCGGGCGACGCCGGCCAGGCTGTCGCCCAGGTCGACGTGGTGCTGGACGCCGAGCCCGGCACGCCCGCCTCGGACCGCGCGATCGAGGCGCTACGCGACGCGGTCGCCGCCGTGCCCGACTCCGCTCCCCCGGCCGTCGCCGGCGCCGACCCGCCACCCGGCGCGATCGTGGGCGGCTCGGTGGCCGCGACCTACGACTCCGACGAGGCCAACGACCGCGACCTGCGGCTCATCCTGCCGATCATCCTGCTGCTGGTCGGCGCGGTGCTCGTGCTGCTGCTGCGGGGCCTTGTCGCGCCGGTGCTGCTCGTGCTCACCGTGATCGCGTCGTTCTTCGCCAGCCTCGGGGCGGCCTGGCTGCTCTTCGACCACGTGCTGGACTTCCCGGCGCTCGACAGTGGCGTACTGCTGCTCGCCTTCGTCTTCCTGGTGGCGCTCGGCGTGGACTACAACATCTTCCTGGTGACCCGGGCCCGGGAGGACGCCCGCACCGCCGGCACCCGCGACGGCATGCTGTCCGCGCTGCGGGTCACCGGAGGTGTGATCACGAGCGCCGGGGTGCTGCTCGCCGCGGTGTTCGCCGTGCTCGGCGTGCTGCCGCTGATCACGCTGACGCAGATCGGCATCATCGTCTGCATCGGCGTCCTGCTGGACACGCTGCTGGTCCGCACGGTGCTCGTGCCGGCGCTGGCGTTCCTGCTCGGCGATCGCTTCTGGTGGCCGGGTCGCGTCGACGCCCACCCGGGCGTCGACGTCCCGGCGACGCCCGAGCCGGTGCCCGCACGAGACTGACCGCCCACGCGACGGGGGCGGGGCCGGAAAACACCCGGCCCCGCCCCCGTCGGCGTGCTCAGTAGCCCAGGCAGACGCACTCGGTCATCAAGGCCCGCACGTTGCGCACGTACGACGGGTTGGGGATGGCGAGGGGCTCGCCCTCCTGCGCCACCGCCCCGTGCCCGAAGTTGTAGGCGGCGATGACCGCGTTGAGCAGACAGGAGTTCAGTTCGGCGGTGCACAGGTCCGCGTCGAGCCGGAAGTCGGACTCGAAGTACATGTCTCCGATGTACTTGGTCAGCCAGGCCAGGTAGTTGGCCCCCAGGTACGCGTTGTCCCGGTAGTCGGCGATGTCGTAGCTCTGGTCGAAGCGCTGGTTCATCCAGGTCGCGGTGCCCGGCATCACCTGCATCAGCCCGACGCCGCCGTCGCAGGCGTAGATGTTGGACTGCCAGCCGCTCTCCTGCCAGGCGGTGGCCCTGAGCAGGTCGAGCGGCACCTTGAGGTCCGGTGCGGAGCTGGGCCAGTAGGTGCGGGCGGCGGCGTCGCTCAGGGCCGCCTTCACGTCGGCACGGCTCGCCTGGGTGCCCTTGTAGCTGGGCTTGCAGGACGCCGGGGCGGGCTTTGGAGGCGCCGGCGGGACCTTCGTCTCGGTGGGCGCCTTGGCGACCGCGCGCGGCTTCGTGGGAGCCGTCGCCCGGGTCGGCTTCTTCGCCGGGGTCGGGGAGGCGGACGCGCTACGGCTCGGGGCGGTGCCCATCGCCGCGACCGCGCTCGCCGAAGGGCTCGACTCGACGGACGGCTCGTCGACCGGCTCGTCCGTCGGCGCCTCGGTGACCGAAACGGGTGCGGCGGCCTGATCCTGCGGGCGTTGCCCCTTGCCGGCGCAGCCGACCGCGCCGCTGGCGAGCAGCAGGCCGGCGAGCACGAGCGCGCCCACCCGTCCGGCGTGTTGACGCATAGTGGTCCTCCCCCGTCTGACAGTCGCCGCAGATTAGCAAGGTTCGACGGGCCGGCGGTGCCCCTGCGCGGGCCGGACCGGACCGGCCGACTGCTCCCGGTCGCCGACCGCCCGGTCCCGGGTGGCCCAGGCGACCACGAACACCACCGTCCACAGCACCCCCAGCAGTACCGCCGCCGCCGTACCGCTCGTCGTCTCCAGGCCGAGGTAGAGCCGCGCGGCCGCAACCCCCAGCACGCCCGCGGCGGCGGCCGTCCACGCGGCCACCGCCACCGGCCACCGCGCGCTGCGCGACACCAACCAGGCGAGGGTGCAGAGGCTCGCCGCGACCACGGCGTTCTGGGTGGAGAACGGGACGGCCTCGTGCGCGCCGTCACCGGGTGCTCCGGTCAACTCGGCCACCACGGCCAGCATCACCAGCGGCACGAACGCGCCGGCCGTACCGACCACGCTCAGCAGGTCGGTGCGCAGCGGGCGGTTGCGCCACGCCAGCACCACGGCCACCATCGCCACCAGCACGATCAGCACCCACCCGCGTACCAGCGAGACCACGACCAGGGTGGCGTCGGCGGCGTCCGGTGTGCGGCGGGCCGTGAACCACGCGCCGATCGCCCCGTCCAGGGCCGCCAGTCCGCTGTTGCGTACCACCACGGCGAGCAGGCCGGCGATGGCCAACCCGGCGGCGAAGAGCAGCAGCAGCCCGGCGGCCAGGTTGAGCAGCAGCGTCCAGGCCGGCCCGATCCGCATGGCGAGCAGGAAGAACAGCACCCCGTACCGGGCGCCGAGCCAGCGCACCGGCGGCAGCGCGGCGGCCCGCGAGAGCAGCGCGCGCGCCGGGTCGGGGTTGCGGCCGAGCCACCGACCGGCGAGCACCACCCCCAGCAGCCCCGCCAGCAACGCCAGCGCCGCGCCGGTGGCCCGGCCGAGCACCCGGGAGACCGTGTCGTACGACTCACCGGCGAGGTGACCGAGCAGCACCGAGCCGCTCACCCAGGTCGCCACCCCGGCCAGGTTCCACAGGGCGAACCGCCGGTACGGCATGCCGGCCGCACCGGCCAGCCGGGGCACCAGGGTGCGGGCGAAAGCCACCCATCGGGCGGCGAACACCCCCCGCCCACCGAGGCGGGCGAGCATGGCGTCGGCGCGGGCCCACCGCGCGGGCCCGACCCGGTGACCCAGGCCGGCGCGCAGCCGAGGCCCGTACCGCCGCCCGGCGCGAAAGGCCAGCCCATCGCCGAGGACCGCCGCGACGATCATCGCGAGCAACGCCGGCCCGAGCCGCAAGGTACCGTTGTAGGTGAGGAAGCCGACGAGCAGCAGGGTAGCCTCACCCGGCACGAGCAGGCCGAAGATCACCGCGGTCTCGCCCGCCACGATCAGCGCGGCGACCAGGTAGATCCACAGGGTGGGCAGACCCTGCACCCAGGTCAGCAGGTCGTGCACTCAGGCCCCCGGGACACGGGAGCCAGCATGCCAGCCGGACGAACCACCGGCACAGCGGTTTCACCATAGATCAGGGGCACCTGGGGGTGACCCCGACGCAGCCTGCGCGAGCGCAGGCGGAAGGATAGAGGGTATGCAGCTTCGCACCGACCTCCGCAACGTCGCCATCATCGCTCACGTCGACCACGGCAAGACCACCCTGGTCGACGCCATGTTGCGGCAGGCCGGCGCGTACGGCGCACGCGGCGAGAACACCGAGCGGGTGATGGACTCGGGTGACCTGGAGCGGGAAAAGGGCATCACGATCCTGGCCAAGAACACCGGTGTGCGCTACCTGCCGGCGGACGGCTCCGACCCGGTCACCATCAACATCATCGACACCCCCGGCCACGCCGACTTCGGTGGCGAGGTGGAGCGCAGCCTGACCATGGTCGACGGCGTGGTGCTGCTCGTCGACGCCAGCGAGGGCCCGCTGCCGCAGACCCGCTTCGTGCTGCGCAAGGCGCTGCAGGCGCGGATGCCGATCATCCTGGTGATCAACAAGGTGGACCGCCCGGACGCCCGGATCAAGGAGGTCGTGGACGACACCTACGAGCTCTTCCTCGACCTGGACGCCGACGAGCAGCAGATCGACTTCCCGATCGTCTACGCCTGTGCCCGCGACGGTGTCGCCTCGCTGACCCAGCCCGCCGACGGCTCGGTGCCGAGCGACAGCACCTCCCTGGAGCCGCTGTTCCGCACCCTGCTGGACACCATCCCGCCGCCCTCCTACGACGACGGCGCGCCGCTGCAGGCCCACGTGACAAACCTCGACGCCTCGCCGTTCCTCGGCCGGCTGGCGCTGTGCCGGGTCCGCCAGGGCACCATCACCAAGGGTCAGACGGTGGCCTGGTGCCGCACCGACGGCAGCACCCAGCGGGTCCGCATCTCCGAGATGCTGATGACCGAGGGCCTGGAGCGCAAGCCGGCCGAGAGCGCCGGCCCGGGCGACATCATCGCGGTCGCCGGCATCCCCGAGATCATGATCGGTGAGACGCTCGCCGACGCGGAGAACCCGGTCGCGCTGCCGCTGATCACCGTCGACGAGCCGGCCATCTCGATGACCATCGGCACCAACACCTCGCCGCTTGTCGGTCGACTCAAGGGCTCCAAGGTCACCGCACGGATGGTCAAGGACCGGCTCGACAAGGAGCTGATCGGCAACGTGTCGCTGCGGGTGCTGCCCACCGAGCGCCCGGACGCCTGGGAGGTGCAGGGCCGCGGTGAGCTGGCGCTGGCCATTCTGGTCGAGCAGATGCGCCGGGAGAGCTACGAGCTGACCGTCGGCAAGCCGCAGGTGGTCACCAAGGTGATCGACGGCAAGACCTGCGAGCCGGTCGAGCGGCTGACCATCGACGCCCCGGAGGAATACCTGGGCGCGATCACCCAGCTCCTCGCCACCCGCAAGGGCCGGATGGAGCAGCTGGTCAACCACGGCACCGGCTGGATCCGGATGGAGTGGCTCGTCCCGGCGCGCGGCCTGATCGGCTTCCGCACCGAGTTCCTCACCGACACCCGGGGCACCGGCATCCTGCACCACGTCTTCGAGTCCTACGAGCCGTGGTTCGGTGAGCTGCGTACCCGCAACAACGGCTCCCTGGTCGCCGACCGGGCCGGCGCGGTCACCGCCTTCGCGATGACCAACCTGCAGGAGCGCGGTCAGCTCTTCGTCGAGCCGACCACCGAGGTGTACGAGGGCATGATCGTCGGGGAGAACTCCCGCTCCGACGACATGGACGTCAACATCACCAAGGAGAAGAAGCTCACCAACATGCGGCAGTCGACCTCTGACGAGACCGAGAAGCTGGTCCCGCCGCGCAAGCTCACCCTGGAGCAGGCGCTGGAGTTCTGCCGCGAGGACGAGTGCGTCGAGGTCACCCCGGCCACGGTGCGCATCCGCAAGGTGGTGCTCGACCAGCAGCAGCGGGGCCGGGCCACCGCCCGCCGCAAGCACGCCGGCTGACCACACCAGCACCGGGCGCGTCGGCGGGGGCGGGGGGGCGCCCCGCCGGCCGGGCCGCGGCCCCCGCCCGCGGGACCGAGAGAAGGGGGAGAGGTGGGGGGTGGAGGGAGAAGGAG
>NZ_JBEXIJ010000054.1:0-29152 GCF_040608495.1 Micromonospora sp. NPDC005174 | reverse complement strand
CTACGACATCACCGTCGAGCACCTCGCCGACTGGATCGCCACCCGCGGCTACGCCACCAGCTGACCCACAACACCACCGACAAGGGCCGGACCCCCACCACAGGGGCCCGGCCCTTCGGCATCTCCCGCCCCGAACCTGAGCAGATCTTGGACAGTTTCCGTTAGCTGCTTGGGCTCAGTTGCGCGGTTGGCCGGCGCGGGTCGGTTCCGCGGACGGCAGCGCCTCGGCGGACGGTGTCTGGTCGGCGGGCGGTGTCGGCTCGGCGGCGCCCAGGCGGTGGGCGCGTCGACGCAGCCACCACGTGCTGGCCAGGCCGGCGAGCACCGCGAGGACCAGGCCGGCCCAGGAGATGTCCTTGAGCCAGTGTTCGGCAGCCCGGCCGACGGTGAAGAGCAGGTACGTGGTGCCGAACGCCCAGACCAGCCCGCCGGCCGCGTTGGCCAGCAGGAACCGCCGGTACGGCACACGCAGGGCTCCGGCGAGCGGGCCGGCCAGGATCCGCAGCAGCGCCACGAACCGACCGAAGAACACCGCCCAGACGCCGTGCCGGGCGAAGCTCTGCTCGGCGCGGGCGAGTTGGGCGGGGCCGAGATGGCGTGGGAAGCGTCGGCCCAGCCGGGCGAGCAGTGGACGGCCACCGCGACGACCCACGGCGTACCCGATGGAGTCCCCCACTATCGCTCCGGTGGCGGCGGCTGTCGCCACCCACTCCGGCTCCACCACTCCGGTGGCCGCGAGCAGGGCGGAGCTGACCAGGACGATCTCACCGGGCAGGGGTACGCCCATGCTCTCCACGCCGATCACCCCGGCGACCAGCAGGTAGACCGCGATCGGCGGCAGCGACACGAGCCAGTGCTGGACGTCGAACACGGGTGACCCTCCTCCGACCGGGCTTCGAACCCTACCCGTGGCGGGCGTTCGTGAACCGCCTTGCCGCCGCCCACACCCCGCAGCGCGTCCTAGGAGGCTAGGGATGAGGCGGAAGGCGGACCCCGGCCGGGTTGCGGAAATAGCAAGACGGACGTACGGTTTTGTTGAGAGCGGAATCGGCGGTAAGTGTCACCTAACCTCGGCGGCACCCCGGCCGGTGCGACAGACTGCTCAGGACTACTCACGGTCGCTGGTGTGAAGGAGTACGACGTGGCGAGCCTCGACACCTTCGGTGCGAAGACCCAGCTACGCGTCGGAGACGCGAGCTACGAGATTTTCAGGATCGACAAGGTGGACGGCCACGACCGGCTGCCGTACAGCCTGAAGGTCCTGCTGGAGAACCTGCTGCGGACCGAGGACGGCGCGAACATCACCGCCGACCACATCCGCCAGCTCGGCGGGTGGGACCCCACCGCCGAGCCGAGTGTGGAGATCCAGTTCACCCCGGCGCGGGTGCTCATGCAGGACTTCACCGGTGTCCCCTGCGTGGTCGACCTGGCCACCATGCGCGAGGCCGTGCGGGACCTGGGCGGCGACGCCACCAAGGTCAACCCCCTCGCCCCCGCCGAGCTGGTCATCGACCACTCGGTCATCGCCGACCTGTTCGGCCGCGAGGACGCGTTCGCCCGCAACGTCGAGCTGGAGTACGAGCGCAACAGAGAGCGTTACCAGTTCCTGCGCTGGGGCCAGACCGCGTTCAACGAGTTCAAGGTCGTCCCGCCGGGCACCGGCATCGTGCACCAGGTCAACATCGAGTACCTGGCTCGTACGATCATGGAACGTGGCGGGCAGGCGTACCCGGACACCGTCGTCGGCACCGACTCGCACACCACGATGGTCAACGGCCTGGGCGTGCTGGGCTGGGGCGTCGGCGGCATCGAGGCCGAGGCCGCGATGCTCGGCCAGCCGGTCAGCATGCTGATCCCTCGCGTCGTCGGCTTCAAGCTCTCCGGCGAGATGCCGGCCGGCACCACCGCCACCGACCTCGTGCTGACCATCACCGAGATGCTGCGCAAGCACGGCGTGGTCGGCAAGTTCGTCGAGTTCTACGGCCCCGGCGTGAGCGCCGTGCCGCTGGCCAACCGGGCCACCATCGGCAACATGTCCCCGGAGTACGGCTCCACCGTGGCGATCTTCCCGATCGACGCCGAGACCATCCGCTACCTGGAGCTGACCGGCCGGGATGCCGCGCAGGTCGCGCTCGTCGAGGCGTACGCCAAGGAGCAGGGCCTCTGGCACGACCCGGCGGCCGAGCCGTCGTACTCGGAGCGCCTGGAGCTTGACCTGGGCACCATCGAGCCGTCACTCGCCGGCCCGAAGCGCCCCCAGGACCGGGTGCCGCTGGGCGCCGCCAAGACGCTGTTCCGCTCGGCGCTTACCGACTACGTGGCCGACGACTCCGTCGGTGAGCGTGACCTCAAGCCGGGTGTGGCGCGTGAGCAGTTGCCGGTGGGCGCGAACGGCCCGGCCGACGAGGCCAGCGCCGAGTCGTTCCCGGCCAGCGACCCGCCCGCCAACCAGTTCAGCGACCCCGCCGACGAGCCGCGCGACCTGGAGACGGCGGCGGTCGGCGCCGGCGGCCGTGCCAGCAACCCGATCCGGGTCACCGGCACCGACGGCGCGGAGTACGAGCTGGACCACGGCGCCGTGGTGATCGCGGCGATCACGTCCTGCACCAACACGTCCAACCCGCAGGTGATGATCGGCGCGGCCCTGCTGGCCCGCAACGCGGTCGAGAAGGGCCTGACCCGCAAGCCGTGGGTGAAGACCACCCTGGCCCCGGGCTCGAAAGTCGTCATGGACTACTACGAGCGGGCCGGCCTCACGCCGTACCTGGACAAGCTCGGCTTCAACCTGGTCGGCTACGGCTGCACGACCTGCATTGGCAACTCGGGCCCGCTGCCCGAGGAGGTGTCGGCGGCGGTCAACGAGCACGACCTGTCGGTCGTCTCGGTGCTCTCGGGCAACCGCAACTTCGAGGGCCGGATCAATCCGGACGTCAAGATGAACTACCTGGCGTCCCCGCCGCTGGTCGTCGCGTACGCCCTCGCCGGCACGATGGACATCGACCTGGCCAACGAGCCGATCGGTGAGGACAGCGACGGCAACCCGGTCTACCTGCGCGAGATCTGGCCGAACAGCGCCGAGATCCAGGACGTCATCGCCCAGGCGATCGGCGCGACCGGCTTCAGCGCCGCGTACGCCGACGTCTTCGCCGGCGACGAGCGGTGGCAGTCGCTGCCCACCCCGACCGGCGACACCTTCGCCTGGGACAGTGACTCGACCTACGTGCGCAAGCCCCCGTACTTCGAGGGCATGCAGCAGGAGCCGAGCCCGGTCGTCGACATCTCCGGCGCGCGGGTGCTGGCCAAGCTGGGTGACTCGGTGACCACCGACCACATCTCGCCGGCCGGCGCGATCAAGGCCGACTCCCCCGCCGGCACGTACCTCGCCGAGCACGGCGTGCCCCGCCACGAGTTCAACTCGTACGGCTCGCGCCGAGGCAACCACGAGGTGATGATCCGGGGCACCTTCGCCAACATCCGGCTGCGTAACCAGCTGGTGCCCGGGGTGGAGGGCGGCTTCACCGTCAACCACCTCACCGGCGAGCAGACCTCGATCTACGACGCGTCGATGGCCTACCAGGAGGCCGGCATCCCGCTGGTCATCCTGGCCGGCAAGGAGTACGGGTCGGGTTCGTCGCGGGACTGGGCGGCCAAGGGCACCATGCTGCTGGGCGTCCGGGCGGTCATCGCCGAGTCGTACGAGCGGATCCACCGCTCCAACCTCATCGGCATGGGCGTGCTGCCGCTGCAGTTCCCGGTCGACGTCACCGCCGAGTCGCTGGGCCTGACCGGCACCGAGATGTTCACCATCACCGGTGTGACCGCCCTGAACGACGGCGACACCCCGCGCACCGTGACGGTCACGACCGACACGGGCGTGGAGTTCGAGGCCGTCGTGCGGATCGACACCCCGGGTGAGGCCGACTACTACCGGCACGGCGGCATTCTGCAGTACGTGCTGCGCCGCATGATCGCCAACTGATCGCGTACACCCGAGAAGGGCCGCTTCCCGCGCTGGCGGGGAGCGGCCCTTTCACGTCTCTGCCTTCCCGTGCGTGGCCCCCGGGTAGCTGTCTCGCGCCCTTTGCTCTGCTTCACTCGGGGCAACACTGACCGGGCAATACTGTTGCGCCCGTTGAAGCAGAGCAAAGGGCGCGAACGAGGTACGGCCAGCGAAGGATCCCGACCAGGTCCCCGCTCAGCGCAGGCGCAGCGCGACCGCGCGGGCCTCCTCGTCGGTGAGGGGCAGGAACCACAGGAAACGGCGAACGATGGCGACCGGATCGGGGCCGCCCGGCTGGCCGCGCAGGTCCCGGATGGCCCGGCGGGTGATCCGGGAGAACTCCGGGATCAGAGTCGCCCGGCGGGCCGCGTCCGTCGGTGCCGCTCGCAGCGCAGGGCAGGGCCAGTCCCGCCCGCAGGCGTCGCATATCCAGAAGGGACCGTCGGCGGTGTGCGCGACCGGCGGGCCGCACCGGGGCCGCCAGCGTGCTTCGGGTACGACGTTCGCTGGGCGACCCGGGCCACGGTATGGAGGATGGAGTGGCCCGATCGTGCGGGGAGGGCTCGGCCTGAACGGTGACGGACCGGCTGTCGGCTTCGGGTGGCTCCGGGACTTGCCCTCACACATCCTGTGCTCCCTCCTCGGTGCTGTCTACACAGCACCCTGCCGAGGGTTGCCAATCGATTACACCGCGTATGACTATTACCCTCCAACGTCCGGAACGTTCTGAGAGGGCTGGGGATGAATCGAGCCGTGCAGGCAGCGATGGTCGAGAGGGGCCACACAGCCGACAGTCTCGCTGCTCAGATTGGCGTCGATCCGAAGACGGCCGCGAAGTGGGCGAGCACCGAACGAATTCCGCAGACGCGTCATCGTGCACGGGTGGCCGAGTTGCTCGGTCGGAACGTGGACGAGCTGTGGCCCGACGCGTTGAAGCGCCGGACGCCGGCCTGGTTCCGGCCCTGGGCCGAGATCGAGCGCGAGGCGCTGTCGCTGCGGTCATTTCAGCTCGCGTGGATACCTGGCCTGCTCCAGACGAAGGCGTACGCGCTGGCGACGCTGGTCGGCGAGGCGCTGACGCCGGCCGAGGCCGACGATCTCGCCGAGGCGCGACTGAGCCGGCAAGCCATCCTGCGCCGGGAACGCCCGCCACTGCTCGTCGCGGTCCTCGACGAAGCAATCCTCCGGCGCACCCTCGACGGCGACCGGACCATGATGCGGGAGCAGTGCGAGCGGCTGGCCGAGCAGGCCGCGCTGCCGAACGTGTCGGTCTTCGTCGTGCCCGCCGACGTCGGCATGTATCCGGGCCTGGGCGGTCCGTTCACAGTCGCCGAAATGCCGGACGGCGCACGGGTCGCGCACGTCGACAGCCAGGCGCAAGCGCAGCTCATCGACAAGGTTGCCGACGTTGCTACCCTCGACCGACGGTGGGAACGCATTCGCGACGGGGCCTTGTCGCGGGCGCAGTCCCTCAACCTCATCAGGGAAGCGGCAGCCTCATGGACCTGACCGGCGCTCAGTGGCGCAAGAGCACCAAGAGTGGCAACAACGGCGGCGACTGCGTCGAGGTGGCCGACAACCTCGCCGGCGTCATCGCCGTACGCGACTCCAAGGACCCGGCCGGTCCGGCGCTCGCCTTCGACCCGGCGGCTTGGACCCGATTCTTGGTGCTGGCCAAGCGCGGCTGACCGCTCCTTCACACCCGAACGGCCCTCGGCGGGTGCCGAGGGCCGTCGACGCTTGTCAGGCCGGGGTTCGTACCCGGTCGGCGTGGTCAGTCGGCGGCGCGGCGGCGGGCCTCGCGGGTCTTCATGGCGTGCTCCATGAGGGTCACGAGCACCTCCTTGCTGGACTCGCGCTGACGCGCGTCGCAGAGCAGCACCGGTACGCCCGGATCGAGGTTCAGCGCGGTCTGCACCTCGTCGAGCCGGTACTGGCGGGAACCCTCGAAGCAGTTCACGGCCACGACGAACGGGGTGCCCCGGCCCTCGAAGTAGTCGATCGACGGGAAACAGTCGGCCAGGCGACGGGTGTCGGCCAGGACCACCGCGCCGATCGCGCCGAGCGCCAGCTCGTCCCAGACGAACCAGAAACGGTCCTGCCCGGGCGTGCCGAACAGGTAGAGCACCAGGTCGTCGCTGATGGTGATCCGACCGAAGTCCATCGCCACGGTGGTGGTGGTCTTACCCTCCACCCCGGACAGATCGTCGATGCCGACGCCGGTCTCGGTCAGCACCTCCTCGGTGCGCAACGGCCGGGTCTCGCTCACTGCTCCGACCATGGTGGTCTTACCCACGCCGAAGCCACCGGCGACCAGGATCTTGATCGCGGTGGGCAGTGGCGTCGCTCCCGCCGGCCGGTCAGAGTGCCCGTAGTCCATTGATTACCGCCTCGAAGATGCTGTTGTCGGGAAGACCGGCCGTGGTCTGGGGTTCGCGTACCTGCACGAGGTTGCGGGCCGCCAGGTCGCCGAGGAGCACCCGGATGGTCCCCACCGGCAGGTCGAGGTGGGCGGCGATCTCGGCGACGGACTGTATTCGCTGGCACAGACCGACGATCGCCAGGTGCTCGGGACCGAGACCGACCTCCGGCGTCACGTCGGCGCGGGTCGCGGTGACCAGGGAGATCAGGTCGAACGTGCCGGTGATCGGGCGGGCGCGCCCACGTGTCATCGCGTACGGGCGCACCACCGGGCCCGCATGGTCATCCACCCACTGATGCTCTGCGGACTCCCCCTGCACCGTCATGGCCGTTACCTCTCGCCAGCCGACTGTTCGGTGCCCCGCGATGGTGAGGCCACGTACTTGCCGACGCGGGTGACGAGCATCGCCATCTCGTACGCGATGAGACCGACGTCGGCGTCCTCGGTGGCGAGGACCGCCAGGCAGGCGTTGCGGCCGGCGGCGGTGACGAACAGGAACGACGACTGCATCTCGATAATGGTCTGCTGCACCTGCCCGCCGCCGAAGCGCTTGCCGGCGCCCCGGGCCAGGCTCTGGATGCCGGCAGCCATCGCCGCGAGGTGCTCGCCGTCGTCCCGGCTCAGCCCCTGCGAGGAAGCCATCAACAACCCGTCGGTGGAGAGCGCGACCGCATGCTCGGCCTGCTTCACCCGGCCCACCAGATCATCCAGCAACCACGTCAGGTCGGCACTCGAAGCCGTCTTCTGGGCCACTTCGTCGTCCTCTTCTCGCCCGGCAGTTGCGCCGTATTCGTCTTGGGCTTGACCGTCACACCGCGCGAAAACCCGCAGCGCCGGCGCTCGGTCAGGTGGCTTGTGGTTCCTCGTCGGTCGGCTCGGGCGTCGCGCCCGACGGGCCGCCGAGCAGCCGCGCCGCGTCGGTCCTACCGCGCCGGGTGCCGGTCTGATAGGAGCTCATCATCCGGCGTACCTGCTCGGGTGGCCGTACCACGTCCTCCTCGTCGGACTCGGTCGCCGCCGGGTCGTCGCGCAGCTCGGGCACGATGTTCGCCTGGCGGACCCGGACCGGCAGGCCAGAGCCGGTCTGGTCCGTTTCGGTCCGTGCCGGAACCGGCCCGCCGTCGGTGCCCGGCTCGCTGCCGCCGCCCGTTCCGGCCCGGTCCACCGCGGGCAGGCCGGTGGGCACCGTCGGCCCCTCCAGGGCCGGCTGGCCCAGGACACGACGCGCCCGGGTGGGCAGGTCCGCGGCTGCGGCGCCCGCCGCCGTCCGCTTGCGGGTGGGGAGTACGACCTCCTTGTCGCTCCCGTCCGTCTGCTCGGTGGTGGTGCTGTTCTCGGTAAGCGCCGAGGCGACCGGGGTCACCGGCTGCGGCGCGCCTGCGACGCTGGTCTCCGTTGCCGTGGTGGCCACCGCGACCGTCGAGAGGCCGGCGGGACGACCGCCCTCGACGGGACCGACGGTCGTCGGACCGGCGGGCAGCGCGATGGCTGGCGGGCCGGCCGGGATCGCGCCGGAGTTCTCCGGGTCGGTGCCGTTGGCCGTGATCAGCTCCGTAGGGATGAGGACGACGGCGGTGGTACCGCCGTACGCGGACTCCTTGAGCCGGACCCGGACGCCGTGCCGCTCGGTCAGCCGGCTCACCACGTAGAGGCCGAGCCGGGCGGCGTTGGCGAGGTTCAGCTCGGACCGGTCGACGATGCGGTGGTTCGCGGCGGCCAGGTCCTCCTCGCTCATGCCGAGGCCCCGGTCCTCGATCTCGATGGCGAACCCGTTCGCCACGAGCTGGCCGCGGACCTCGACCGTGGTGTGCGGCGGCGAGAACGACAGGCCGTTCTCGATCAGCTCGGCGAGCAGGTGGATGATGTCGCCGACCGCCCGGCCGGCGAGCGAGACGGCTCCCAGCGGCAGCACGTTCACGCGGGTGTAGTCCTCCACCTCGGCGACCGCGCCGCGCACCACGTCGACCATGGGGACGTTGCGCCGCCAGGCCCGACCCGGGGTGGAGCCGGAGAGCACGATCAGGTTCTCCGCGTTGCGCCGCATCCGGGTGGCCAGGTGGTCGACCCGGAACAGGTCCTCCAGCTCCTCCGCGTCGTGCTCCCGCCGCTCCATCGCGTCGAGCAGGGTGAGCTGGCGGTGTACCAGCGCCTGCGTACGCCGGGCCAGGCTGAGGAAGACCTCGCGGACGTTGCGACGCAGCTCGGCCTGCTCGACGGCGGTCCGCAGGGCGGTCTCCTGGACGGCGTTGAACGCCTTGCCGACCTGGCCGATCTCGTCGGTGCCGAACTCCAGCGGGGGCGCCTCGGTGGCGACGTCGACCTCCTCGCCGCGGCCGAGCCGGTCGACCACGCGGGGCAGCCGCTCGTCGGCGAGCTTCCAGGCGGCCAGTCGCAGCCGGTCCAGCTGACGCAGGAGGGTACGGGCCGTGGTGATCGAGACGACGACCGAGGCGATGACGGCGAGCAGACCCAGACCGGTGGCGAGGACGAGCCGGACGACGACCATCACGGCCACACCGGTAGCCCGGCCGACGATGCCCTCGCCGCCGTCGACGACGGTGTCGTTCACCTCGGCCAGGGCAGGCTCGACGGTGCCGCGCCACTGTTCGGCGCTGACCGGGAGCTGGGTCGCCGGGCGGCCCTCGCGGATGATGCTGTCCTGTACGGTGCGCAGCCGGGTGAACGCCTCGCCCTCGACGAGCTGCCGGTAGCGGCGCTGGTCGGCGTCGGCGAGCCGGGCCTGGGTCTCCTCGCCGAGGAACCGCTCGGCGCCGACCAGGCTGACGTAGCGGGCGTACTCCGGACCGCTGATCCGGCCGGTGCCGAAGAGGCCGCTGAGCAGGGCGTCCTCCTGCGAGATCAGCTCCTTCATCCGGTTGAGCTGGATCAGGGCCGCCGCGTCGGCGGCGATCTCCTTGTCGTCCAGGCTGCCGGTGACGTCGTAGATCCGGAAGATCGATTCGATGGCGTTCGTGTAGGCGTCGGCGGCGGAGATCCGGTCGACCTTACGGCCGAGCACGTCCGCGCGGGTCTGCTGGAGCCCGTTGACCTGCGCGATCGTGGCGTCCAACTGGGCGTCGAGGGCCGAGCTGCCGGCCACGTCGACCTGCCAGTTGCGGACCGAGCCGGCGAAGTCGTCCGCCAGCTGCGCTGCCTTGCGCTGCTCGATCTCCAGCGCCGCGCGCTGCGCGGCGTCGGGGTTGCTCAGGTACGCCTGGGTCAACCGCCGCTCGAGCTGCAGCTCCTGCAACAGGGGCTCGCTGGGCGCGTAGACCTTGCTGTTGAGCAGCTGGACACCGAGCAGGTTGAAGCCGTCCCGCAGGGTGACCCATGCCGCGAACATCCAGAGCGCGACCAGGGAGAGCAGCAGGGCGACGACCTTGGTGCGGATACTCGTACCGCGAGAACGCATTGAACCGTCCCAGGCAGGGCGTTGACTCAGCTCATCAACGGGTGATCATGGAAGACGACGTCCCGCCACGGCGGGGCATCGGGGCTGAGGCTCTGCGTACGCTAGCAGTGTCCACACAACCCCTCAAGTCGCTGTTTTTGTTGTCTGGTAACCACAATCCACCACCGAACGGTCGACCCCCGTCACGTGTACGGAGGCGAGACGACAGGCGGCCAGGACCGCCGCGCGAACGATCGCGGTAGGACAGTACAGCTCTTTGCCGTACCACAGTGGAGGGTCCGTTCGGCCGGACGGTTGGTGCAGGTAGGCGTGGCCGCGCGCCACCGCGTCGTCGACCTGCGGCGCTCCGGTCGGCGCGGCCAACAGCACCTGTAGGGCGTACGCGGTCTCCTCGACCGTGCCATCCCACCGCCCCCACGAACCGTCGGGGCGCTGGCTGTCCAGCACCCAGCGGGCCGCCCGGTCGATCGACTCGGCCGCCCTGCCGCCGCGACCGAACTCCGCCAGGGCCAGCACGCAGCAGGCCGTGGCGTAGTACGGCGAGGCGTGCCACCGGTCCTGCCAGCGGCCGTCGGCGTGCTGGTGTGCGGGCAGGACGGCGCTGAGCCGGTCGACCGTCCGGTGGTACCGCGCGTCCGCGTCGGGGTGCGCCGCCACGTGCTGGCCGAACGCGTCCAGCACGTGCGCGTTGGTGGTGACCGAGAAGCCGTCCTCGCTCCCCGGCCAGGTGCAGAAGCCCTCGGCCGTCTCGTACGCCCACAGGCTGGCCGGGTCGGCGGGGTGGCCGAGCCGGGCCAGCGCGTCCAGCGTGACCGAGGTGGTGTCGGCGTCGGTGGGCAGACCCTCGCCGGTGGCGACGCCCTCGGCGGCGGTGGCGGTGGCCAGGGTGCGCAGCACGGTGGCCGGCGGGTCGACCGCGACACCGGCGCGGCACAGCCCGCCGAGCACCCACGCCCGCTCGAACACGGTGATCGGCGTCGGACAGGGCACCGGACCGTCACCGTCCCGGATCAGGTGCCGTAGGAAGGCGTACGCGGCAGGGCCGGCGTCCGGGCCGGCGGCGCTCAGCCAGGCGGCGGTCGCGGCGGGTGACGCGCCGACGGCGGTGAGGGTCGGTCCGGCGTCGGCCGGCGTCGCGTCCAGCAGCTCGTAGAAGTGGGCCAGCTTCGATGGCAGCGTCACCCCGGCGGCGACCGCGGCGCGTACCGCGCGCAGCCGGTCCGGGCGGAGCCCCGCGGGCAGCTCCAGCGGGGGGCGGGGCAGCCGGTCGGCGGTCGTCCGGTCCAGCCGGGACAACCGATCGTTGATCGACTCGACCAACGCGGGGACGATGAGATCCAGCGCCGGGGTGTCCGGCAGGGCCCGCGCGTGCGTGGCGAGCAGCCGGCCGGCGAGCGCGTGCAGCCCACGCCCCGCCGGGGCGAGCAGGTCCGCATCGGCCGATCCAGCCGCGAGCAGTGCGTCGGTGGCGCTCAGCGTGGGCACCAGCGCGTACCCCTCGGGTGGGCCCCACGCTCCGTCCGGGCGCTGCTCGCGCAGCAGGAACCCGATCCGCTGGTGGTGTCCCGGCAGCCAGGGCGCGTCGGCGACCAGCCGAGCGCTCTCGTACACCGAGGGTGCGACCTGCCCCCACGGTCGCAGCGCAAGGCCGGCGATCAGCTCGCGCGCGGCGTCGATGGCCGGTTCGGCCAGTACGTGCCCCGGGCTCTCACTCATCGCGTGCTCCCCAGAAGTCCGACAGCTGGTAGAAGCCACCCGTGAAGGAGATCTGCCGGTGCAGGTAGTCCGCCTGGCGCGGACACCGCTCGGCGAGCGCGGCCAGATCGCCACGGGCACGGTTGGTCAGCTCGGTGAGCCGGTCGTGCACCCGCGCCGGGTCGTCGACCAGCAGCAGGGCGTTGAGATCCCCCCACTCGGCGTCCCGCCCGTGCGTGGCGAGATCGTTGACCAGCCGCAGCACCCGCTGCACGCCACGTCCGGCGTCGAGCAGGTCGGTCAACTGGGCGAGGGTCCTGTCGTCGCCGGTGGCGATCCAGTGCGTGACGTTGACGAAGGAGCAGGCCAGGTTGTCGGCGTTGTCCAGGTAGCGGTCGAGGTCTGGCAGACGCTTCCCGGTGGTCGGGTCGGTGGGCAGGTTCTTCCAGTCCCACTCGCGCGACACGGCGGCGAGCATCCGGGCCAGCTCGTCGCGCCAGATCGGGCGCAGCCGGAGGAACGCCGGCACGGTGGTCAGTTCGTCGCGCAGGTCGGCCAGCAGCCGCGCGAGATGTCGGCCGGGCGGGGGCGCGCCGCCGTCGGCGACCGCCAGGCAGTCGGTCACGATCGTCCGGACGTCGTCGGCGGACCGGGCGAGGTAGTCGACCTGCCAGTCGGCGGCGAAGACCCAGAGCAGGGTACGGGTGGTGATCCGCAGTTCGGCGGCGGTGTGCCACGGCGCGGTGAACGCGATGGCGGTGGCCACCGAGCTGAGCAGCGCCGCGTCGAACGGCGCGGCGTCGAAGAGTTCCGGGTGGGCGGCGGTGACGCCCTGCAGGTCGCGGACACCGCGTACGGCGAGCGCGCACACCCGGCCCTGCTCGGCGACGGCGTCGGGCCCGGCCTCCACCGGCCACGGAGCGCCGGTCACGAGGCGACCGGACGCTCGACCGGAGTGACGATCAGCTCGGCCCGCTGCTTGGGTTGCAGCGAGGCGCCGAGCCGGGGTGTCAGACCGACGGGCTCCCGCAGCCGGAAGCGGTAGCGGCTCAGCACGGTGCTGACGATGAGCTGCGCCTCCAGCAGGAACAGGTACTGCCCGAGGCACTGGTGCGGGCCGCCGCCGAAGGGGAAGTACGAGTAGCGGTAGCGCCGGCGGGGCTTCTCCGGCGCGAAGCGCTCCGGGTCGAACAGCGTCGGGTCGTCCCAGAAGGTCGACATCCGCTGGGTGACGTACGGGCTGACCAGCACGGTCCCACCCGCCTTGATCCGCACACCGCCCAGCACGTCGTCGTCCACGGCGGTGCGGGGGATCATCCAGCCGGCCGGGTAGAGCCGCAGCATCTCGTCGAGCACCATGCGGCCGTAGCGCAGCTGCGGCAGGTGCTCGCGGCCGACCCGCTCGGCACCGACCACCCGCTCGATCTCGTCGGTCATCAGCTCGGCCACGTCGGGCCGGGACGCCAGCACCGGCCACAGCCAGGAGAGCAGGGCGATCGTGGTCTCGGTGGCGGTGGAGAACATGGCCACCACGTCGCCGCGGATCGCGTACTCGTCGGGCTCGCTGCCGTCGGCGCGCGGGCGGCAGAGGGTGGAGATGATGTCGTCGCCGTCGCCTGGCCGAGCGCGGGCCTCCCGGATGATCGGCAGCACCACCTCGTCGATGGTCCGCACCGCCTCGCGGAAGGGCCGGTCGCCGGGCATCGGCACCGCGTACGGCACGAAGGGCACCAGCAGGCGTGGAAGCATGGCGGTGGTGACGGTGTCCAGCGCGGCGCTGATCCGCAACGCGTCCGGCACCGAGATGCGGTCGGCGAAGAGCACCCGCATGGTGGTCCGCAGCACGATGCGGGTCAGCTCGGCGCCGCCGTCGATCGGGCGGCCGTCGAGGGCCGGCTCCAGCCACTCGTCGACGGCCTCGTTGATCGCGTCGGCCATCCGGTCGACGAGCGTCTCGGCCCGCTTCGCGGTGAACAGCGGTTGCAGCGCGCCCCGGCTGGACTCCCAGATCTCGCCCTCGGCGACTAGGATGGCGTCGCCGACGATCCGGCGGACCGGCCGCCACAACAGACCCTCGCCGTCGCGCGTGTAGTTGGCAACGTTGTCCCTCAGCACTCGTTGCAGATGCTCGGGATGACTCACGAGGTACGGGCGGAACGAGCCGAGGTTCAGCCGGACCACCTCGCCTGCGGCGGCCTCCGCGAAGCCGACGAGCGCGCCGAGCGGGTCACGGACCAGCGCGGGCAGGGCACGACGGAGTGGGATCATCCGGGGTTCGGTGCTGACGGGGGCGGGGCCGGCATCGGACACCTGGGACATGCAACGTCTCCTCGTCGTCCCACCGGCCGTGCGGTCCACTTCGGCCGGTCGAGACTGTGAAATTTTCACCTTCTGGGCGTCGGAAGCATCTCACCAATTCCAAGCCACCTCTAGACCTGTGACCGGTGAGATTCCACCCACGTCCCAGACGAACATCGATGCCCCTGGCAGGCCGAAGTCCTGAGTGGATAGTCAGGAAGTGGCACCGGCGCAGGTCGCACCCGTAGACGCGGGGGCCACCGCCGCCGACCGGCCCGGACGGCGGCGGACCGTCGGCCCGGTCGAGCGCCGGACCCGCCCGCCGGCTCACGTCCGTGCGATCCCAGAAGCCGGGCAACGCAGTGAGCAAGGACGCACCGGTCCCTGCGAATCCGGGCGATGGCGGGCACCCTGTGCCAGGCTCTGTGGCATGGACGACAAGACCATCCTGAACCGGATCTCCGAGCTGGTCGACGAGGAGCACCGGCTGCGCGCGGACGCCCAGGCCCACGAGTCCGGCACCGAGGGCGAGGCCAGCGAGCGGCTACGCGCCCTGGAAGAATCCCTCGACCAGTGCTGGGACCTGCTCCGCCGCCGCCGGGCCGCCCGTGCCACCCACGGCGACCCCGACTCGCAGGGCGAACGCCCCAAGCCGGAGGTGGAACGCTACCTCCAGTGATCGGCACGGGCGGGTCGGGCAGCGCTGAGGCACCCGACCCGCTCCGCTCCGGTCAGCGGATGCCCGCCTCGCGCAGCAGCTCCCCGGTCAGGGCGCCGGCGTCGGCCTGTTCGGCGCTCAGTCCCCGGGCCACGAACCAGGCGCCGACCACCCGCACGTCGCGGGCCAGGAACTCGGGCCCCTGCGGGTTCGCCACCACGTCGACCACCTGCGGCAGGTCGATCACGACGAGCCGCCCGGAGTGCACGAGCAGGTTGTACGGCGACAGGTCACCGTGGGCGTAGCCGGCCCGGGCCAGGACACGCAGCGCCTCGACCAGTTGGTCCCACAGGTCGCGCAGCTCGGCCGGGCCGGGCCGTAGCTGGGCCAGCCGGGGCGCAGCAAGGCCCGACTCGGCGTCACCGACGAACTCCAGCATCAGCTCGGTGCCCCGCAACTGCACGGGGTACGGCACGGCGATCCGGTCGTTCCCGGCGCCGATCTCCCAGAGTCGCGCCAGCGCGGCGAACTCGGCCGCCGCCCACTGCCCGGCGATCATCTGGCGGCCGAAGGCCGTCCGGCCGGCCATCGCCCTCATCTCCCGGGAGCGCCGCACCCGGCGACCCTCCAGGTAGCCGGCGTCGCGGTGGAACAACCGGTGCTCCGGGTCCCGGTATCGCTTGACCGCCAACAGGCAGGACCGGTCCGTGTCCGGTACCGCGCGGCGGACCAGGTGGACGTCCGCCTCCTTCCCGGTCTTCAGCACACCCAGCTCGGTGTCCTTGGCGGCCAGCTCGGTGACCAGCCAGTCCGGGTGCGGGTGTGGCCCGTGCACCGCGTCGTCCCACGACGACCAGCGTTCGCCGGTGTCGGGGTCGGGTTGGGTGTCGGGGTCGGCGGGCGGCTCGGTGGGCCGGGCCCGCCTCAGGAACTGCGGTTCGTCGTCGTCGAAGCGGCGCTTGCCGCGGGTCCGGCGCTCCAGCGCCGGAAGGTCATGATCGCGCACTGTGGTGAGATTCCCTTGATCGAGGCTGAGATAGGCAGCTGGTAGCGACCTGCGAAGACGGCCACGGCCGACCTCCTCTCCTCGATCGGGCGGTACGCCCGGTGCACGATGCGCCGCCCATCCTCGCGGCAGCCCTGAGCACGGGTCAACCGAATTACGGCAGGGACGCGACGGGCGCGTACGCCTCAGCTCGCGAGCACCGTGGCGACAGCGGCGATCAGCCCGTCCACCGTGCGGCTGGGCGCGAAACGGACGTCCGACCAGGTCCGGCCCCGGTGCAGCCAGACGCTGGGCAGCCCGACCGCGGCGGCGCCGCCGATGTCCGCCTCCGGGCTGTCGCCGACCACCCAGGCACCCCGCAACGGCATCCGCACCCGCTGCGCGGCGAGCGCGAAGATCCGCGGGTTGGGTTTGCTGACCCCGGCCTCCTCGGAGATCACCCAGTCGGCGACGTAACGGTCCAGGCCGGTACGACGGATCTTGGCGTCCTCCAGGCGTACCGTGCCGTTGCACACCACCACGGGCACCCAGCCCGCGTCGTCGGCGATGCGCAGCGCGCAGGCGGTCAGCGGATCGAGCCGGGTCTGCGCCACCACCCCGTCGTGCAGTTCCTCCACCAGGTCGATCGAGGGGATCCGCAGCTCGTAGCGGTCCCGGATCGCGTCGGCCAGGTCCCAGCGGTCGGTCAACCCGTCCGCGTCGATCGAGATCAGCCAGTCGATGTCGGTGGGGGGCGCGCCGATGCCGTCCAGGAAGCGCTCACCCCAGCGTCGGAACGGCCCGGCCCGGTCCAGCAGGGTGTTGTCCAGGTCCAGCAGGAGCAGTGGCACTCGGGCACCCTACGGGACCGACGTGTCCGCCAACAGACCACGCGGGTTTCGACCTGGCGGTGGGCTCAACCGGTCAGCGACGTCCGCGGGCCGCCCTGGCTCGGCAGCAGATCGGCGAGCATCGAATGGGCCGACCGGGTGGCCGTGAGCGCGGCCGGATCGAGTGTCGCCACCAGCACGTCCGTGCCCTCGTCGGCGCCCCGGACGAGTGACCGTCCCTCCGGGTCGTAGATCGCCGCGCCGCCGTTGAACCGCCACGGGTCGCTGCCGCCGACGGAGTTGGCGAAGACCACGAACATGGTGTTGTCCAGGGCTCGCGCCGCGTAGTACAGGTCCCGGCGGTGCTCCGAGCCGGCCAGGTAGCCACTGGGGCACAGGTAGGCGTGCGCCCCGTCGAGGGCGGCGGCGCGGCCGTGCTCGGGGAAGCAGCCGTCGTAGCAGATGCCCAGCCCGAGCCGCCAGTCGTCGACGAGCAGCGTGGCACCCCGGCCGCCGGGGCTGAACAGCTCGCGTTCGTCGCCCCACAACTGCTGCTTGTCGTACCCGACCCGGACGGCACCGGTGCGGTCCACGACCAGCGCGGCGATGGTCCGCCGCTCGTCCGGGTGCCGGACCGCCGCGCCGACCACGACGGTGACCCCGGCGGTCCGCGCCGCGGCGCGCAGCGGGTCGAGCCGACCGTCGGCGACCACCCCGGCCGGGTCGGCCTCCACGTGGGTGCCGACCGGATCGGCGGCGAGAGTCGGCGGGTGGTACGCGCACAGGTACAGCTCGGGGAGGACGACCACCCGGGCACCCTGGCCGGCGGCAAGCCGGACCAGCTCGGCGGCTGCCGCGGCGTTGCCGGCGACGTCACCCGGCGCGGGGGTGGCCTGGACGGTGGCGACGGTCAGCGGGCCGGACGGCGCGGGGTGGGGGCGGTTCACCGGGGTGATCGTAAACGGTACGTTACCAAGCCGTACGTACGGTTTGCATGGCTCGGGGTGACCTGCGACGATCCAGGTGTGCCCAGAGTAAGTCAGGACCAGCTCGACGCGCGCCGGCAGGAGATCCTTGCCGCGGCTCGGGCGTGTTTCGCCCGGCTCGGCTACGAGGGGGCGACGGTACGCCGCCTCGAGGAGGCCACCGGGCTCTCCCGGGGCGCCATCTTCCACCACTTCCGCGACAAGGACTCGCTGTTCCTCGCCGTCGCGGAGGACGACGCCGCCGCCATGGTCGAGACGGTCGCCCGCAACGGTCTGGTGCAGGTGATGCGCGATCTGCTGGCCCGCGCCGTCTCGCCGGACACCACCGGCTGGCTGGGCAGCCAACTGGAGGTCTCCCGCCGGCTGCGCACCGATCCGGCGTTCGCCAAGCGCTGGGCCGAGCGGTCGGCCGCGATCGCCGAGGCGACCCGGGACCGGCTGGCCCGCCAGCGCGACGCCGGGGTGCTGCGCGAGGACGTACCGATCGACGTGCTGGCCCAGTTCCTGGAGCTGGCCTACGACGGCCTCGTGCTGCACCTGGCGATGGGCCGACCGGCCGGTGACCTGGGCCCGGTCCTCGACCTGGTCGAAGAGGCGGTCCGCCGCCGCTGAGGGTGCTTTCGCCGCCGCCGACAGCGCGGGTCCCCCGGCCCGGCCGCATGGCGACGGTGCTCCACAATGGGGCCGCCGACCCCTCCGGCGACAGGAGCAGCCGATGATCGTCCACGCCGCCTCGGGCGACACCTGGGGTGTCCCCGGTACGACCTTCCTCCGGCTCTACCTCGTGGCGGCCGTCGTGGTGGCCGCCCTCGCGGTCCTGCACCGGGTACGCCTCGCCACCGGCACGGAACCCCTCGTCACCGAGCCGCTCGGTCCGCAGGAGGTCGCCTACCTCAACGGTGGACCGGCCCTCGCGGTACACGCCGCCCTCGGCGGTCTGCGGGGCAGTGGCGCGATCGGCGTCGGTCCGGATCGCCGGCTGCTGACCACCGGTCCGACCCCGACCGGACTCACCCCGCTGGAGCAGGCGATCCACGGGGCCGCCCACCAGGGCGTCCGGGCCCGTGACCTCGGCCAGGACCAGCGGGTGACCGCCGCGCTCGACCAGCTCCGCAGCAGCCTCGAAGGGCGTGGACTACTCGTGAGCCAGGCGCGCCTGGCCACCGCACGACAGTGGCGGCTGTTCCTCGCCGCCGTCGGGGTGTTCGGCGTCGTACGGCTGTTCGCCGGCCTGGCCAACGGGCGACCGGTGGGCTTCCTGCTGCTCACCCTCGTCGGTGTGTCGGTGGCGGTGCTGCTGCTCTGGCGGGTACCGGAAACCACGCGGGCCGGCCGCCACGCCCTGCGCGACCTGCGGACCCGACACCACCATCTCGCCCCCGACTCGTCCCCCGCGTACGCCACCTACGGCGCGGCCGGCGCGGCGATGGGCGTGGCGCTGTACGGCACGGCGTCGCTGTGGGCGATCGACCCGGGCTTCGCCGAGCAGGCCGAGATCCAGCGCCAGGCGATCGCCAGCGGCGGCTGGTCGGGTGCCAGCGGTGGATCGTCGGGTACGACCGGCAGCTCCTGCGGCGGTGGCAGCTCCTGCGGTGGCGGTGGCGGGTGCGGCGGCGGTGGGTGCGGCGGATGACCGGCCCGTACGGCGTCGGCATCGGCTGGCGTCCCGAGATCGCCGGTTTCGTGGCCGAGCTGCCCGGCCTGCGTTTCGTCGAGGTGGTGGCCGAGTCGGTGGCGTCGACCGGGCCACTCCCGGTCGGGCTGACGCAGTTGCGGGAGCGCGGCGTGACAGTCGTACCCCACGGGGTGCGGCTCTCCCTCGGTGGCGCCGAGCCGGTCGACCCGGCCCGCGTCGCCCACCTGGCCGCGGTCGCGCAGCGGACGGACGCGCCGCTGGTCAGCGAGCACATCGCGTTCGTGCGGGCCGGCGGGCTGGAGGCCGGGCACCTGCTGCCGCTGCCGCGCAGCCGGGAGGCCGTCGACGCGATCTGCGCCAACGTGACCCGAGCGCAGGCCGAGCTGCCGGTGCCGATCGCGCTGGAGCCGATCGCCGCCCTCTTCGACTGGCCCGACGACGAGCTGGACGAGGCGGACTTCCTCACCGAGATCCTGGACCGGACCGGCGCTCTGCTGCTGCTGGACGTCGCCAACGTGCACGCCAACGCGCGCAACCGGGGCACCGATCCACTCGCGCTGCTCGACCGGCTGCCCCTGGACCGGATCGCCTACGTACACGTGGCCGGCGGGGCCGAGCACGGCGGCTTCTACCACGACACGCACACCCATCCCGTACCCCCGGAGGTGCTGGAACTGATCGGGGCGCTCTGCGCCCGACAGCGGCCACCGGCGCTGCTGCTGGAACGCGACGGCGGCTACCCACCGGCCGCCGAGCTGCGCGCCGAACTCGACGCCCTGGCCACCGCATCCGGCTTCCCGGCCGTGACATGACCGGCGCTGCGCCCCGCGACGACCTCGCCGCGCGGCAGGCGGAGCTGGTCGCGGCGCTGGTCGCCGGAGGGCCGCCACCGGCGGGCTTCGCGGCCGGACCGCTGGCCGCCGCCCGGGCGGCACTGTTGGGCAAACGCGCCGGCGAGGTGGCCCGGCACTGGCCGCTGCTCGCCGCCGGCCTCGGCGCGGCGTGGCTGTCGACCTTCGCCGCCTGGGCCGCCGACCGCCCCACCGCCGGGTCGCTGCGCGACGGCTGGGACCTGGCCCGCGACCTCCGGCACCGCGGGACGCTGCCCCCGTCGGGCGCCGACGAGCTGGCCGTCCGCGAGGCGGGACTGCGCTACGACGGGCACACCGCGCCACGTCCGCGCCGGCTGCCGGCCGTGGCCCGCGCCGACGGCGCCATCGCGGTGCAGGTAGCCGGTCGGGTACGTCTGCTACGGCCCGCCCGCCGCTGACCCGCCACCTTTGGCGGTGGCGCACCGGATGCGGCAGGATCGGCGGTATGGATCTCGGACTGACCGACCGCGTGTACGTCCTCACCGGCGCCTCTCGTGGCCTGGGCTACGCGACGGCGCAGTGCCTGGTCGCCGACGGCGCACGGGTGGTGCTCTCCGCGCGGGACCCGGAGGCGGTGGCGGCCGCCGCGCAGGCACTGGGCGGCCCGGACAAGGCGGTCGGCGTCGCCGCGGACCTGTCCGACCCGCAGACGCCGGAGCAACTCGTCGCGACGGCCCGCACGCACTTCGGCCGGGTCGACGGCGCGCTGATCTCGGTCGGCGGCCCGCCCGCCGGCAACGCGGCGACGATCAGCGACGAGCAGTGGCGGATCTCGTTCGAGACGATCTTCCTGGGCACCGTCCGCGCGGTGCGGACGATCGCCGGGGCGCTCGGCGAGGGCGGCGCGATCGGGCTGGTGCTCTCCACCTCGGCCCGTGGCCCGGTGCCCGGCCTCGGCATCTCCAACGGCCTACGGCCCGGCCTGGTCGGCGTCGCCAAGGACGTCGCCGACGACTACGGCCCCCGTGGCGTACGCGTCGTCGGCCTCCTGCCCGGCCGGATCCTCACCGATCGCAACCGGGAGCTGTTCGCCGCGACCGGCGACCCGGAACGCGCCCGCGCCGAGGCGGAGGCGATCATTCCGTTGCGACGCCTCGGTGACCCGACCGAGTTCGGCCGGGTGGCCGCGTTCGTGCTCTCCCCCGCCGCGAGCTACCTGACCGGCCTCACCGTGCCTGTCGACGGCGGCGCACTACGCGGCCTGTGACAGCCGCTCCGATTCCAGGCACCGACGGCCGAGCCGGCGCTGCGCCGCCGGCGCTGGGCAGTCGTACCGGCGCGGGCGGCGCGCCGCCGGCGCTGGGCAGTCGTACGGGCGCGGGCGCCGCGCCGCCGGCGCTGGGCAGTCGTACCGGCGCGGGTGCCGCGCCGCCGGCGCTGGGCAGTCGTACCGGCGCGGGCGCCGCGCACCCCCGGCCTACCCGGGCGGACCTGGCGGCGGCCGCCGACCGGATCATTCCCGACGTGCTCGCCCCAGGCTTGGCGGTGCTGTTCGTCGGCATCAATCCCGGCCTCTGGTCGGCGGCCACCGGCTGGCACTTCGCTCGACCCGGCAACCGGTTCTGGCCGGCGCTGCACCTGGGCGGGTTCACCCCCCGGCTGCTGCACCCGAGCGAGCAGGCCGAGTTGCCGGCCCTCGGGCTCGGCATCACGAACATGGCCGCCCGGGCCAGCGCCCGTGCCGACGAGCTGAGCGCCGAGGAACTGCTCGACGGCGCGGCGATCCTGACCGACAAGGTGGCCCGACATCGGCCGCAGTGGGTGGCCGTGGTGGGGGTGACCGCGTACCGGATCGGTTTCCGACGACCGAAGGCCACGTTCGGGCCGCAGCCGGAGTCGCTGGCCGGGGCACGCCTGTGGGTGCTGCCGAACCCGAGCGGCCTGAACGCGCACTTCACGCCGGTGACGCTGGGCGCAGCATTCGCCGAGCTAAAGGCAGCCACCGACCGCCCAAACTAACCCCGCCCCGCCCCCCGGCCCCGCCACCCCCACCCCCACCCCCAGTGCGTCGATCATGAAGTTGTTGCCACGAAACGCCGACGCAGGTGGCAATAACTTCATGATCAACCAGGGTGGGGTGGGGGTGGGGAAGGGGGGAGGGGGGAGCCGTGGGGGAGGTCGGATGTTGCGGTTGGGTTTGCGCGGTATCGCTACTTTGCGCGCATGGCCGGGAATCGCCTTGCGTTGCTCGCTCTGCTCCTGCTGGTCGTGTGCGCGTCCGTCGTCGTCGTGGCAGTGCGCCGTCGGCGCCGGGCCGCCCGGTTGGACGACCGGCAGGCGGGGCTGGATTCCGCGCGCAAGGCGATCCGCCAGAGCGCGCGCGAAACCCGCAAACGTCGCCGGGGCAGTCTTCGCGGCAAGGGCGGCGGCGGTGACCAGAGCCTGGCCTCCGACGCGGGCTCGACGAGCGACTCCGGCGGCACTCCGTAGTGCGACCAGCCCGCCTGTCGATGGACTCGACGTCGAGGAAGTCGGGCTTTCGAAGCGACCGGGAGGCCGCGACTTCCAGCAACCCGGGTCGATCAACCCACTGACGGGTCAGTTGGCGGCGGCGGGTGGCATCGCCTCGTCGGCGACGTACGTGCCCAGGGGCATGACCACCGGCTCGGGGCCGGTCGCGTCCACGAAGGGACGGGGCGAGTCGGCGACCGCGAACTGGGTCCGGTACAGCTCGGCGTAGAGGCCACCGACCGCGACCAGCTCGTCGTGCCGGCCACGCTCGACGATCCGACCGCCGTCGAGCACGAGGATCTGGTCGGCGTCGCGGACGGTGGAGAGCCGGTGCGCGATCACCAGGGCGGTACGTCCGGCGAGCGCCACCGACAGCGCGCGCTGCACCGCGGCCTCGCTCTCCGAATCCAGGTGTGCGGTCGCCTCGTCGAGGATGACGATCGACGGGGCCTTGAGCAGCAGCCGGGCGATGGCGATGCGTTGCTTCTCGCCGCCGGAGAAGCGGTAGCCGCGCTCCCCCACCGTCGTGTCCAGCCCGTCGGGCAGCGACCGGACCAGGTCGGCGACCTGGGCGCCGGCGAGCGCGGCCCAGATCTCGTCGTCGGTGGCGTCCGGCTTGGCGTACCGCAGGTTCTCGGCGATCGTCTCGTGGAACAGGTGCGAATCCTGCGTGACCACACCGATCTCGTCGCGCAGGGAGGCGAGCGTGGCGTCGCGGACGTCCACTCCGCCGACGAGCACCTGCCCGTCGGTGACGTCGTAGATCCGGGAGATGAGCATCGACAGCGTCGACTTGCCGGCGCCGGACGGGCCGACCAGGGCGACCATCTGGCCCGGCTCGACGCTGAACGAGACGCCCTTGAGCACCGGCTCGTTGACCGTGCGGTCGAGGGTGGCGACCTCCTCCAGCGAGGCGAGGGAGATCTCGGCGGCGCTCGGGTAGCGGAAGCGCACGTCGCGGAAGTCGACCCGGCCGGCGCTGCGGGGCACCGGCACCGCGTCGGGCTTCTCCACGATGCCGGGCTTTAGGTCGAGCACCTCGAAGACGCGGTCGAAGGAGACCAGCGCGCTCATCACGTCCACGCGGACGTTGGAGAGCGCGGTGAGCGGCCCGTACAGGCGGGTGAGCAGCAGTGCGAGGGTCACGACGGTGCCCGCGCTGACGCCGCCGGTGACGGCGAGCCAGCCGCCGAGACCGTAGGTGAGCGCCTGCGCCAGCGAGGCGACCAGCAGCATCGCGACGAAGAACGTCCGCGAGTACATGGCGGACTCGATGCCGATGTCGCGGACCCGCTCGGCCCGGCCGGCGAACCGACGGGCCTCGATCTCGGGCTGGCCGAAGAGCTTCACGAGCAGCGCGCCGGCCACCCCGAACCGCTCGGTCATCGTCGCGTTCATCTTGGCGTCGAGGTTGTACGCCTCGCGCGTGATGTCGGCCAGCCGCCGGCCCACCCGACGGGCCGGGATGATGAAGATCGGCAGCAGCACCAGCGAGAGCGCGGTGATCTGCCAGGACAGGGTGAACATCACGGCGGCGGTGAGCACCAGTTGGATGACGTTGCTGACCACACCGGACAGGGTCGAGGTGAACGCCCGCTGCGCGCCGAGCACGTCGTTGTTGAGCCGGCTGACCAGGGCACCGGTCTGGGTGCGGGTGAAGAACTGCAACGGCATCCGTTGCACGTGGTCGTAGACCCGGGTGCGCAGGTTGAGGATGATGCCCTCGCCGATGCGGGCGGAATACCACCGCTGGGCCAGGGACAACAGGGCGTCGACGACCGCCAGGGCCGCGATGAACAGGGCCAGCCGGATGACGAGCTGACCGGCCTCGGTGCCGCCCCGGTTGATCGCGTTGATCACGTCACCGGCGAGCACCGGGGTGGCGACGCCGATGATGGCGGCGAGCACGACGGTGGCCAGGAACACGACGATGTCGCGCCGGTAGGGCTGGGCGAAGGCCACGATGCGGCGGGCCACCCCGCGCTTGAGCCGGTGGGCGGAGACCTCGTCGCGGTTGCGCATCGACCGGAGCATGCTCCACCCGGCCATGCCACCGCCGGACATCGGGTTGGACACCAGTCACCTCCGGGTCGTCGGGTAGACCACACTGTCAGGTCAATTCTCCCGACAGCTGTGACAACCTCGGTCGTAACCCGGATCTTCCCGTGCGGTCCTTACTATTCACCCCGATTGGCGAGATCGCGCAGGCGGCGGGTCTGCGCCTCCCGCTCGGCCCGCTGCTGGTCGGCGTGCGACCGCCCGCCCGCGCCGGCGAGCAGGGCCTTGATCTCCACCACCGCGTCGCGCGCGCCGGCCAGCAGGCCCGCCGTGAGGTCACGGACCGCGTCGTCCAGCTCCCCCGGGGGTACGACGAGAGTGGCCAGACCGATCCGGTCCGCCTCGGTGGCGTCGAGCCGGCGGCCCGTCGCGCAGATCTCGAGCGCCCGGGAATAGCCGACGAGTTCGACGAGGCGCTTCGTGCCGGCCAGGTCGGGCACCAGCCCGAGCCCGACCTCGGCCATCGAGAACTTCGCGTCGGTGGCGACAACCCGCAGGTCACAGGCGAGGGCGAGCTGGAAGCCGGCGCCGATCGCGTGGCCCTGCACCGCAGCCACGGAGATGACGTCCGGGCGGTGCAGCCAGGTGAAGCCGGCCTGGAACTCGGCGATCCGGTCCGCGCACTCCTGCTCGGGCAGCGTGGCCAGCTCGGCGAACGACCCCGGGCCGGACGCGCCGGCCACCGCGAGGTCGAGGCCGGCGGAGAACGCACGCCCCTCGCCCCGCACCACCACCACCCGTACGTCGCCGGGCAGGTCGCGGGAGAAGTCGCTCATGGCGCGCCACATCGCGGGCGTCTGGGCATTGAGCACGTCGGGCCGGCACAACGTCACCGTGGCAACCGGCCCGTCGCAGGTCAGCCGAACCCCGGTCGCCTCGGCGGTCACCGGGCTGCCCGGGGCGCGGCGCTGATGAACGACGCGGAGGGGCGGGTCACGCCTTCTTGCGGCGCCGGGCACCGCCGCGCTGACGCAGCTGAACCCCGGACTCGGTGAGCACTCGGTGGATGAACCCGTAGGAACGGCCGGTCGAGGCCGCCAGCGCGCGGATGCTCTCCCCCGAGGTGTACCGCTTTACCAGGTCCTTGGCGAGCGTCTGACGCTCGGCTCCGACGATCCGGCGACCCTTCTCAGTGCTGGTGGCTGTGCCAGTGGCTGCCATGCTGTGTCCTCACGTCCCAGACTGTGCGGTTCGGATACGGTCCCACCTATTAGACCGCCTCGAACGATCATGCGCCAGATATCAACTCTTCGCCAACCGACACGCTATGCAATGTCAGGTTCCCGATAGAGTGATCCTCGCGAAGGGTCCCGAGTGGGCCACTCCGGCGCGGTGACGCCCCCACCCGTACGCTCCCGGGGTGATCGACCTGTTCGGCACCGCGGCCGGCGCGGCCGTGGTCTTCGCCGCCACCGACATCGACGACATCGTCATCCTCACGCTGTTCTTCGTGGCGGCCCGTACCACCGGCCGGCCCCGCACCTGGCAGATCGTCACCGGCCAGTACCTCGGCATCGGCGCGCTCGCGCTGGCCAGCGCGGTGGTCGCCGCCGGGCTGCTGGTCGTGCCGGACCCGTGGACCGGCCTGCTGGGTCTGCTGCCGATCGCGCTGGGCGTCCGCGCCCTGTTGCACCGTGACGACGACGAGCCCGCCACCGTGGTCACCGGCACCCTCGGCGTCGCCGGCGTGACCATCGCCAACGGCGCCGACAACGTGGCCGTCTACGTACCCGTGTTCCGGGCCCTCGGCCCCGGCGACAGCGCGGTCTTCCTGCTGATCTTCGTGGTGCTCATCGGCCTGTGGTGCGCCGCCGCCGCCTGGCTCGGCGGCCACCGGCGGGTGGTCGCTCTGGTGGAACGTGCCGGGCACTGGCTGGTACCGGCGATCTTCGTCGGCATCGGCGTGGTGATCCTGGTCAGCTCAGGTGTGCTCGCCCGGCTGGTCGACCTGCTGGGCTGAGACCGGCCCACCCCGACCGCCGCGCGGTCAGGCCAGCTCGACCAGTTCGAGGAGGTCGTCGCTCCAGGCGTCCTCGTCGCCGTCCGGCAGCAGGATCGCGCGGTCCGGCTTGAGCGCGAGCACCGCCCCCGGGTCGTGCGTGACCAGCACGATCGCGCCGGGATAGTTGGCGATCGCGTCGAGCACCTGCTCGCGGCTGACCGGGTCGAGGTTGTTGGTGGGCTCGTCGAGCAGCAGCACGTTGGCGCCCGAGCAGACAAGCGTGGACAGGGCCAGCCGCGTCTTCTCGCCGCCGGAGAGGACCCCGGCCGGCTTGTTCACGTCGTCGCCGGAGAACAGGAACGCGCCGAGGATTTTGCGCAGGTCGGTGTCGGACTGCTCGATCGCGGCGGCGCGCATGTTCTCCAGCACCGTCCGCTCCACGTCCAGCGTCTCGTGCTCCTGCGCGTAGTAGCCCAACCGCAGCCCGTGCCCGGCGTGCACCTCGCCGGTGTCGGGGTTGAGCAGGCCACCGAGCATCCGCAGCAGCGTCGTCTTGCCGGCGCCGTTGAGCCCGAGGATGGCCACCCGGGAACCCCGGTCCACGGCGACGTTGACGTCGGTGAAGATCTCCAACGAGCCGTACGACTTGGACAGGCCGGTCGCGGTCAGCGGCGTCTTGCCGCACGGGGCCGGGCTGGGGAAACGCACCTTCGCCACCCGGTCGGCGACGCGTACGTCCTCCAGACCCGAGATCAGCTTCTCGGCGCGGCGGGCCATGTTCTGCGCGGCGACGGTCTTGGTGGCCTTGGCCCGCATCTTGTCGGCCTGCGCCATCAGCGCGCCGGCCTTCTTCTCCGCGTTGGCCCGCTCGCGGCGGCGGCGTCGTTCGTCGGTCTCGCGGGCCTCCAGGTACGCCTTCCAGCCCAGGTTGTAGACGTCGATCACGGAGCGGGTGGCGTCGAGGAACCAGACCTTGTTGACCACCGACTCCAGCAGTGCCCCGTCGTGGGAGATCACGATGAGCCCACCCTTGTGGTTGGCGAGGAAGCCACGCAGCCAGGTGATCGAGTCGGCGTCGAGGTGGTTCGTCGGCTCGTCGAGCAGCAGGATGCCGCCGCCGTTCTCACCGGCGTCGCGGAACAGGATCCGGGCCAGCTCGATGCGCCGGCGCTGACCGCCGGAGAGGGTGCCGATGGTCTGGGCGAGCGCGCGGTCCGGCAGACCGAGGTTGGCGCAGATCCGGGCGGCCTCGGCCTCGGCGGCGTACCCACCCAGGGCGGCGAACTGGTCCTCCAGCGCGCCGTAGCGGCGGACCAACTTGTCGGTGGCGTCCTCGGCGAGGCGCTCCTCGACGTCCTTCATCTGGGCCATCAGCACATCGAGACCGCGGGCGGAGAGCACCCGGTCGCGGCCGGTGACCTCCAGGTCGCCGGTGCGCGGGTCCTGTGGGAGGTAACCGATGGCGCTGCGCTGGTCGATCTGGCCGCCGTACGGCTGGCCCTCACCGGCGAGCACTTTGAGCGTGGTGGTCTTGCCGGCGCCGTTGCGGCCGACGAGGCCGATCCGATCACCGGGCTGCACGCGCAGGGTGGTGTCGGACAGCAGGATCCGGGAGCCGGCACGCAGCTCCAGGCCGGTGGCAGTAATCATCTCGTGGGACTCGCTCTCGGGGTCTGGAAGGCTGACTCAGGGCACGCGAAAGCGCCGGCGGGCAGTGGGCCCGTCGGCGCGGGGCGGTTCAGCCTTCGCAGCGCGGCACGGCGACAAGTGTACCGGGCACTCACGTACGACCCGCTCGGATTACCAATCAAGATCATCGGGTACCGGAACGCCTGTCCGGACCCCGTCCGGCACTGAAACGACTAAACGACACACACACGACATTCACCGGTATTAGGCGATCGGGGTCAGCATGGAACTCAACGAGCGGGCCGAGCTCGACACCTCCCAGGCCAACGACGTGGGCCGCGGCAGCGGCGGCGGGGGCGGCGGAGGCATGGGCATCCCCATCCCGGGAGGCGGCGGCAAGGGCGGCATCATCGGCATCGTGGTCGCCGTCATCATCGCCCTGCTCGGCGGCGGCTTCGGCCTCAACGCGATGAACAACGGCGACGAGGGCGGCCAGGCCGGGGGCGACGACCTCGACCAAGTGTGCTCCACCGCCAACCCCGACCGTCTCCAGGACGCGCGCTGTCGCAACCTGCTCTTCGTCAACAGCATCCAGGCGTACTGGAAGAAGGCGTACCCCGAGCTGGGCAAGGGCAACTACGAGCCCACCACCACGAACTTCTTCCAGCAGGCCGTGAACACCGGCTGCGGGCAGGCCGACTCCGGTGTCGGCCCGTTCTACTGCCCCGCCGACCAGAAGGTGTACATCGACCTGGGCTTCTACGACGAGCTGGCCACCCGGTTCGGCGCCAAGGGCGAGTTCGCCCAGCCGTACGTGCTCGCCCACGAGTACGGCCACCACGTCCAGGACCTGCTCGGCACCAACGCCAAGGCCGGCCAGGGCGACCAGAGCGGGCCCAAGTCCGCCTCCGTGCGGTTGGAGTTGCAGGCCGACTGCTACGCCGGCGCCTGGGCCAAGCACGCCACCGAGAGCAAGGACAAGAGCGGCCAGGAGCCACTGTTCAAGTCGATCACCGAGGCCGACGTCAGTCAGGCCGTCGACACCGCCGAGGCGATCGGTGACGACAGCATCCAGGAGCGCTCCGGTGGGCAGGTCAACCCCGACCAGTTCACCCACGGCACGTCGGAGCAGCGCAAGCGCTGGTTCAGCCGTGGCTACGAGGGCGGCGACCCGAAGACCTGCGCCAGCTCGTCGAGATCGTCACGGCCCCACCCGTACCGCGCGATGGCCGGACCGACCACCAGCGACGCGTCGGTGACCCGCCCCGTCACCACGAC
>NZ_JBEXIJ010000053.1:0-29735 GCF_040608495.1 Micromonospora sp. NPDC005174 | reverse complement strand
GCAGCCGGCCTGGACTTGCAGGAAGAGTCGCAATACGCCGCCCAGCAGGCGCTGGAGTCCGTGGACCAGTTCCGCAACAGTCAGCGCCATCTGACTCCGGCGTGTCCTGGCAATAACTTCATGATCGACGGGCAGAACGGGAGTGGGAGTGGGAGTGGGAGTGGGAGTGGGAGTGGGTGGCGGTCTGGGAGGTTTGGTTGGGGTTGCGCGGGGGATGTGCTGCCGGACGTCTGTGACGTGATCGGCGCGGCATCCGGACAACGACGACTGTGCGCCGCACGTCGCGTTTTAGGATTGACCGGCGGCTACTCCGGGCATACAGCGCGGTGATGAGGAAAGGAGGACAGCATGGCTGACGTGGCGAATGCCCGCACATCCCGAAACGGGAGCGAGCCCTCCACCGCCGAGCTGGTGCAGCGGGCCACCGAACAGGTCTCCCGTCTGGTACGCGACGAACTGGCGCTGGCCCGAGCGGAGTTGACCGAGAAGGGCAAGCACGCGGGCATCGGGATCGGTCTGTTCGGCGGCGGCGGAGCGATGGCCTTCTACGGCCTGGGTGCCCTCGTCGTCACGGCGATCCTGCTGCTGGACCTGGTGCTGCCCGCCTGGGCCGCCGCGCTGATCGTGGCGGTGGCGCTCTTCCTGGTGGCCGGCATCCTCGCGCTGGTCGGCAAGAAGCAGGTCAGCCGTGCGGTCCCGCCGGTGCCGGCGGCAACGGTTCGCAGCCTCCGGGCTGACGTGGACACCGTGGCCGCCGCGGTCAAGGACAGGGGACGGGCATGACGGGCAACGGGACGGGCGACACCGAGGCCCTGCGTGAGGAGATCCGCCGTACCCGGGTGGAACTGGGCGAGACCATGGAGGCGCTGGCCGCCAAGGCGGACGTCAAGGCCCGCCTGAAGGAGTCCGCCGAGCAGGCGCGGGAGCGGATGCGCGAGCAGGCGGCACAGACCGTGGCCCGGGTCCGTGGGCAGGCCGCGCGTGGCGCCGGGATGGCACGTGCCCAGGCGTACGACAAGGGCGGCCTGGTACGCGAGAAGAGCGAGTTGGTTCGACGCAACCCGGTGCCGTGGGCGGCGATCGCCGCCGGCGCGGTGGCCACCGTGGTGGTGCTCATGATCGTGCGGGGGAGGCGTAGGTGAGCAGGAGTATCGGCAAGGTCGCGTACCGGCCGGTCGGCGTGTTGCTGGGTATCGCCGCGGGTACGGTGGCCGGCGCGATCTTCCGGCAGGTCTGGAAGGTCACGGCGGGCGACGGCGAGGCGCCGAACGCCACCGACGAGGATCGCCGGTGGGGCGAGATCCTGGCCGCCGCGGCGTTGCAGGGGGCCATCTTCGCGGTGGTCCGTGCCGCCGTGGACCGGGGCGGAGCGGTCGGCGTCCGCCGGATGACCGGCCACTGGCCGGACTGATCGGACTGACCGACGCATAGACGTCAGGCCCCCTTCCATATCGACGGGAAGGGGGCCTTTCGCACGACTCGGAACGCCGCCCAGCGACCTGAGGCATCCGTCAGGTCACATGTCGGAGAAATTCGTCGGACAGGTCGTGCAGAGTTTTTGCGTACGTGATTTGCTTTCCACGCTGTTGCGAGATGGCGTGGGTTGAGAGAAGTCTCCTTCGCGGGGGCCGCCTCAGACGCCGCTGCTCGAAAACGGCCAATCGGCCGCACGGCGTGCACGGCCGCCAGTTTTAGAAGGAGATACACATGGCGCAGGGAACCGTGAAGTGGTTCAACGCTGACAAGGGCTTCGGCTTCATCACCGTCGACGGCGGGGGTGCTGACGTGTTCGTCCACTTCTCGGCCATCCAGTCCAGCGGCTACCGCACGCTGGAGGAGAACCAGCGGGTGGAGTTCGAGATCGCCCAGGGTCAGAAGGGTCCGCAGGCCGAGCAGGTCCGTCCCCTCTGACGCACCGGCCGGCCCCCGCCGGTCAGGGCTCGTTGAAGTGAAGCCCCGTATCCCCACCCGGGATGCGGGGCTTTCCACGTCCGGCGGTCAGAGTCGGCGGCGCGAGCGAAGTCCCAGCCAAAGCGCCACGAGCCCGGCCAGGGCCACGATCGGGCCCAGCACCGCCCAGAGCGTCTCGTCGGTCATCACGCTGCCGTCGACGTAGCCGAGCCCCTGCACCGTCCACACCGCACCGACCACAACGGCCAGCAGGCCGAGGGTGAGTGTCAACCAACCCCTCATCGCGCACCCTTCTCGCCGGGTCGGGCGGCACGCCGCCCCGAGTGTCCAGCATCGTCGGTCCGACGGCGCGACGCGAGCACCCGGGGTCGGCGGCTCACCACCGGTCGTGCACCTGCGGGCGGATCAGCTCGTCGTAGACCTCCCGTACACCGGCCAGTTGGGCGGCCGTGAGCGGCGGCAGGTCGGCCGCGGCGGCGTTGCGCCGGGCCTGCTCGGCGTCGCGCGCGCCGGGGATGACGACGGTGACGCCGGCCTGGTCGAGTACCCACCGCAGCGCGAACTGCGCCATGGTGCGGTCGGCGTCGACGAGCGGCGCGAGCCGGCGTACGGCCGCGAGCCCCTGCGTGTAGTCCACGCCGGAGAACGTCTCGCCCACGTCGAACGCCTCGCCGTGTCGGTTGTAGTTGCGGTGGTCGTCGGCGGGGAACTCGGTGTGCTCGTCGTAGCGGCCGGAGAGCAGACCGCTGGCCAACGGCACCCGGGCGATGATGCCGACGCCGGCCTGCGCGGCCGCCGGCAGCACCTGCTCCAGCGGCTTGTGCCGGACGGCGTTGAGGATGATCTGGACGCTGGCCACGCCGGGTCGCGCGATGGCGGTGAGCGCCTGGTCGCAGGTCTCCACGCTGACGCCGTAGCCGGCAATGGCCTTCTCGGCGACGAGGGTGTCCAGAGCGTCGAACACCGCGTCGTCGGCGAAGACGGCGCTCGGCGGGCAGTGCAACTGGACCAGGTCCAGGGTGTCCATCCCGAGGTTGGTCCGGGACCGGTCGGTCCACTGCCGGAAGTTGGCCAGGGTGTACGCCTCGGGCCGCTGCTCGACACGCCGGCCCATCTTGGTGGCGACGGTCAGCCCGGCGTCGGGGCGGGAGCGGAGGAAGCGGCCGATCAACTGCTCACTACGGCCGTCGCCGTACACGTCGGCGGTGTCCAGGAAGGTGACCCCGGCGTCCACGGCGGCGCTGAGCACGGCCATGGCGTCGGTCTCGCTGACGGTGCCCCAGTCGGCGCCGAGCTGCCAGGCGCCCAGGCCGACGACTCCGACGGTCCGGCCGAGCCGGTTGAAGCTGCGCTGTTCCATGCCCCGAGCCTAGTGATCGGGTTGCCGGGCTGCCACGCGAGTCGTACCGTGAGCAAGACGGACGTACGGTTTGGAGGCGACCATGTGGGATCCGACGACGTACCTGCGCTACGCCGACGAGCGCTCCCGGCCCTTCCACGATCTGCTCACCCGAGTTCCCGCCGTCCGGCCCCGCACGGTGGTCGACCTCGGCTGCGGCCCCGGGCAGCTCACCGCCACCCTCGCCGAGCGCTGGCCGGACGCCCGGGTCCTCGGCCTCGACTCCGCGCCCGAGATGATCGACCGTGCGCAGGCCCTGCCGACCCCCGTCGAGTTCGCCGTCGCCGACCTGCGCGACTGGCGTCCGACCGGCGACGAGGACGTGGTGGTCACGAACGCGGCCCTACAGTGGGTGCCCGGCCACCAGGACCTGCTGCGCCGCTGGGCCGGTGAGCTGCCCGCCGGCGCCTGGCTCGCCATGCAGGTCCCCGGCAACTTCGACGCCCCGTCGCACCGGGCGCTGCGCGAGGTCGCCGGACGCCCGGCCTGGCGCGCCGAGCTGGCCCCGCTCCAGCGCGCCGACCCCGTCGACGACCCGGCCGACTACGCGGAGCTGCTGACCGCCGCCGGCTGCGCCGTGGACGCCTGGGAGACTACCTACGTGCACCTGCTGCCGGCCGACTCCGCCGCCGACCACCCGGTGCTGACCTGGATGGAGGGCACCGCGCTGCGACCCGTCCGGGCCGCGCTGGACGCCGCCGGCTGGTCGGCCTTCCGGGCCGAACTGGGGGTACGCCTCGACGCCGCGTACCCGGTGCGGCACGGTCAGGTGTCCTTCCCGTTCCGCCGCGTCTTCGTCGTCGCCCGCACCGGCGGCGCCCCTGCACAGGAGAACCAGTGACCGATCTGACCACCTTCATCGCCGGTCTGCCCAAGGTGGAGCTGCACGTGCACCACGTCGGCTCCGCGTCGCCCCGGATCGTCTCCGAGCTGGCCGCCCGGCACGAGGGGCGCACCCCCGTCCCCAGCGACCCGGACGCCCTCGCCAGCTACTTCGAGTTCCGCGACTTCGCGCACTTCATCGAGGTCTACCTGAGCGTGGTCGACCTCATCCGGGACCCGGAGGACGTCTGGCTCCTCACCCACGAGGTGGCCCGGGAACTGGCCCGCCAACAGGTCCGGTACGCGGAGCTGACCATCACGCCGTACTCGCACGTCCGACGGGGCATCCCCGCGCCGGCCTTCTGCGAGGCGATCGAGGACGCCCGCAAGCGCGCCGCCGTCGACTTCGGTCTCGACCTGCGCTGGTGCTTCGACATCCCCGGGGAGGCCGGCCTCCCGGCCGCCGAGGAGACGCTGCGCATCGCGCTCGACGAGCACCCCGACGGGCTCATCAGCTTCGGACTCGGCGGCCCGGAGATCGGCGTACCCCGGCCGCAGTTCCGGCCCTTCTTCGACCAGGCCCGCGCCGCCGGGCTGCGCTCGGTGCCGCACGCCGGTGAGACCACCGGTCCGCAGACCGTCTGGGACGCCCTGCACGAGCTGGGCGCCGAGCGGATCGGGCACGGCATCTCCGCCGCACAGGACCCGGAGCTGCTCGCGTACCTCGCCGAGCGGCAGATCGGGATGGAGATCTGCCCGACGTCCAACGTGCGGACCCGCGCCGTGGCGTCCCTCGACGAGCACCCGCTGCCCCGGCTGGTCGAGGCCGGGTTGCTCGTGACCATCAACTCCGACGACCCGCCGATGTTCGGCACCACCCTCAACGACGAGTACGCGGTGGCGGCCCGACTGCTCGGGGCGGGCCCGGGGGAGCTGGCGGCGTTGGCCCGCAACGCCGTGACGGCGTCCTTCCTCGACGCGACCGGCAAGCAGCGGATCAGCGACGAGATCGACGCGTACGTGGCCAGCGCCGGCTGACGTACGGGGTGAGCGGGGCGCGCGGCGGGAGCGTGGGTGTGGGGGGACCTGAGACTCCCGCCGCGCGCACGGCTCCACCGGCCGGTGGGTGCGCGGTGCGCTGGCCGGTGGAACTGGTGGGTTCGTGCACTGATCCTGTCAGCCCGCAAGCGTCTGACCGCGCTCGTTAACCTCGATCTAAGGAAGACTTGTGCCGCCGCACAGCCCCGGCGCGCCAGCCGATCGGAGCGCTCCCATCAACCGATCGGCCCGGGGGTGCTCAGTCGTCGGTGGGGCGCTGGCGGGGCCAGCGACGGCCGCTGCTCTTCGGCTCCCGGGCGTCGCGTGCCATCCGGCCCACGAGACCGAACCGGCTGACCTGCCGGGGCGTCGCGTCGGGGTCGGCGAGCAGCATCACCACGCTGGCGCCGCCCAACCGGGCCCGGTCGATGCTGACCGAGCCGTTCGCCTGCAATGACACCCGCTTGGCGATGTCCAGGCCGAGCCCGGTCGAGCCCTGGTCGCTGGTGCCCCGTCGCAGCGCCCGATCCGGGTTGGCGATACCCGGGCCGGCGTCGTCGATCCGGATCGCCACGTACCCGTCGCGGCGGGACACGGCCACCTCGAACGCCGTTCCCTGCGGCGTGTAGCGGAAGACGTTGCCGATCACCGCGTCCAGCGCAGCGGCCAACTCGGCGCGCGGCACCGGCGCGGGGATGCGCAGCTGGGCGCCGGTGACCCGGTGCGGCCGGTTCTGGTCCCCGGCGAGCGCAGCCCAGAACACCATCCGGTCCCGGACCACCTCGCTGACGTCGCACATCGCCGGGCCGGCCTCGTGCGCCACCGCCTTGCGGGTGGTCTTGATCAGCACGTCGATCTCGCCCTCGAGGGTCACGATCGCCTGCCGGATGCGCCGGATGCCCCGCAGCCGGTCCAGCTCCGCCGGGCTGAACGAGCCCACGCTCGTGTCGTCGGACTCCAGGGCCTCCGCGTCCAACCGGAGCACGGTCAACGGCGTCCGCAGCCGGTGCGACAGGTCGGCCACCAGTTCGCGCTCGTCGGTGCGGGCCGCGTCCAGCCGGTCGGCCATCCGGTTGAAGGCGTACCCGGCCTCCGCCAGCTCCCGCGGGCCGGTCGGCTCCACGCGTACGCCGAGGTCGCCGTCACCGATCGACAGGGCGGCCTTGACCAGGCCCTGGGTGGCGTCCACCGCCCGGGCGGCCACCCGGTCGACCACCAGCACCGCCGCGCCGACCATCGCCGCGCCCACCGCGAACAGCAGCAGCCAGGTGCCACCGGCGCCCTCGCCCAGCGTCGAGTCCGGCACGAACACCTCGACCACGGCCGTCCGGTCACCGAGGACCACCGGGTCGAGCCGTACCACTCCGCCGTCCACGTCGGTGACCAGCGAGCGCCGGTCGGCGCGCGCCCGGTCCAGGTCGGTGCCGGCGGCGCGGCCCGCGGACTCGTCCAACCCCAACCCGTACACCACCGGCCGGACCGCGGCGTCGTCGCCGCTGGCCACGACGGCCCGTTCGATCACCGCCCGATCCGTACTCACCGCCAACGCGCCGGTCACCAGCGCGCTGCGTCGGGCCGCGTCGGCGATCGCCTCCTCCCGCGTCTGCTCCCGCAGGCTCAACCCGAGCGGGATCAGGAACGCGAGTGCGACGAGGCTGCACATGCCGGCCGTGAGCAGGGCCAGCGCCGTCCTCAGTCCGGTGCCACCAGCCGGAACCCGACCCCCCGCACGGTGCGCAGGTAGCGCGGCTTCGCCGCGGACTCGCCCATCTTTCGGCGGAGCCAGTACAGGTGTACGTCGATGGTCTGATCCTCGCCGACCGATGGCTGCCGCCATACCTCCTCCAAGAGTTCCCGGCGGGACACTACCCGCCCGGGTCGTGCGGCGAGATACGCCAGCAGGTCGAATTCCTTACGGGTCAGCGCCAGTGGCTCCCCGTCGAGGTGGGCGCTGCGCTCACCGACGTCCACGCGCAGACCGCCGACGGTGTGCACCGCCGGCTGTACCGTCCGGCTGGCCCGCCCGGCGCGCCGCAGGACCGTGGTGATGCGGGCGTCCAGGTGCGCGCCCGTGAACGGCTTGACCATGTAGTCGTCGGCGCCGGCCCGCAGCAGCTTGACCACCGACTGCTCGTCGTCCCGGGCAGTGGCGATGATGATCGGAATGTCGGTGATGCCGCGCAGCATCCGCAGCGCGTCCGAGCCGTCCAGATCGGGCAGGCCAAGGTCCAACACGACGAGGTCGGGCGTCTCCGCGGCGACGCGTCGCAGCGCGTCCAGGGCGGTGCCCACGGCGTGCACGGCGTGCCCCCGGTCAGCGAGGGACCGCAGCATCGCGCCGCGTACGACGTGATCGTCTTCGACCAGGAGCACGGAGGCCACGACAAGACGGTACTTGGCCTGGCAAGTTGATCGCGTTGCGACGTACCGGTGAACCATGCAAGCTGGTAAGACGATGTCCTTCACCCTGTTCGCCGATGCTCGCCTGGCGCTCGCCCGGGACAGCCTCGCCGGCCTCTCGACCGGGGACGCGTTGGGGGCGCGGTACGTCCTGCCGGAGCCCCCGCAGGATCTCACCGACGCCGCGCTGCCGCCCGCGCCCTGGGAGTGGACCGACGACACCGAGATGGCCTGCTCGGTCGTCGTGGAGCTGGCCGAGTCGGGCACGATCGACCGCGACCGGCTGGCCTTGGCGTTCGCGCAGCGCTGCGGCGTCCAACGCGGGTACGGTCCCGGCGCGATGCTGATCCTGCGACTGATCCGCACCGGTACCCCGTGGCCGGTGGCCGCCGCGTCCGCCTTCGACGGCCAGGGCTCCTGCGGCAACGGGGCGGCCATGCGGGTCGGCCCGTTGGGCGCGTACTTCGCCGACTCCACCGCACGTGCCGCCGCGCAGGCCCGCGCCTCGGCCGAGGTGACGCACGCGCACCCTGAGGGGATCGCCGGAGCGGTCGCCGTGGCGGTGGCCGCCGCGCTCGCCGCCCGGGCCCGCCTGGACGGCCACCGACCGGCCCCGGCCCGGCTCCTCGCCGGTGTCGCCGCGGCGGTCGACGGCGGCACCGAGGTACACCGCGGTGTGCACGCCGCCATCGGGCTGCTCGGGCGGCCACTGCCCCGCGTGGTGGCGACGCTCGGTAACGGCTCCCGCGTGACCGCCCAGGACACCGTCGCGTTCACGCTCTGGGTCGCCGCCACCCACCTCGACGACTATCCGGCGGCGATCCGTACGTGCCTGAGCGCCGGCGGCGACGTGGACACCACGGCGGCCATCGCGGGGGCGGTGGCGGCGGCGTACACCGGCGTCGGCACCCCGGGCGGGGTGCCCGAGGCGTGGCTGGCCGCCCGCGAGCCGCTACCCACCTGGCTGCCCTGACCGCGTGGCTGTCCTGACCGCGTGGCTGTCCTGACCGCGTGGCTGTCCTGACCGCGCGGTGTCCTGCCCTGCCTCACCGCCTGCACCCAGAGGCCGCCCAGGGATGTGCCACGGCCCCTTTGCTCTGCTTCAATCCGCGCAACAGTTCGGGGGCATGAGTGTTGCGCGGGTTGAAGCAGAGCAAAGGATGCGTGGAGTGTCAGCCCATCGCCGGCCCGGTGATGGACTGACACCCCGCCAGCCGGTACCGGTCGTGCTGCCTCAGCCGGTACCGGCGGTGCGGCCTCAGCCGGTACCGGTCGTGCTGCCTCAGCCGGTACCGGCGGTGCGGCCTCAGCCGGTACCGGCCGTGCTGCCTCAGCCGGTGCGGGCGGGAGTGGCTGCGGGGGCAAGCACCGCGACGGGCGCCGTGTCCGTGGGCGCGTCGGTGCCGTCCGGCTGCGGCGTCGGCGTCACCATGTCGGTCTCCGTCGCGCCGGTCACCTCCGCCAGCGCTGTCCGCTCCGCCGGGTCGCGTCGCCGCCACCGGCTGACCAGCCAACCGATGGCCGCACCGCCGCCCAGGCCGGCCAGCAGACCGGCGGCGAGCATCGCGTCGGCGCTGCCGGGCCCCTCGCCGGAGGCGCCCGCCGCGTCACCGCCGCCGGAGGCGCCCGCCGCGTCACCGCCGGAGGCGTCGTCGGCACCCTGCGCGCCGGCAGCCGGTGCGCCGTGGCCGCCGTGCGCGGCCGGTCCGGCGGCACCTGCGGCGCCCGGCGCGGCCGGCAGCAGCGTCAGCACCGGCGCGCGGTGCGCGGGGTCGGTGTCAGTCCACTGGACCACGATGCCGTCGGTGTACGTCTGGACGACCTCGAACCTGAGCCGCTCGGCCTGCGGCATCGGGCCCATGGACAGGGCCAGTTTGGCCGGGCCCGTCGAGCCTTCGCCGACGCGCACCCACGTCACCGCCGTGGTCACGGTGCTCACGCCGGACGAGTGGATGCCTGCCACCGGCTTGTCCAGGGTCCGGGAATCGATCTTGGGCGCCCAGCCGTCGACCGACATCGGGTAGACCTCGGCCACCGGCGCGTCGGCCGGCAACCGGATCTCGACCTGCTTGGTCGTCGTGCCGGCCCGCTCCTCGGGCACGGTGAACTCCAGCCGTACGGCGTCACCCTGCCGTGCCTCGGTCGGGGTGGTCGTCACGTCCGCGGCCTGCGCCGCTGCGGCCGGCCAGAGCAGCAGCCCGGCCGCGGTCAGCGCGGTCACCGCCGCGCTCCGCCGCCGGCGGCCACTGCCGTGCGTGCTCGCCATCTCGTGCCCCCATCCGTCTCGCGCGGCCGGCACCGGTTTCCGGCCACACCACCTAGTTCGGATTCGAGGCACGAAAGGTTCAACGCGAGCCGTCCGGAAGGCGCCGGCGGCGCGACCGATAGCATCGGCAGGAGCCGAGGATCGGCGCCGTTTCGTACCGCTTGGAGGAGTCACCGTGTCCGCACCCCGTACCCCCGCCGTGGCCGACCCCGTTGTCGTCGCCGCCGGGACGACGGCGGCCGACGCGGTGGCCGCGGCCGGACTGCCCGCGAACGGTCCCAAGGCGATCGTCGTGGTCCGCGACCCGCAGGGTCAGCTCCGCGACCTGGACTGGACCCCGGCCGAGGAGACCGTCGTCGAGCCGGTCAGCCTGGACTCGCCGGACGGGCTCAACGTGCTGCGCCACTCCACCGCGCACGTGCTCGCCCAGGCCGTGCAGGACGTCTTCCCCGAGGCCAAGTTGGGCATCGGCCCGCCCATCGACAACGGCTTCTACTACGACTTCGACGTCGCCAAGCCGTTCCAGCCCGATGACCTCGGCAAGCTCGAGAAGCGCATGCAGGAGATCATCAAGTCCGGGCAGCGGTTCCGTCGCCGCCGCTTCGGGAGCCTCGACGAGGCGCGCGCCGAGCTGGCCGACGAGCCGTTCAAGCTGGAGTTGATCGAGGTCAAGGGCGAGGGCCTGGACACCGACGAGGTGATGGAGGTCGGCGGCGGCGAGCTGACCATCTACGACAACCTCGACGCCAAGGAGGACAAGGTCTGCTGGTCGGACCTGTGCCGGGGCCCGCACCTGCCGACCACCCGCCTGATCGGCGCGTTCAAGCTGATGCGTTCGGCCGCCGCGTACTGGCGCGGGTCGGAGAAGAACCCCCAACTACAGCGGGTGTACGGCACCGCGTGGCCGACCCGGGACGAGCTGAAGGCGTACCTCAAGCTGTTGGAGGAGGCCGCCCGGCGCGACCACCGCAAGCTCGGTGCGGACCTGGACCTGTTCAGCTTCCCCGACGAGATCGGCTCGGGCCTCGCGGTCTTCCACCCCAAGGGCGGCATCATCCGCCGGGAGATGGAGCACTACTCGCGGCGGCGGCACGAGGAGGCGGGGTACGAGTTCGTCAACACCCCGCACATCACCAAGGCGCAGCTGTTCCAGACCTCCGGTCACCTGCCGTACTACGCGGACACCATGTTCCCGCCCATGCAGTTGGAGGGCGCGGACTACTACCTCAAGGCGATGAACTGCCCGATGCACAACCTGATCTTCAGGGCGCGCGGGCGGTCGTACCGGGAGCTGCCGCTGCGGATGTTCGAGTTCGGCACGGTCTACCGGTACGAGAAGTCCGGCGTCGTGCACGGCCTGACCCGGGTCCGAGGCCTCACCCAGGACGACTCGCACATCTACTGCACCCGTGAGCAGATGGCCGGCGAGCTGACCACGCTGCTCAGCTTCGTGCTCGATCTGCTGCGGGACTACGGCCTGGACGACTTCTATCTGGAGTTGTCGACCCGGGACGACTCGCCCAAGTTCATCGGCGCCGACGAGGACTGGGCGGAGGCGACCGAGGCGCTGCGGACCGCCGCCGAGACGTCGGGTCTGGAGCTGGTGCCCGACCCGGGCGGCGCGGCGTTCTACGGGCCGAAGATCTCGGTGCAGGCGCGCGACGCGATCGGCCGGACCTGGCAGTTGTCCACCCTCCAGGTCGACTTCAACCAGCCGGAGCGGTTCGGGTTGGAGTACCAGGCCGCCGACGGCAGTCGCCAGCGTCCCGTGATGATCCACCGGGCGCTGTTCGGGTCGATCGAGCGGTTCTTCGGGGTGCTCACCGAGCACTACGCGGGCGCGTTCCCGGCGTGGCTGGCGCCGGTGCAGGTGGTGGGCATCCCGATCCGGGAGGACCACACCGACTACCTGCACGGCTTCGTCGCGGCGCTGCGCGCCGAGGGCATCCGGGCTCAGGTGGACGCGGGCGACGACCGGATGCAGAAAAAGATCCGCACCGCCCAGCAGCAGAAGATCCCATTCATGGTGATCGCCGGTGACGACGACGTGGCCGCCGGCACGGTCTCCTTCCGCTACCGCGACGGTTCCCAGCGCAACGGGGTGCCGGTCGCCGAGGCGGTGACCCACGTCCTGGACGTGGTCACCTCCCGCACCAACGTCGGCCCCTCCGCCGCGGCGGAGTAGGGCTCGCGCGCCGCGCGTCATGGTTGTGCTCGATCCAGGAAGTAGTGGCCTCCCGCGCAGGGGAGGGCCACTACTTCCATGGTCGAGCACGATCACGCCCGGAGGGGCGTCGACTGGGTCAGATGCCGCAGTTCGGCGCTGACCAGCCGCCGACCGCCGCCACGTGGGTGTGGTCGTTGTGGTCGGGGTAGCCGGGGCCGAGGATCTGGGCGAAGCCGTGGTAGCGGGCCTGCTGGGCGAGTCGGCAGAACGAGGGTGAGCCGACCAGGTCCACGGCGTCGCCGTACAGGTGCCGGCTGTTCGACGCCCCGCCGACCGCGCTGTTGCAGGTGTAGCTGCGGAAGCTGCTGCTGATCGCGATGGGCACGTCGCCGAGGGCGTGCCGCAGGGCCTGGAGTTTCCACATGGAAACGAGCGCGTTGGCGCGGGCGGTGCTGGCCGAGACCGCGCCGCCGGACCAGGTGCTGTTGCAGTTGTTCAACTCGGCGTAGCTGAAGTTGGCAGGCGTGCAGTCGTCGTCCTGGAGCGCGTAGAGCCGGTTGAACGTCTGCGGGCCGGCGATGCCGTCCGCGCCCAGCCCGTACGCCTGCTGGAAGCGGATCACCGCGGACCGGGTGGCGGGGCCGAAGGCGCCGTCGATGGTGAGCACGGCGCCGTAGCCGGGGTAGCCGGCGACGCGGATCTGGAGTTGCCGGACGTCCTCGCCGGACATCCCCTGGGACAGGCTGCGACCCCAGGTGTAGCAGCCGTCCGCGTGCGCGGCGCTGGCGGTGAGGGTGACCCCGGTCACCGTGGTGACGGCGGCCAGCGCGAGCGCCGCGAGGATTCGGCCGAGCTGACGGATCATGTGAATCTCCATCCATTGATCTAATGAAATGAATGAATGGAAGTTTCATGGCTGAGTCTCGACTCCGTCAAGAAGTTGCAGCAGCGAGTTTCCGGTCACGGGTGTCGCGGCCCGCCGACCTGGCTCCGTAGGATCGGCTCGTGACAGGGGCGGAGCGACACACGGACAGCGGCGGCATGGCGGACGGCCTGGAGCGGCTCTGGACGCCGCACCGGATGACCTACATCTCGGGTGAGGACCGCCCCGCCGAGGGCTACGAGAAGCCGACCGGCTGCCCGTTCTGTCTCGCCCCCGGGCTGCCCAGCGAGGAGAGCCTCGTGGTGGCCCGTGGTGAGCGCGTCTTCGTCGTGCTCAACCTCTATCCGTACAACCCGGGGCACCTGCTGGTCTGCCCGTACCGGCACGTCGCCGACTACACCGACCTCGACGAGCCGGAGACCGTCGAGCTCGCCGCGTACACCCAGACGGCGATGCGCGTGATCCGCAAGGTGAGCAACGCGCACGGCTTCAACCTGGGCATGAACCAGGGCGGGGTGGCCGGTGCCGGCATCGCCGCCCACCTGCACCAGCACGTGGTGCCCCGCTGGGGTGGCGACGCGAACTTCATGCCGGTGATCGGCCGTACCAAGGTGTTGCCGCAGCTACTCGGTGACACCCGCGACCTGTTCGCCCGCGCCTGGCCGTCCTGACCCGCCGGGCCCGCCCCGATCGGCGCGACGTCCGCGCCGGTCGGGTCAGTCGGCGCGCAGCAGGGTTGTCAGCTCCGGCCAGCTCTCCACCCGGTGTACGAGCGGCAGCAGCGTGGCGTACGCGGTGACCTGCGCAGGCCGGGGTCGGAACAGGAAGCGGTGCGGCACCGAGTCGAGGTAGCCGAGCACCTCCAACTTGTCGTCCACGAAGTGGGTCAGGCCGAGCCGCCGGGCGATCGGCGCCTTGGCGGGACGGGTCCGGCAGAAGTGCACCCGCTCGACGGGGATCCCGGTGCGGGCGGTGAAGTCGTGGTGGTCGAGCCACTCCCAGGTCCGCCGCTCGGTGGACTCGCCACACTTCGAGACCAGGTGCACCTCGTCGAACGCCGGCCCGAGCGCCGCGAGCGCGTCGAACGCGCCGTCGACCATGGGCGTACGCAGGTAGTGCGCGCCGAAGAAGGAGGTGTCGGCGTCGTCGTCGGCCGGTTCGATGAGCACCCCGCCGATGTCCACGCCCAGCCGTCGCATGGCGACGATCATGCCGTACCCCGTCGGCGTTCCCGCACCGAGTTTTCCGCCTCGGTGGTTGTTACGTCCCGCCGCCGTGCAGGTGGCACGATCGGCCGATGGCAGTCACGACACGGATGTTGGGGCGCAGCGGCATCGAGGTCAGCGCCCTCGGCATGGGGTGCTGGGCGATCGCCGGTCCCTGGGCGCAGGGCAGCCAGCCGCTGGGCTGGGGAGCGGTCGACGACGACGAGTCGGTGCGAGCCGTGCGCCGGGCGCTCGAGGAGGGCGTGACCCTGTTCGACACCGCCGACACGTACGGCGCGGGGCACGGTGAGCGGGTGCTGGGCCGTGCGCTCGCCGGCCGGCGGGACGAGGCCGTGATCGCCACCAAGTGGGGTTACACGTTCGACGAGGCGACCCGGCAGGCGACCGGGGAGGACGCGTCACCGGCGCACCTGCGGCGGGCCGTCACCGGGTCGCTGCGTCGGCTGGGCACCGACCGGATCGACCTCTACCAGCTGCACCTGGCCGACCTGCCGGTGCACCGTGCGGAGGCGCTGTTCGCCGTCTGCGAGGAGCTGGTCGCCGAGGGCCTGATCCGCGCGTACGGGTGGAGCACCGACCGTCCCGACCGCGCCGCCGCGCTCGGGCACGCCGCTCCGGGGGCCGCCACCGTGCAGCACGCCCTGTCGGTGCTGCGCGACGCTCCCGAGATGCTCGCCGTCTGCGACAAGTACGACCTGGCCAGCATCAACCGGGGGCCCCTCGGGATGGGGCTGCTCACCGGCAAGTACACGGCCACGTCAACGCTGCCCCGCGACGACGTACGCGGGTTGGCGCCGGGCTGGCTGGAGTGGTTCCGGGGCGGCCGACCCGCGCCGGAGTGGCTGCGCAGGGTCGGCGCCGTCCGTGCCGCGCTGACCGCCGACGGCCGTACCCTCGCCCAGGGTGCCCTGGGCTGGATCTGGGCGCGCAGCGGGCACGCCGTCCCGATTCCCGGTTGCCGTACGGTCGCCCAGGTCGAGGAGAACGCCGCGGCGCTGCATCGGGGCCCGCTGCCGGCGGACCAGTTCGTCGAGGTGGAACGCCAACTCGCCGCCCTGCGCACCGCGGCCCTGCGCGACGCCGACCGCCCGCACTGGCCCCGCCCCACCCATCCCACGGTCCACCCGTGACCTCCGGCTGGCTGCCCTGACGATGTCGTCTAGGGCGTCTCCCACGGCGCGATCAGCAGCGGGTCGTCCTCGGCCGAGATGGTGTCACCGGTCTCCGCGCTCGGTGACGTGGTGATCGCGCAGATGTCACCGGCCACGCAGTGCGGCACCGCGCGCAGGGTCGCGCCCAGCGGCGTGTGGATCTGCCCGACCCGCTCGTCGGCGGTGTGGTCGGCATGCCCCCGCTCGGCCGTGCCGTGCCCGCGGACGTGCACTGTCGCGTCGGAGCGCAGCGTGCCGGTGAAGACCCGGACCAGCGAGACCCGGCCGACGTGCTCATCGACGGTGGTCTTGACGACCTCGGCGACGAGCGGGCCGTCCGGGTCGCAGCTCAGCGGCGGGCGGGGGGAGCCGTCCACGCCGGTGACCGCCGGCAGATCGCGCTCCAGCGGTGACGGGAACGCGGCGGTCAGCACCTCCAGCAGCGCGTCCAGGCCGACGCCGGTCTCGGCGCAGACGGGCACCACCGGATGGAAGTGGGCCCGGGCCACGGCCTTCTCCAGGTCGTCGACGAGCACCTTGTCGCTGATCTCCTCGCCGTCGAGGTAGCGGTCCATGAGGGTGTCGTCCTCGCTCTCGGCGATGATCCCCTCGATCAGCTCGTCCCGGGACTCGTCGATGGCCCGCTGGTGCTCCGGGTCGGGGGCGCGCACATCGGCGGGCAGCCCGGCGGTGTAGTCGAAGACCCGGCGGGTGATCAGCCCGAGCAGCCCCTCGGTGGAGACGCCGTCGTCGCCGAGCATCGGCAGGTAGAGGGACATCACGTTGTCGCCGAAGAGCCGCTGGCAGAGCGCCACCGCCTCGTCGAAGTCGGCGCGGGGCGCATCGAGACGGGCCACCGCGACAGCGCGCGGCATGTCGAGCGCGGCGCACTCCTCCCACAGGGCGACGGTGGCCGCGTCCATGCCACCGGAGGCCGAGACCACGAACAGCGCGGCGTCGGCGGCCCGCAGGCCAGCGCGCAACTCATCGACGAGTCCGGCGTTCCCGGGGGTGTCCAGCAGGTTGACCTTGATGCCGTCGTGCAGCAGGGACGCGCAGGACAGGCTCACCGAGGGCTGCTGGCGTACGGCACCGTGGTCGTGGTCGCCCACGGTCGTGCCGGTCGCGGCGAGCAGCGCCTCGACGAGCGTCGTCTTGCCCGCGCCGGAGTGCCCGACGAGCACCACGTTGCGTATCCGCGCGGGGTCGGTCACCACTCGCGTGCCGCCGGTGGTGACGTTGTCCCGATGTTCCTGCGCCATGGTGGCGCACCTCCCTCAGCCGGTGGTGGCGACCGCCGCGCGAGATGGAAGCGGCCCGGGGCGAGTGCGCGGCAACATCCTCCGGCGGTCTGCCCCGAAGTGGGAAACCAACGGGCGGGCGGGTGAGCTGGGTCACCTTCCGGCTCGATCTCACACCCGTTGCCGGACACGCACAAGCTTGCCCCGGGCGGGTCGCCGGGACCGGCGTTATGGCCGGAGCTGGGCGGACCGTTATCGTGGGGACCGCCATGGCGAAGATCTTCCAAGTGTCGGCCCGCGCGGGGATGACCCGCGTCGTCGAGCCGATTGCCCGTGCCCTGCTGCGCGCGGGCGTCACCCCCAACGTCGTCACCGTCGCGGGCACCGTTGGTGTGCTCGTCGGCGCGCTCGGCTTCGGTGCCCGCGGCCACCTGGTCGCGGGCGCGTTGATCGTCACCCTGTTCGCGCTCACCGACCTGCTCGACGGGACGATGGCCCGGATGAGCGGTGGCTCCACCCGGTTCGGCGCGTTCCTCGATTCGAGCATGGACCGGGTCGCCGACAGCGCCGTCTTCGGCGCGGTGGCGTACTGGCTGGCCACTCAGAATGATCACTCCGGGGTTGCCGCCGCGCTGCTCTGTCTGGCCGCCGGAGGGCTCGTCTCCTACGTGAAGGCGCGCGCCGAAGGGCTGGGCATGACCTGCAACGTGGGCATCGCCGAGCGTACCGAGCGACTGCTGATCGTCGGCGTCGGCGGAATCCTCACCGGCGTGGGCGTGAAGCCGGCGCTGGAGATCGCGCTCTGGCTGCTGGCCGCCATCTCGATCTTCACGGTGGGGCAGCGGATGGCGCACGTCTACCGCCAGGCCCAGCAGCTCCGGCCGGACGGCCAGGCGTGAGCGCGGCCGGCGCCCGGCCCACGCACCGCCCGACGACCGGCGGCCGGGCCACGTGAACCTCACCGAGCTGGGCTACGTCGCGGGCTGGCGGCTGGTCCGCGCGCTGCCCCGGCCGTTGGTGGCGGCGGCGTTCCAGGCGGGCGCGGACCGCGCGCACCGCCGTGACGGCGGGGGTACGGCCCGACTGCGCGCCAACCTGCGCCGGGTGGTCGGCCCGGAGATGCCCGATGCCGAACTGGACGACCTCGTGCGGCGTGGCCTGCGGTCGTACGCCCGGTACTGGATGGAGGCGTTCCGCCTGCCGGCGTTGAGTCGGGCGCAGATCCTGTCCGGGTTCCGCCTCGACGGCGCGGAGCTGCTGGCGGCCGACGTCGCCGCCGGACGGGGCGCGGTGGTGGCGCTGCCGCACGCCGGCAACTGGGACGCCGCGGGCGCCTGGGTGGCGGCCACCGGTTGGCCGATCAGCACCGTCATGGAGCGGCTCAAGCCGGAGGGCGTGTACAAGCGGTTCCTGGCCTTCCGGGCTCAGCTGGGGATGGAGATCCTGCCCACCCACGGCGGACCGCGTCCCGCCTTCGACGTGCTGCTGGACCGTGTACGCGCCGGCGCGGTGGTGCCGTTGCTGGCCGACCGGGACCTCTCCGCCCGTGGGGTGGAGGTGGACTTCTTCGGCGGGAAGACCCGGATGCCCGCCGGGCCGGCACTGCTCGCACTGCACACGGGAGCGCCGCTGTACGTGGCGTCGATGTGGTACGAACCGGACGCGGCGTGCGCGTCGCTCAGCGGTCCGCTGCCGGTGCCGGGGCCCGAGGTGGGGCCCCTGGACCAGCGCGTCCGGTCGCTGACCCAGCTGATCGCCGACGGTCTGGCGGCGGGTATCGCCCGGCATCCGCAAGACTGGCACATGTTGCAGCGGATGTGGCTGGACCAGCGCGGCGCGGGAGGCGCGGAGCTGTCCGCACCGACCTCGGGTCGGTCCTGAAGGGGGTGGCTGACGCATGCGGATCGGTATCGTCTGCCCGTACTCCTTCGACGTGCCCGGCGGCGTGCAGAACCACGTCGTCGACCTCGCGGAGACGCTGATCACCCTCGGGCACGAGGTCAGCGTTCTCGCGCCGGCCGACGAGGACGCCGACCTGCCGGCGTACGTGGTGTCCGCCGGTCGGGCGGTGCCGCTGCCGTACAACGGGTCGGTGGCCCGGATCGCGTTCGGCCCGGTCTCCACGGCCCGGGTCCGGCGCTGGCTCACCAACGGTGAATTCGACGTGCTGCACGTGCACGAGCCTCTGACGTTGAGCCTGTCCCTGCTGGCGGTTCTGTCGGCGCGCGGGCCGGTGGTGGCCACCTTCCACACGGCGATGACCCGCTCGCGGGTGCTGGCCGCGGCGCAGGGCGTCCTGCAGATCGTGCTGGAACGGATCACCGCCCGGATCGCGGTGAGCGCGCTGGCCCGCAAGGTGCAGGTCGAGCACATGGACGGCGGCGCGGTGGAGATCCCCAACGGGGTGGCGGTGGCGAAGTTCGCCGACGCCGAGCCGCTGCCGGACTGGCCGGGGGAGTGCGGGCCCGGCACCGGCGGCACGGTGGGTTTCCTGGGCCGGTTCACGGAGGCGCGCAAGGGCTTCCCGGTGCTGCGGGACGCCTTCGTGGCGCTGGCGGCGACACGTCCCGGCCTGCGGCTGCTGGTCGCCGGCCCGGGTGACCCGGACGACCTGTACGACCAGTTCCCGGCCGAGATTCGGGATCAGGTGACGTTCCTCGGTCTGGTCTCCGAGGCGGACAAGGCGCGGATGCTGCGCAGCGTGCACCTCTACGTGGCGCCGAACACCGGGGGTGAGTCGTTCGGGATGATCCTCACCGAGGCGCTGGCCGCCGGCACCACGGTGGTGGCGAGCGACCTGGACGCGTTCCGCCGGGTGCTCGACGGTGGGCGGGCTGGCCGGCTGTTCCCGACCGGCGACGCGGTGGGGCTGCGCCACGTCCTGTCCGTGCTGCTCGACGACCCGATGGCGCGGGCGACGCTGACCGCCTGCGGCGATCAGGTGGTCGCGAATTTCGACTGGCCCATGGTTGCCCGCCGTGTTCTGGAGGTATACGCAGCGGCGATCGAGGCGACCGACGGGCGGGTCATCGACCAGGAATGGGTGGGGCTGGGCTGACCCGGAGTGGCCGATGGTGCTCCTGTGATGCCGGTGACCGGCGTCGACGCGCGCGATGGAGGAGAAACGGAGCAGCACTACGATGCCGCACATGTGGTGGGTGGTGGCCGCGAGTGTGCTCGTGGGAGTGCTTGCGGCGTACCTCATCTGGACCGCCGGCCGGGTCGAGCGGCTGCAGGGCCGCGCGGAGCTGGCGGCGCGTGCCCTCGACGCCCACCTGTTGCGCCGTGCGGCGGCGGCCGCCGTGCTGGCGGAGCGACGCTTCGGCGTCGAGCTGTACGCGGCGGCACGGATCGCGCTCGACGCCGTGCCGGACGAGCGGGAGGCGGCGGAGAACGACCTGACCCGGCAGCTACGCACGGTGCGGTTGGACCCGACCGACCCGGACTGCACGGCGGTCATCGCGGCGAGCCGCCGGCTCGCGCTGTCCCGGCAGGTGCACACCGATCTGGTACGCGACGCCCGGTCGGCGCGCAGCCGTCCGCTGGTGCGGTTGCTGCGGATGGGGCGGGGTCGCCAGTGGCCGCGCTACTTCGACATCGACGACCCGACGCTCGTCGTGCCGGCGGACGTGCCGGCCGGTTGACCGGGTTCTGCTGGGGAGCTGACGCCGACGACGGCCGGTGAGCGGGGTCACAGTGCAGGCCACCGGCCCTCTGATTGGCTGTCGGCGCGGCGTTGAGCGGTGCGTAGCATTTTCGCTGCCACCTCCCACCGCAGGTCCAAGGAGTGCTGACCCGTGTCCGACACCACCGCCCCGAGCACCGGTACCGCCCCCGTCGTCGGCACGGCCCGCGTGAAGCGGGGCATGGCCGAGATGCTCAAGGGCGGCGTGATCATGGACGTCGTCAACGCCGAGCAGGCCAAGATCGCCGAGGACGCCGGCGCGGTCGCGGTGATGGCCCTGGAGCGGGTGCCCGCCGACATCCGCGCGCAGGGCGGGGTGTCCCGGATGAGCGACCCCGACATGATCGATGGGATCATCGAGGCGGTCTCGATCCCGGTGATGGCCAAGGCCCGCATCGGCCACTTCGTCGAGGCGCAGATCCTCGAGTCGCTGGGCGTGGACTACGTCGACGAGTCCGAGGTGCTGACGCCTGCCGACTACGCCAACCACATCGACAAGTGGGCGTTCACCGTGCCCTTCGTCTGTGGCGCGACCAACCTGGGCGAGGCGCTGCGCCGGATCACCGAGGGCGCGGCCATGATCCGCTCCAAGGGCGAGGCGGGCACCGGTGACGTCTCGAACGCCACCACCCACATGCGCAGGATCCGCCAGGAGATCCGCCGGCTCTCCTCGCTGCCGGCCGACGAGCTGTACGTCGCGGCCAAGGAGTTGCAGGCCCCGTACGAGCTGGTCAAGGAGGTCGCCGAGAGCGGCAAGCTGCCCGTGGTGCTGTTCACCGCCGGCGGGATCGCGACCCCGGCCGACGCGGCGATGATGATGCAGCTCGGCGCGGAGGGCGTCTTCGTCGGCTCCGGCATCTTCAAGGCGGGCAACCCCGCGCAGCGGGCCGCCGCGATCGTCAAGGCCACCACGTTCCACGACGACCCGGACGTCCTCGCGAAGGTGTCCCGCGGTCTCGGTGAGGCGATGGTCGGCATCAACGTCGACGAGATCCCCCAGCCGCACCGCCTGGCCGAGCGCGGCTGGTGAGCGTGATCGGCGTTCTCGCGTTGCAGGGTGACGTGCGCGAGCATGTGGCGGCGCTGACCGCGGCGGGCGCCGACGCCCGTCCGGTCCGCCGCCCGGGCGAGCTGGACGCGGTCGACGGCCTGGTGATCCCCGGCGGCGAGTCCACCACCATCAGCAAACTCGTCGACATCTTCGCGCTGCGCGAGCCGATCGACAAGCGGATCGCCGACGGGATGCCGGTCTACGGCTCGTGTGCCGGCATGATCATGCTCGCCACCGAGGTGCTGGACGGCCGCGCCGACCAGCGCGGTTTCGCCGGCATCGACATGACGGTACGGCGCAACGCGTTCGGCCGGCAGGTCGACTCGTTCGAGGCGCCCGTGGAGATCACCGGCGTGGCGGGCGACCCGTTCCACGCCGTGTTCATCCGCGCGCCGTGGGTCGAGCGGGTCGGCGCGGGCGTCGAGGTGATCGGGAAGGTGACCGGTGGCCCGGCCGCCGAGCGGATCGTGGCGGTCCGGCAGGGCAATCTGCTGGCCACCTCGTTCCACCCCGAGCTGACGGGCGACCTGCGCGTGCACGCGTACTTCGTGGAGTTGGTGCGGACCGCCTGAGCGGCCGACGCCGACGCGCGGGCATGGATCGGGCCCCCGGACCGTTGGTTCGGGCGGGCCCCGACGCCGCACCGCCGCCCCGGGCCGGTCCCGGGTGTGACATGGCGGGGTGTGACCTCGGTAAGATTGCCGCGGTTCGGCAGGGCCGTCGCCCGGCGCGGCACTTCCCGCGGGGCCGACCGGCCGCCGGATCGCCGGATGCGGCGCGGAATCGGTGCGGCAGTCGACGCAGGCGTGCAATGACAGACGGAGGTAGAAGATGTCCGGCCACTCAAAGTGGGCGACGACCAAGCACAAGAAGGCCGTCATCGACGCCAAGCGCGGCAAGATGTTCGCCAAGCTGATCAAGAACGTCGAGGTGGCCGCGCGCACCGGCGGCGGCGACCCCTCCGGCAACCCGACGCTCTTCGACGCCATCCAGAAGGCGAAGAAGAGCTCGGTGCCGAACGACAACATCGACCGCGCCGTCAAGCGCGGCTCCGGCCTGGAAGCCGGCGGCGCCGACTGGCAGACGATCATGTACGAGGGGTACGGCCCGAACGGTGTGGCCATGCTCATCGAGTGCCTCACCGACAACCGCAACCGGGCGGCCACCGAGGTGCGCACCGCGCTGACCCGCAACGGCGGCTCGCTCGCCGACGCCGGCTCGGTGTCGTACATGTTCTCCCGCAAGGGCGTGGTGATCGTGCCCAAGGAGGGCACCAGCGAGGACGACGTGATGATGGCCGTCCTCGACGCCGGCGCCGAGGAGGTCAACGACCTCGGTGAGGCGTTCGAGGTGGTCTCCGAGCCGACCGACCTGATCCCGGTGCGGACGGCGTTGCAGGACGCCGGCATCGAGTACGAGTCGGCGGAGTCCTCCCTGATCCCCAGCATGAACGTCCCGCTGGACGAAGAGGGCGCCCGCAAGATCTTCAAGCTGATCGACGTCCTGGAGGACTGCGACGACGTGCAGAACGTCTACGCGAACTTCGACGTCTCCGACGACGTGATGGCCGCGGTCGACGCCTGAGGTCCGGCGCGTCCGGCGTGATCCACACCAGGTCGCCGATGTGGGGGTGTCCGCGCGAGCGGTTGGCCCCACATCGGCGGCCTGGCGTGTGTCAGCGTGCTCTCGACCGCGTCGGACCGGCGGATGTCACCGGCCGCAGCCCGGCGGGCCGTACGAAGATCGACCGTCGGGCGATCGCGTCCAGTCGCGGCCCCACCTCGTAGCCGTCGAGCCAGACCCACCCGTCATAGGTAGGCCAGTCGAGAACGCGGATGACGCGGAAGAGGATCGGCCGGCTGAACTGGACACTCGCCGCGCGGGTGACCTGAAGCAGGTCACCCGCCCGCACGGCCGCCTGGTTTCCGGTCGCGCCACGCCTTGAGATGATCACTCGCCTCGACCAGCCGGGGGCACGAACCATCCGGGCCGCACCTGGTGCAGACGTTGCGATGATGGAAGTCGATCACGTAGGTCGCCATCGTCACGAGAAACGGCGGCTCGGGTCGGGGCTGCTCACCCATCATGGCGACCACCCCGCTGGGGTGACGACGTGCCATTCTCTGTCCTCGACGTGGGCGGCGTGGTGAGCCGGTGGGCCCCGGTGCGATCCGGGAACCGGGTCCGCTCCACGACGTCAAGGGGCTCGTCCGGTCGGTGAAACCACTTCCAACGGCACATTGCCTGCCTCCCGAGATCAATGCAAGTAGGGCATCTACCAGGCAGAATTCAGGACTGTCGAAGCTGTGTGCAACACTCCACACGAGACGTTCATGCTGAGATGCATCTTTGCGATGACGATGCGAGGGGCGTCTCACGAGGCGTCAGATGACGGCTCAGTGTGAGACGAGGAGGCGGACGCCGATGACCGAGGTGGGATCGACTGTTCCAAGGCGAGAGCTCGGACGACTGCTGCGGCAAAGTAGGGAGCGGGCTGGGATAGGCCTCGAAGCCGCAGCCTCCGATCTTGAGTGGTCGCGGGCGAAGATGTATCGCATCGAGTCCGGGCAGACCCCCATGCGAGCGCTGGACGTCGAGCAGATGTGCCGGCTCTATGGCGCCTCCGACGAGATGACCGAGGTCCTGGTGAGCCTTGCCAGGGAGTCCAAGAGCAAGGGTTGGTACCACGCTTACGGCGAGATCATCCCGAGATGGTTCGAGCTCTATGTCGGACTGGAGTCGGCCGCCTGCCGTATCCGGACGTACGAACACGCCTTGGTGCCCGGCCTGTTGCAGACACCGACTTATACGGCCGAGGTTATTCGAACCCGCCAGGGCGTCTCCGACGACGAGGTCGCAAAGGTTGTGGGGCTCAGGACCGAGCGGCAGCGCCTACTGACCCGCAAGCGACCGGCCGCGCCTGCTCTAGATGTGATCATCGAGGAGGCGGTGCTGCACAGGCGTGTGCGCGGCATGGCTGAGCAGATTGAGCGGCTGATCGCCGCGGGCGCATCGCCAAGCGTGTCTGTCCGGCTCGTGCCGCTTGGCGAAGGCCTGAGCCGAGCAGCAATTGCTGGCAGCTTCGTGATGCTCGACTTTCCGACGAGCGGAGCCAGGTCAGCCGAACCGACGACGGTCTACAAGGAGGGATTGTCGGGAGCGTTGTATCTCGATCGGCTCGAGGAAGTCATAGAGTACGCCGAGGTGTGGAATGGTCTCACAGCCCGCGCGTTGAGCGCCGATGATTCCTGCAGGCTCATGCGAGAAATCAAGGAGAGGCACCATGACTGACCTGACTGGGGCGATGTGGCGCAAGAGCACCAGGAGCAGCGACTCCGGCAACTGCGTGGAGGTCGCCGACAACCTTCCTCATCTCGTGGCCGTCCGGGACAGCAAGGACGTCGAGGGGCCGGCGCTCACCTTCGCCCCGGCGGCCTGGGCCGCGTTCGTCAGCCGCGCCAAGGCGGTGGAGCACGCCGGCCTCTGATCGACTCGACTTCGTGGATATCGGGGTGTCCAGCGCGCGGGACACCCCGATGTCGGTGAACCGGAGTTGATCAAGCGCCGGTGTCGGCGTGTCAGTCCTTCGGGACGGCGTCGACCAGGAACACCTGGTCGGGTTGGCCCGTGCACGGCTCGGCTGCGGCCTCGGCCGGCACCTCCGTGTCGTCGTCGCGGATGCCCACGCACAGGTCACTGCCCGCCGGTCGCATCCGGTACGCGTCCGACGTCGAACCGGTCGGCTCGAAGCGGAACAGTTGGTCCCAGGAGTCGGTGCGGCACTGGTGCTGGGGCTCGATGAGGTTCCGCCCGGGATCCTCGCGCCGCACCGTGAGGCAGCCGACCCCGTTGATCGGGTGCTCCCACCTGACGAAGTACATGCCGTCGGTCACCGGCACCAGGTAGGTCTCCGGCGGTGTGGCGCCCGCGCAGGGGCGCTGGGCTGCCACCTCGCTCTCGTATCGACCGCTGCGATCGCGCCCCTCGCTGATACAGAGCTGCGGGTCACGGGCGAGATGGATCCGGCTCCGACCACTGGCCGGCGATCGCTGGCCGGCTCCGGACGTCGTTCCGCCGGCCGGGGCGCTGCCCGTCGGCGACTGGCCGACGGCGGGCTTCTCCGACGTCCGACGCTCGTTGTCGTCGGGCCACCAGAAGAAGGCGCCGACGCCGACCAGCAGAGTGGCCACGACGAGCAGCGCCAGCGGCACGGGCCGGGCGAACCAGCGCGGTCGTGCCTCGTCCGGGCCGCCGGTCAGCACATCGCCCGTGCTCGCTCCGACCGACGTTTCCACAGTCGGATCAGCGGAGGCGTACGCGCCCGCCGCCAACCTGTCCCGCGCGCGCAACCACTCGTCGACCTGGTCACCCGCGCCGCAAGCACGCACGAACGCCGCCAGCACCTCGGGTCGCGGCAATGTGGACCGGCGCAGGATGTCGGCGGCGGTGCTGCGGGCCAGCACGTCGCCAGCGGCGACCGCGTGCTGTTCCAGTTGCCGGAACGTCAGCCGGGACCGGTCCTTGAGGTGGCGCAGCAGGTCGACGAACTCGGCCGGGTCGGCCGCCTCGCCCGGTCGAAGCTCCCCCGTGGTCATCGCCTGATTCTGCTGACCGCACACGCCTTGGAGCAAGTCGTCACGGCGTCTGTCCGAGGTGGTCGGACAAAACCCGGACAGGCGGCCCTGAGCTGCGCGGACACCGCAGCGCCCGGAGCAGGGCATTGTTCGGGGCGACCCGGTTATCTAGCGTTTTCGTCGATGGCCGCGGCGCTTGGCCCGTACGGGCCGTCGGGTTCGAACCGGAGCCGGTCCGAACGCGACCACATCAACGACACGGGGGAGATCCGATGATTGACGCTGTCCGAGATCCGGTGCCGCGGGCTGCCACCGCGGGGGAGTACGTGGCGTCGCTCCGGGACGTGCGACGACGCTCCGGCCTGACGTACCGGGAGATCTCCCGCCAGGCCTCGGCGGCCGGGCACTGGCTGCCGCCGAGCACCCTCGCCACCATGCTGGGGCGCAACACCCTGCCCCGCGAGCGGACCGTCGTGGCGTTGCTCGCCGCCTGCGGCACGTCCGCGTCCGAGGTCGAACGGTGGCTCGACCTCCGCCGCGACATCGAGGCTCACCTCAGCGAGCCGACGCGCCCCACCGGCCTACCGGCGCCGGGTGAGCCGACGAACCCCGCGCCGCCGGCCTCCGCTCCGGTGTCCGTCGAGGCGGCCGGTCCTCGCCGGTCCACCGACCGACCGCGAGCGGCGACCCGGTCGGCGCGTCGCCGGCTGTCACTGGGAGCGCTGGCATTGGTGGGAGCGCTGACGGTGGGCGCGCTGCTGCCCGTCGGCGACGTCCTGACCCCCGGGTCCAGCGGCGCGGGATCGAGCGGCCCGTGTCCCCTCGTCCTGCGCCAGGGCATGTACGGCCCCTGCGTGCTGGATCTCCAGGACCGGCTGGCGGCGAGCGGGTTACGCGTGCCCGTCGATGGGTGGTTCGGCCCCGACACGACCAGCCGGGTGATCGCCTTCCAGGCGTTGGCCGCCCTGGAGGTCAGCGGCACGGTGGATCGGCAGGTGCTCGACGCTCTCCAGGACAACTCGGTGTCGCCCGCCGCGTGGACGGAGGACCGGGTCAGCAAGTACCTCCGGGCACGGTTCCCGGAGGGCCCGTCCGAGGCGGTGCGGCTGGCCCGGTGTCTGTCCGGACTGGATCCGCTGCGGGTGGAGGTGACCGGCGACGGGTCGCGGCGCTGGGGCCTGTTCCAGTTCAGCGACATGGAGCTGTCACGCCTCGGCGTCGACCGCCGGACCGCGCTGGACCCGGGTTGGAACATCGGGGCGGCACGCGACGTCTGGTCGCGTACCGGCGACTTCCGGCACTGGGACTGCCCGCCGGCACCGTGACGCCCCCGTGTCGCGTGGGGCTGTGGCGCCGCGGGTCGATCGGTGGGGTCATGGAGAGCCTTTCCGTTCCGGAGGCGGCGAACGACCAGCTCGTTGCCGTGAGGATCGGCTCACCGTAGGAGCGCCCGCCCTGTTCGCAGCTCCCGAACAGGAGTTCGGGTTGGTGTCGTACGGGCAGATCAGCGCGACGGGCGGGTGTCGCTCAGGTCGTCTGGCGGCGGGTCTTCAGGGCGGTGTCGATCAGTTCCCACACCGCCACCACGGCGGCGCTCAGCGCGATGATGGCCGCGAGGATCTCGCGATTGTCCGCGACCGCCAGCCAGTCGAGCCGCTCGCCGAGGGCCGGGTTGAGCAGTCGGTCGGAGAGCGCCAGCCACACCACCGGCACCGTGAACGCCAGGTTGAGCAGCGCCTTCGTCGCGAACAGCCGCCAGGTCCAGCGCCCGATCCGGTACTTGACGATCTCGAACACCACATCGAGGGCGAGTACGCCGATCAGCGCCGGCAGCCAGAACGACCAGAGGGCCGGGTCGAGGATCGGGATGTTGTCGCCGTCGGTGGTACGCACCCACGACTGGTAGTGCTGCAACGGTAGGTAGGCGATGAACACCATCAGCATCACGACCGACGCGATGGTGTCGACGAGTGAGACGTCGCGGTGCGCGGGGACGTCGGGCAGCTCGTCGACGGTCCAGTCGGGCAGGTCGATGGTGGGCTGCGACCGCTCGATGAGGACGAACGTCAGGGTGAGCCAGAAGCAGATGTGCACCGCCACGTGCAGGGCGACGACGAGGCCTGGGCCGATGGCGCCGAATCCCTTGCCCTCGACGACCGCGACGACCGCGACGACCGTCCCGGCGAGCGCCGGGATGAAGCTGAGCAGCAGCTTCAGCAGTCGCAGCCAGACCAGGTAGTAGGTGGGACCGAGGAGCTGGAGCCGGCGGTCGGCGTAGCGGGCGGCCAGGCGATCGGGGTTGCCCAGTTCGGTGAGCACCTCCCGCTCGGCGGCTGCCGCGTCCGCGCCGCCCCCGGCCCGGTCCTCGATCATGTCCTCGATCGAGGCGCGTAGCTCGGTGGCGATTTCGTCGCGGCGCTGGGCGGGTACCGATCGCAGGGTGGCGGCCAGGTAGCGGTCAGTCAGTGTGTTCATCGGTCCACTCCTTGGATCAGCCCGGTGATGGAGGTCTGTACGGCGGCGAGGTCGTCCAGGAGTCGACTCAGCATCGACTCGCCCTCGTCACTGGTCCGATAGAACTTGCGCGGCCGGCTCTCCTCGGTGTTCCACTCGCTGGTCAGCAGGCCTTGGTCTTCCAGGCGGCGCAGCAGCGGGTAGAGCGTGTTGGCGTCCACCGGAAAGCCGTGGTCGGTGAGCCGTTGCAGCAGTGCGTAGCCGTAGTCCGGTCGACGCAGCGCGACCAGGCTGGCCACCACGACGGTGCCTCGACGCAACTCCTGGAGGTGCGTCCGTAGAACATCCTCGCTAACCATGTGTCACACCATACTGTGTGCCACACACTGTTGTCTATCGCAACATTAATGTGTGCGGTCGCGAGGGTGGCGGCGTTGGGAGTGCTGAGTTGGGAGTGCTGAGCCGGGAGGGCGCGCCTCGACGCCGGGCGGCGGTCCTCCGCTCGTCCTTTGCTCTGCTTCAACCGACGCAACACGAAGGGTCCGTAGGTGTCGCCTCCGTTGAAGCAGAGCAAAGGGGGCGTTGGGCATACCTGGCCCCTGGCGCGCCCGGCGCACGGCGCGCCCGGCGCACGGCGCGCCCGGCGCACGGCGCGCCCGCGCGCGGCATGCGACGGTTCAGCCCCGGCCGCGCTCGGCGTGCCAGGGCGGCGGGTGGGCGGGCGCGGGGCGCCGCTCCGGCTACCTACTCGAAGCGGGACGTGTCTCCCGCGCCCCGGCGCAGGATCTCCGGCTCAGGCCCGGACAGGTCGATCACCGTCGTCGGCTCCATGCCGCACTCGCCGGCGTCGAGCACCGCGTCGACCTGGTGGTCGAGCCGTTCCTTGATCTCCCACCCCTGGGTCATCGGCTCGTCGTCGCCGGGCAGGAGTAGCGTGCTGGACACCAGCGGCTCGCCCAGCTCGGCCAGCAGCGCCTGGGTCACCGTGTGCCGGGGTACGCGGACACCGACGGTGCGCTTGCGCGGGTGCAGCATCCGGCGGGGCACCTCGCGGGTGGCCGGCAGGATGAACGTGTAGCTGCCCGGGGTGGACGCCTTCACCAGCCGGAACACCGCGTTGTTGATCTGGACGAACTGGCCGAGCTGCGCGAAGTCCCGGCAGACCAGGGTGAAGTGGTGCCGGTCGTCGAGGTGCCGGATCTGCCGGATCCGGTCCAGCCCGTCCTGGTTGCCGAGCTGGATGCCGAGCGCGTAGCAGGAGTCCGTCGGGTAGGCGACCAGGCCGCCGCCGCGGACCAGGTCGGCTACCTGCCGGATCGCGCGGGGCTGCGGGTTCTCCGGGTGTACGTCGTAGTACCTCGCCATGACGTGAGACTAGGGCCTGTCCTGTCGATCATGGAAGCCAGATGATGGCGGCGATGAGGACAAGGCTGGCCCGGTAAAGGGATGCTCGTTTGGCGTAGCGGG
>NZ_JBEXIJ010000052.1:0-33119 GCF_040608495.1 Micromonospora sp. NPDC005174 | reverse complement strand
CGTTGCCGGTGCGCTGCAGGTTGGAGTCGCGCCGCCCACCGCTGCCACCGTCGGCGAACGCCTCGTTCACCACGTCCCAGGCGTAGATCTTGCCCCGGTAGTGGGTGGCGACCTGGGTGACGTGGTTGATGGCGGCGTTACGCAGCGCGGTCCCGGACATGCTCTGGGCCCAACCCGGCTGCTGCTGGTACCACAGCAGCGTGTGGCCGCGGACGATCATGCCGTGCGACTGGGCGTGCGCGACGATCTGGTCCCCGCCGCTGTAGCTGAACCGGCCCTGCTGGGGCTCGGTGGCGTCCCACTTCATCTCGTTCTCGGGAGTGAGCTGGTTGAACTCCCGGTTGACGATGCCAGCGAACTGGCTGTCGGACAGCTTGAAGGCGGGTACCGCGGCGCCGTAGTAGCGGCCCTTCTCGGCCGCCGAGGCGCCCAGGGTGGTGCCGGCGTTGGCGGTGGAGGTCACCGCCACCGTCGCGGCGACCGCCGCGAGGGTGGCCGCGAGCGGCACCAGCACCCGACGGCCCCGGAACCGGGGTCGCGGTGCGCGTTCGTCGGGGATCTTGTCCATGGTCCTGCCTTTCGACAATGGTGGCGGCGGAGTCGAGATCGGGCTGCCGCACCGGTGGCGGGCAGACCGTGGCTTCCGTTCAGGGCGGGATACGGCGGTGCCCGGGACGGTCCGATGGATCGACATCGGCGATGCCTGAGGGCGCACGTCACGATGGAGCGGCCGCGTGCGGGGACGCGGAAACACGGCGTACGCCGGACAGGTGTGGCTCGGACAGGTCACCGGCCGTCGACCGGGTCAGGGGACCCGATGCCCTTCGAGGTGCCGATGATTCCGAACGGGAGGGACGTGCCCTCGACTCCTTGGCGGAACATAGCATGTTATCGATAACATGCTCAAGGCGAGTGGTGAGCGGGCAGCGAACCCCTTCGATGAGCACGTCCGCGTCGCCCTGGTCGGAGGTTACCGCTAACAGCGTGTCCGGACGCGGCGCTCGCCGCCATCCGGTCACAGGCAACGATTTTTTGGTCCGACGTATCGTTCCCGAGACACGCATAACGATGCCACAACATGACGGTAAGACCTTGGCAACATGAGCGTGACCATGGCAAGGTAACGCCTGATCACAGGAAACATCCGATCTATCGTGCAGGCGCTGCGGGGTGTGGCCCCGTGTGTGACTTCCTGGGGAGGTCCGGTTGCGAGGGAGAGCGTCAATCACCGGCGGGGGCGCGTGCCGAGCCGGGGACACAGTGGACGAGAGCCGGGCCGGACGATGAGTGCCGTCGAGGCGACCGACCAGAGCCAGGGCGGCGCGCTCAACGACTGGTTACGCGAGCGCATCTCCCACGCGTTGTCCGAGTTCACCGCCGCGACCGCGCTCATCGTCCTGTTCATCGCGCTGAGCTTCGCCAGTCCGTACTTCCTCACGGCGGACAACCTGTTCAACATCGGCGCGCAGACCGCGGTCATCGCCATCATCGCCGCCGCGCAGACGATGGTCATCATCACCAGGGGCATCGACCTGTCGGTGGGCTCGGTCGCCGCGCTCGCCGGCGTGGCGGGTGCGATGGTCGTACGGGACCTGGGCTTTCCGCTCCTCGCGGCGACGGCGGTCGCGATCGGTGTCGGTGCCCTGGCGGGACTGCTGAACGGGTTGCTGGTCACCGTCGCCCGGATACCCCCGTTCATCGCGACGTTGGGGACGATGTCGGTCGGGCGGGGCCTGGTCTTCATCATCACCGGCGCGGTCGGCGTCTACGGGCTGCCCAAGTCGTTCCAGCTGCTCGGCAACGGCGAGATCATCGGCATTCCGTTCGCCGTCGTGATCACCGCGGTGGTCGCCGTCGGGGTTGCCTTCCTGCTCTCGCAGACCCGCTTCGGGCAGTACACCTACGCGATGGGCTCCAACCTGGAAGCGGCCCGCCGCTCGGGCGTCGCGGTGGGTCGTCACCTGACCTACGTGTACGTCCTGGCGGGCGTCCTGGTCGGTCTGGGCGGCATGATCGCCGCTTCCCGCGTCAACTCCGGCCAGCCGAACTACGGCATCTCGCTGGAACTCGACGTCATCGCCGCCGCGGTCATCGGCGGCGCCAGCCTGTTCGGCGGGCAGGGTCGGATCGTCGGGACCATCATCGGCGCCTTCCTCATCGCCCTGGTCCGCAACGGCGCCGTCCTGCTCGACATCAGCATCCACTACCAGCAGGTGATCGTCGGCCTGATCATCTGGGCTGCCGTCTACTTCGACCAGTACCGCCGCCGGCGGCTGGAGTCACGGGGCTGACATGCCGTACCCGCAGCTCGACAGAGGAAGGACGCACACCATGGCACACACCACCACCAGCCGACGTCCACGAGGTCACCTCCTGCGCGCGCAGGCCATCCTCGCCGCCGCCGCGGCGGCCGCTCTCCTGAGTGCCTGCGGCGGGGTCGAGGTCCGCGACGGAGACGACGGCGCGACCAAGCAGGCCTCCGGGCCGCTGAAGCTCGCCGTCGTGCCCAAGGCGGTCGGGGCCGACTACTGGAACACGGTGAAGGCGGGCGCCGAGTGCGCCGCCCAACGCGCCGGCGACGTCACGGTCCAGTGGGACGGGGTGACCACCGAGACCGACGTCGAAGGGCAGGTCAACCTGATCCAGAACTTCGTCACCAAGAAGGTCGACGGGATCGTCTACGCGGCCACCGACTCCCGCGCGCTGGCCCCGGCCACCGACCAGGCGCTCGGCGCGAACATCCCGGTCGCGATGATCGACTCGGGCACCAGCCCGCAGCCGTCGGGCGTGCCGCTCTTCGCCACGGACAACAAGGCGTCGGCCGTCGAGGCGGCCAAGTTGCTCGCCACCGAGCTGGGCCCCGGCAACCACGACGTGGCGCTGGTGGAGTTCCAACCCGGTTCACAGACCAACACCGAGCGGGTCGACGGCTTCAAGGCCGGCCTCGCGCAGTTCCCCAACCTCAAGCTGGTCGGCCAGCAGCCCAGCCGCAGTGACGTCAACGAGGCGCGGCGGGTCACCGAGAACATCCTCACCGCGAACCCCAACCTCGCCGGCATCTTCGCCGCCAACGAGCCGAGCGTGCTCGGTGCCGCGCAGGCCATCCAGGCGGCGGGCAAGTCCGGCAAGGTGGTCATCATCGGTTGGGACGCCGCCCCGGACGAGATCGCCGGACTGCGCAACGGCCAGATCTCGGCGCTGGTCGTGCAGAACCCCTTCAAGATGGGCTACTTCGGCGTCGACAAGATGGTCAAGCACCTCCGCGACAAGGCGCCGCTGGCATCGGCGGACACCGGGGTCACCTTCGTCACCAAGAAGAACATCGACTCGCCGGAGATCAAGGCGGTGCTCGAGCCCAGCTGCGCCAACCCTCCGGTGCAGTGATGGCGACGACCTCCGCGCCGACGACCGACAGCGACAGGCGGCGGTCTCCCGAGGAGCCGCCGGTGCTCGAAGCCCGTGGCATCGTCAAGCGGTTCGGCCACGTCGAGGCGCTGCGCGGCGCCGACTTCACGGTCCACCGGGGCGAGGTCGTCGCCCTCATCGGTGACAACGGCGCCGGCAAGAGCACGCTGGTCAAGACGCTCTCCGGTGTGCACGCGCCCGACGAGGGCGAGATCCGGGTCGGTGGTCGAAAGGTCAACTTCGGGACCCCGGTGGACGCCCGACGCGCGGGGGTGGAGACCGTCTACCAGGATCTCGCGGTCGCCGACGATCTCAGCGTCGCCGCCAACCTCTACCTCGGGCGGGAGATCCTGCGCTCCGGGCCGCTCGGTCGGCTGGGGCTGCTCGACAAGCGCGCGATGCGGCAGGGCGCCGCCGCGGCCCTCGACGAGCTGGGCGTACGGATTCCGCGGGTCACCACGCCGATCGCCATGCTGTCCGGCGGGCAGCGGCAGTGCGTCGCGGTGGCCCGGGCGATCATCTGGGCGACGAACGTGGTCATCCTCGACGAGCCCACCGCGGCGCTGGGCGTCGTGCAGACCGAACGGGTGCTCGACGTCGTCCGGCGGGCTCGCGCGGCGGGCATGTCGGTGGTGCTGGTGAGTCACAACATGCCGCAGGTGCTGGACATCGCCGACCGGGTGGAGGTACTGCGTCTCGGCCGGCGGGCGGCTCGGCTGCGCGCCGACGAGGTCACCACCGACGACCTGGTCGCGGCGATGACCGGCAGCAAGAGCGCGGAGCGGGACGAGCGGTGACGGTGCTCGCCCGCCCGTGACCGCCCGCGGTGGACCGGCAACGGTCCCACCGACGCGCGGCGCGGGCGGGCGAGCAACCGCCCACAGCCGTCTCATCCCTCGTCGGGCAGCCCTTGGAGCGACTCCTCCACACCGATCAGGTGGTTGGCCATCCGGGTGCGGGCCCGCTCCGGATCGTGTGCCCGGAGGGCCTTCAGGATCGCCACGTGCTCGTCGTGGGTACGACGGTCCGCGCCCTCCTCGTGCAGGCTCCGCCAGAGCCGCCCGCGAAGGGTGCGCCCGGCGAACGCCTCGATCAGGCCGATGAGCACCGGGTTGTCGGCGTGTGCGGCGATGATCCGATGGAAAGCGATGTCGATTTCCATGATCCGCTCGTGGTCCTGCGGCGACCGGCCGGCGATCCGGGCCGCCTCGTCGAGCAGTTCCCCGGCCTGGGCGAGGGCTTCGTCGGTGATCCTGGTGGCGGCCAACCGGGCTGCCTCGCACTCCAGCAGGCGGCGAACGGTGTGGATGTGCCGACCGTCGCCCTGGCCCTGAAAGTCGACCACGAAGCCCATCGGGGCCAGCAGTTGCGGGGCGTCGAGGTTCGTGACGTACGTGCCGTCACCCTGGCGGATGTTGACGATGCCGAGGATCGACAGCGCCGACATCCCCTCGCGCAGAGAACCCCGCGAGACGCCGAGGGACTCGGCGAGGTCCTTCTCGATGGGCAGCCGATCCCCGGGTTTGAACGTCCCTTCCAGGATCATCCGTTTGATGCCGTTCACCACTTCGTCGGTGCGGGACATGACACCTCCTAGCGGCCGGCGGGGGTGGGCGCTCCACCCGCGATCACGTACGGCTCCGGAGATGACACGGTAGCCGTCTCGGTCGAGGCCCAGTAACGGCCGTCCGGGAACCGGTACCGTTCGATCGACTCGGGGTGCATGCGGGTGGAGTAGCCGGGCGCGTCGGGCAGGACGTACCCGCTGCCCCAACCGGTGTCCCGGATGACACACGGATCGGTGAAGTGCTCGTGCAGGTGGTCGACGAACTCGGTGACGCGGCCGGTGAGATCCCCCGAGACCGCGACGTAGTCGAGCACCGACACGTGCTGGACCATCTCGCAGAGCCCGACGCCGCCGGCGTGCGGGCACACCGGAACGCCGAACTTCGCGGCGAGCAGGAGCACGGCGACGATCTCGTTGACGCTGGCCAGCCGGCCGGTGTCCAACTGGCAGAAGTCGATGGCCTCGGCCTGGAACAACTGCTTGAACATCACCCGGTTGTGGCAGTGTTCGCCGGTGGCGACGCCGACGGGAGCGACGGCGCGGCGCACGGCCGCGTGGCCCAGGATGTCGTCCGGACTGGTCGGCTCCTCGATCCACAGTGGCGTGAAACGGGCCAGCGCGTTGACCCACTCGATGGCCTGGTCGACGTCCCACACCTGGTTGGCGTCGAGCATCAGGTTGCGGTCCGGGCCGAGGATCTCCCGGGCGATGGTGCAGCGGCGGATGTCGTCGTCGAGGTCGGCGCCCACCTTGAGCTTGACGTAGCCGTAGCCGGAGTCGACGGCCTCCTGGCACAGTCGGCGCAACTTGTCGTCGCCGTACCCGAGCCAGCCGGCCGAGGTGGTGTAGGCCGGGTAACCGGTGCGCGCCAGCTCGGCGAGGCGGTCGGCCTTCGTACTCTGCTGGGCCCGCAGGATCGCCAGCGCCTCGTCCCGGGTCAGCGCGTCGGACAGGTAGCGCAGGTCCGCGATGTCGACCAGTTGTTCGGGGGTCATGTCGGTGAGCAGCCGCCACAGCGGCTTGTCGGCCAGGCGCGCGACCAGATCCCAGGCGGCGTTCAGCACGGCCGCGAGGGAGAGGTGGACGACGCCCTTCTCCGGGCCGAGCCAGCGCAGCTGGGTGTCGGAGGTGAGCAGGCGGTAGACCGCGCCCATGTCGGCGGCCATCGTGGCGGTGTCCAGGCCCACCAGGCGGTGTGCCTGGTGGGCGGCGGCCGCCACGACGATGTCGTTGCCCCGACCGATGGTGAAGGTGAGGCCGTGACCCGCCAGCGGCACGCCGGCGCTGTCGACACCGTCGGTGTGCAGGATGACGTAGGCCGCTGAGTAGTCGCCGTCCTTGTTCATGGCGTCGGACCCGTCAGCGGTCAGCGAGGTGGGAAAGCGGACGTCCTCGACGGTGACGCCAGTGATCTGCGGCATGCGCTCCTCGCCCGGCTCGGCTAAAGATCAGATGATCATTTGGAGTATACGGAGAGCGCTTCAGGCGCGTCAACGACGTCAGTCGGCCTGCATCCATAGACATCTAACGTTTCCTCGGATCGCCGGGAGTGGGGCGGGGTGGTCGCTCACGACGCCTCTTGCCGGCACGGTCCGCTGGCGGTAAAGGAACCTGCGAATGCCGGTGAAGGTTCGACGTTCACCGGCACGGCCAATCTCACGGGTGTGGCGCCCGGTCGCCGCCGATTCGAAACATCACACCTTTCGGTGGGCGGGGCGCGGGCCTGCGGGACGCCGGCCGGGGCAGCCGGAAGGCGACGCCTCCGCACGGTCCTACTGTCTGGTCCGACAGACCGGCGACACCGTCCCCGGCGACGTGGTCGACACACCAGATCGGAGCCCGACGATGCCCGAGGTGACCCTGCGACCGATGAGCCCCGGGGACGCGGACCGCATCCTGGCGATCTACCAGCTCGGCCTCGACGGCGGGAACGCCAGCTTCGAGGTCACCGCACCGACCTGGGCCGCGTTCGACGACACCCGTCTGGCCGCGCACCGGTACGTGGCCGTCGCCGACGGCTCGGTCCTCGGCTGGGTCGCCGTGTCACCGACGTCGAGCCGCGCGGTCTACGCGGGCGTCGTCGAGCACTCGATCTACGTCGACCCGGCGGCCCAGGGGCGCGGTGTCGGTCGGCTGCTGCTCGACGCGCTGATCACCTCGACCGAGGCCGCCGGCATCTGGACGATCCAGTCCGGAATCTTCCCGGAGAACACCGCCAGCCTGGCCCTGCACCGGCGGGCCGGGTTCCGCGTCATCGGCACACGCGAGCGGATCGGCCGCCACCACGACCGCTGGCGCGACGTCGTCCTGCTGGAACGCCGCAGCCCCACCGTCGTCTGAGCGGCAGCCGTCGAGGCGGCCGGCGGCTGCCGTGCCCGCTGCCGACCCCGCGACGTCCGCCGGCAACCGGGTCCGCGCGCGCCGCCACCGTCACCGTCGGCTGGCGCAGGCGACGCAGGTACGCGCCGACGGGCGGGCGGCGAGCCGTTCGGCCGGGATGGGGCGGGAGCACCGTGCACAGGTGCCATAGCTGCCCGCGGCGACGCGGATCAGGGCCTCGTCCAGTTCGGCGCGGCGTCGACGGGCCGCGTCCAGGACGGCGCTGAGTTGTGCGCGTTCGAAGGCGATCGTGCTGCCCTCGGGGTCGTGTTCGTCGTCGGCATTCGACGACCGGGACGCCTCGAACAGGCTCCGCAGGTCGCCCTCGAGCGCGGCGATCTCGACGGTGGCCTCGTCGCGTCGCCGGAGGAGGTCCGCGCGGACCGCGGTGGGCTCGGTGTCCATGGCGGTTCCACGCTACGCCCCCGGACGCGGACGGGAGCTACATGAAGTTGCGCGTGTGCAGCGCCGAGAGCGCCACCGCCTCGTCGGGCCGGAAACCCAACCGGACGAGCCGGCGTTGGCGGCCCTGGTCCATCGCGTGTTGCAGGGCCTGCACGTGATCGAAGCCGGCGGACACGTCCTCGGGGCGCCACCCGCCCGCCGCGAGCACCACCAACGCGTCGAAGACGTCGGCGTTGAGCCCGGCGGTGTCGACCAACGTGTCGTGGCGGCGGTGGATGGCCGCGCGGAGCCGGTCGCGCAGTGACGGGTCGACAGTCGCCTGGTGCTCCAGGTGGGCCATGCCGAACACCACGTGCCGGCGCTCGTCCTGCATCGCCAACCAGCAGATCCGGCGGGTGACCGGGTCCGGGGCGTGCCGGACCAGGAACGCCAGCAGGTCGACGAAGCTGCCCTCGCCGAGCACGGAGAGCAGGAACGAGGCCAGCGCGAAGTCGGACTCGGCGACGAGCGTGAAGAGCGACTGGCGGCCGCCCGCCGACGACGTGCCGAACTCCGCCCCGCGCAGCAGGGCCCGCCGGCTGAACACCGCCATGTGCCGGGCCTCGTCGGCCACCTGCACGGCGAGGAGTTGCACCACCTCGCGGAAGTGCGGATGGATGCGGCCGAGGAACCGTGCCGGTACGACGAGCGCGGCCTGCTCGTTCTCGACCAGATAGGTCATGACCTGCACGACCGCTGCCTCGACATCGGCCGGCAGCGCGAACGCCTCGTCCCACGGCACCGCCGTCTCCGGGTCCCACTGCCGGGCGGCGGCCTGCGCGTAGAGCGCGGGGGCGATGTCTGCCCACACCAGATCGCGGTCGTCCAGGTCGAACCGGGCCTCGGGGCCGCCGGCCTCCAACAGCGCACCCCGCACGCCGAGCCCCCATCGGGGCGGCGGACGGCTGCTCAACGCCGAGGGCAGCGCCGACCCGGCCCGCTCCGCGCCGAACCAGCGGTCGTCGTCCGCCGTGCCCCGTACGACGACCGCCACCAGGTCGCCGCGCTCGGCCGCCTCCGGCCACTCGACCCGGTGGCCCCGGCCGCGGCACCAGGCCGGCAGGTGCACGCGCAGGGCCGGCTCCCGGCCGAAGACCGCCAGCCGGCCGCCGGGCCGCAGCCCGGCCAGAGCGCGTTGCAGCAGCAGGTGCGCGCCCCGGCCCAGACCGAGGTCGCCGAGGTCGATCGCGGCGTCGGCGGCGGGTACGGGGGTCATGGCCGATAGTCGGTGGCGGTCACCCGCCCGTCGGCGGCGTAGAACCCGCTGGCGTCGACCGCTGCGGCGAGGGCGGCGTACCCCGTGGTCCGGCCGGCCGTCCAGGCCGTCAGACCCTCCAGGTCGAGGAGCGGGCGCACCTCGGGATCGGCGTACGACATGCCGCGCAGCAGGGCGCCGAACAGCCGGACCCCCTCGGACGCCGGCTCGCGTACCGTCATGTTGCAGTGGTCGTAGCGCCCGGTCTGGGCGATGATGCGGGTGCCCTCGGGGGACAGCGTGCCCTCCTGGACGAACGCCAGATGGTTGGCGTCGATCATGCAGGCGGCGTCGACCTCGCCGGCCGCCAGCGCGCGAGCCGCGTCACGCTCGCCGCCGATGTGGTCACCGTGCAGCCCGACACCGACGTCGAACCGTCGCACGTCGAGCGGAACACCGGCGGCCGCGAGGTGACCGAGCGGGATGAGCGTCGCCTGTGGGCTGTCCACCGCGCCGGTGGCCACCGTCAGCCCGGCAAGCTCCTCGACCCGGCGTACCGGTGAGTCGGCGCGGACCACGACCACCGAGGTGAGGTCCCGGTCCGTGTCGCGCATCGTGAGTGCGCTCACCGCGCCGCCGCCGGCCGCGGCCAGCCGCTCGGCCCTCAGCCAGGCGAGCGGGGAGTTCCACGCCGCGTCGATCCGGCCGGCGACGAGATCCTCGACCTGTCGCTCGTAGTGCGAGTAGAGGACGAAGTCGAAGTCCAGGCCTCGCCCACGCAGCCAGGCGCGGAACCCCTCCCAGATGGTGACGACCTTGGGGTCGTACGCGACAGCTCCCATCACCACCGCTGACGCCGGCATCAGCGGTTCGCCTCGTCGAGCAGCGGCAGCCCGGTGACGACGCGGCCGACGAAGTCGTGCAGGGCGTCGGTCGTCGGCGCCATCACCCGAGCGGCCCGGGAGTCGCGGAACCGGCGTTCCAACCCGGACTCCCGGCGGAAGGCGCTGCCGCCGCAGAGTCGCATCGCGCCGTCACAGACGTCGGCGGCCGTCTCGGCCGCCAGCGCCTTGACCTGCAACACGCGCAGAGTCGCGTCGTTCCGGCCGGTCTCCAGCGCACTGAGGGTGTCGGCGAGAAAGGCCCGCAGAGCATCGGTGCGGATCTTCAGTTGGGCGAGGTCCCGCCGGGCCACGGGCGAGTCGCGCAGGGCCGCACCGGTGTGGGCGAGCGTGGTGCGGGTGAGGTGCCCGCTCGCCTCGGCGACCGCGCTGTCCGCGAGGCCGAGGCAGAACGCGGCGTTGAGCACCAGAAACCAGGGGAGTACGACGCCGAGGGCGGTGTCCAGGCCGGCCCCGTCGGCAGCCAGCATCGCGGCGGCGGGTACCAGGACCCCGTCCGCCGTCATCGGTCGGGAGCCGTTGCCCCGCAGCCCCAGCCCGTCGAAGTCGCCGGCGATGTCGAGGCCGGCACGTCCGGCGGGTACGAGCCACAGCGTCATCGGCCCCGCTCCCGGCGACAGCGGAAGGCTCGACCACACGTAGCTGTCCGATTCGCCCGCCGCGGTGACCCAGCTCTTGCGGGCGTCGAGGCGGACCGTGTCGTCGGCGACGGACGTCGCGGTGCCGGTGGGCGACCAGAAGTGGCTGCGCGAGCCGAACTCGGAGAAGGCCAAGGTGGTCAGATGCTGGCCGGCGGCGATGGCGGTGCGGACGTCGCGCGGACCGTGGGACTCGATGACGGCGGTCGCCGCGTAGTGCATGAGCACCACCATCGCCGTGGAGCCACACTCGGCGGCCAGCCTCTCGATGACCTCGGCGACCGGGCGCATGCCCTGGCCGCCGCCACCGACCTCGCGTGACGACGCCAGGCCGAGCAGGCCCGCCGTGGCGAGGGCGTCGACGCCGGCGCGGGGGAAGGCGCCCTCCCGGTCGATCGTCTCCGCCTGCGGGCGGACCACGTCGTCGATCACTGTGTCGAGTGTTGCCAGGACGTCGGTGCTGGACTGGGCATTGTCGACACTGACCGTCATGGGGGCGCCCTTCAGCCGGAACCGGGGAACGGGATCGAGACTAGCCGATTCCTGTGTCACCGAAGGGCAGTGCGCGGTCGGAGCGGGCCTGGGCGCGGTACGGCCGGCCGTGCGCGTCATCCCGGTCGATCCGCAACTCCCGTTCCAACTCGCCGATGACCGCCCGCAGGTCATCCAGGCGCTGGGTGAGGGCGATGCGGTCCACCTCGTCGGGTACGCCGTCGCCGTCCTCGTCGTAGCCCGGGGCCAACCGCTCGGTCATCTCCAGGCGCCGGGCCTCCTCCATGGAGTTGACGATGACCGCGATGAGGATGTTGAGCAGCAGGTTGACGGTGATCACCACGTAGCTGACGTAGTAGAGCAGCGTCCACGGCGAGATGGCCAGGCCCTGCTCGATCAGGTCCGGCAGCGTCTCCAGCGACAGCAGGACGAACAGCGTCAGCAACGACCGGCCGATGTCCCCGTACTCGTCGGGGTACCGGTCGCCGAAGATCAGCCAGCCGGCCATCCCGTACACGTAGAGGGTCACGACGGCCAGCGCGAGGAACCCGGTGACGCCCGGCAGGCTGCGCCACAGCGCGGAGACGATCGTCCGCAGGCCCGGTGAGAAGCGCACCAGCCGCACCATCCGGGCGACCCGCACCACGCGCAGCAGCGCCGTGTCGCCGTGCAGGCCCGGAACGAAGATGGCCGCGATCACGACGAAGTCGAAGACGTTCCAGCCGTGCCGGAAGAAGTCCTGCGGACGCCGGCCGTACGCGGCCAGCCGGACGCCGATCTCGATGGCGAAGACGGCGCGGAAGAACAGCTCCAGCCCGTGCAGCGCGCCGGTCGCCGGAAACAGCCCCTCGTACGTCTCCAGACCGAGGACGATCCCGTTGGCGAGGATGACGACGACGATGCCGATCTCGAAGGGACGCGACCGGGCGAGCCGCGCGCAGGCGTCGGCGACCGTGGGTCGGCGACCGTCGGGGCGTGACCGGTCACCTCGCTGCACGGGAGCGGGCGCACCGCTCATCGGGCGACCGATCCGTCGAGGTGTGTCGGGGTCACCGCGGGGGCCCACCCCTGGTCGTGGTGGCGGCGCGGGAGCATGGCGACCACCCTAGTGCCTGGTGCGTAAGGAGTGACCCGCCGCGCGCCCCCTGCGCGGTACCTGCGGGGCGGACCCCGGCAGCGGCTCTAGAGTGGGTCGGTGACCGACGTAGCCGGGAGGTCCGGAGACCGCGAGGCCGGCCGGCAGCCGATCTGGGCCCGACCCGAACGGGGCACCCGAGGCCCCGCGCCGGCGCACAGCCGGGAGGCGATCGTGGCGGCCGCGATCACCCTGGCCGACACCGAGGGGCTTGCCGCGGTGTCGATGCGGGCCGTCGCCGGGGCGCTGGGCACCGGGGCCGGATCGCTCTACCGCTACCTGTCGTCCCGTGACGACCTGCTCGACCTGATGACGGACCGGGTCGTGGGGGAGCTGCGGCCGTACCCGCCGGAGCAGGCCGACTGGCGGGACGAGATGCTGCTGGTGGCTCGCCAGCAGTTGCGCCTGTTCCGCGCCCACCCGTGGCTGGTGGACGTGATCCAACGGCCCTCGGGCGTCGGACCCGAGAGCCTGGCCTGGTTCGACAACTGCATCCGGATCCTGGAGCCGGTGCGCTGCGCCGTCACCGCCAAGTTCGAGGCGATCGCCCTGATGACCGGCGTGGTGAGCCTGTTCGCCCGCAACGAGGCCGCGGCCGGGTCGCCGAGCTTCGCCGGCGTCGACCTCGGGGCGTACCCCCATCTCGTGGCGGCCTTCGGTCGGTCCGCGCCGCCGACGCCGCCGACGGACCTCTTCGAGCGGACGCTGCGCAGTCTGCTGACCGGACTGCTCACGTCGCCGCCGTCGGACGACTGAACGGGCGGGCGACGACAGGACGTACCCCCGTCGCCCGCCCGACGGACCGCGACCGGTCAGGCGCGCGCGGCCCGGATGGCGTCGTGCAGTCCGGTGGTCGGACGACCGATCAACCGGCTGAGGTCGTCGCTGTCGGTGGCCAGTTCGCCGATGGCGATCGAGTGGTCGAGGGCGGCCACGAACCCGGCGGTGCCGGCGTCGAGCCCGACGTTCTGGAGCGCGGAGGCCAACTCGGCGGTCGACATGTCCCGGTGCACGACGGTGGTGCCGGTGACCTCGGTGACGGCGTCGGCCAGCTCGTCGAAGGTGAACGCGGTGCCGCCCAACTCGTAGACCGTGTCGCCGTCCTCGTCCCGGGTCAGCGCCGCTGCGGCGGCGGCCGCGTAGTCGGTGCGGGGAGCGGCGGAGACCTTACTGCCGCCGGTGGCGCCGAGGATGGTGCCGCTCGCCAGGTACTGCGGAAGCTGGTCGGTGTAGTTCTCGGTGTACCACCCGTTGCGCAGCACCGTGTACGACAGGGCCGACGCGGCCAGCACCTCCTCGGTGGCCTTGTGCTCGGGGGCGAGCGGGTTCGTGGTCGTGTCGGCCTTGAGGATGCTGGTGTAGACCAGGCGCTCGACCCCGGCGAGCCGGGCGGCGTCGATGACCGCGGTGTGCTGCGCGACCCGCTGCCCCGGGGTGTCCCCGGAGATGAGCAGCAGTCGGCGTACGCCGGCTACGGCGCCGGGGAGCGTCGAGGGGTCGTCGTAGTCGGCCTGGCGGATCTCGACACCGCGCGCGGCCAGGTCGGCAGCCTTCTGCGGGTTGCGGACGACGGCGGCGATCTCGGTGGCGGGCACACCTGCGTCGAGCAGGTGCCCGACCACCAGGCGTCCGAGTCGACCGGTGGCGCCGGTCACGGCGTAGGTGGGCATGCGGACCTCCGATGAGCGGTGACTGGTTGCAAGCACTTACTAATGTATAGCACGCGACAATGAGTAAGCGTCGGGTAGGCTGGTGTGATGAGCGACGTGCCGGCCGAGGGCCCGCCGGGGCCTACCCAGGAACTCGTCAGCGATGTGTTCGCGCGGAGCTGCACCTCGCGCGCCGCCTTCGAGGACATCACCTCGAAGTGGGCCTCGCTCGCTCTGCTCGCCCTCGGCGAGGGCAGCTACCGGTTCAACGCGCTGCGGCGGCGCATCGAAGGGGTCAGTGAGCGGATGCTTTCCCAGACCCTGCAGACCCTGGAACGCGACGGGATGCTCACCCGCGAGGTGCTCACCGCGATCCCGCCACGCGTCGAGTACACGCTCACCCCGCTCGGGGCCCGGGTCGCCGAGCAGCTACGCGGCCTCGCCGACCTGCTGGAAGCCTCGGTACCCGAGGTGCGTGCCGCCCGCGAGCGCGAGCGCAGCTAGAGCACACCGGGCCTCGCGCGGCCGCCCCTCGGCGCTAGTTGGCGTCCTGGGCGCAGATCGTGGTCATCTCGGCACGATAGCTCGCAAGTGAGGGCAGGCCGGCCTCGGCGCGGCGCCGTTCGACGTCCGCCTCGTCCCTGATCGGGGTCGCCGGGACGGGACCGTCCGGTCCGCAGCGGATCTGTGTCCCGTACACCTGGGGCTCGCCCTTGGCCGCCGCGACCCGGTCTTGCAGGTACGCGAGGTTGCCCGGCGACGCCTGGCGGGCGGCGACGGCCGCCCGCAGCAGCTCCAGCGCCTCCTGTTGGAAGGCGGGGTCCAGGTCGGAATGCTGGGCGATGGCCCAGGCGGCGTTGCCGCCGTCCTCGCCGACGAGAGCGAAGGTCGGCCAGCCACGGGTACGGACGATCTCCTTGAGGCGGGCGGTCCGCGCCTGGTCGGACTCGGCCTGCGGGGTGCCTTCGCGGTCCGCCTGGTCGCGCTCCAGCATCGCGATCAACTCGTCGTGCAGCGCCTTGTCGAAGGCGGCCGAGGAGGCGGAAACCACGAGGGTGGGTGACGCGGCGGGGGAGGTGGACGCCCCGAGGGTGGGGGAAGCGGGCGGGGTGCCGCCCGCCGATCCGCCGGTCGGCCCGGGCGAGGTGTCGCACGCGGCGAGGAGCAGGAGGCTCGCCAGCGGGAGGGCGATCCTCGACGGGAGCTTCACGGCATCGATTGTCGTCGGTGCGACGAGGCGCCACAAGGCGCGTACCGGGGCCATTTCAGGCGTGCAACGTCTCGCGGGGCGGCACCCCGTAGCTGGCGTGGTATCGGGCGGTGAACCTGCTGTGGCTGGCGAATCCCCAGCGACTGGCGATCTGCGAGACGGTCTCCCGTCGCGGGTCGGCCCGGACCAGGTCGTGGTGCGCCCGGTCGAGCCGGATCCGGCGCAGGTACGCCATCGGGGTGGTGCCGAGGTGGCGGCGGAAGGCGAGCTGCACCGCGCGTAGGGAGACCGCGGCCGCGTTGGCGATGTCGGCGGCGCTGATGTCCCGGTCGGCGTTCTCCTCCATGAAGCTGACGGCCCGGCGCAGGGTTCCGGTGCTGGCGTCGTGGCGGTCCCGGGCGGTCTCGTCGGTGAACGCCGTGTTGGGAAAGATCGCGAGCGCCGCCGCGGCGAGCATGCGCGCGGCGTTGCCGATCACCAACGGCTGGGCGCTGGCGGTCGGGCTGTCCACGACGACGTCGTTGACGTACCTGGTGGTCCGTCGCCACTGCCGGGCGAGGGTCGCGTCGACGGCACCGAGGTCGGTGAACCGGATCGGGCCGGGTCGCCGGGCCGGCGCGCCGGTCGCCACCTGTCTCAGCACGCCCAGGTCCAGGACGCAGAGTTCCACCTCGCCGGGTTCCCAGCGCAGGGTGAACGGTTCGCCCGGTCGGTTGACGAGGAACACGTCACCGGGGGCGAAGCGGTGGGCCGCCCCCTGGCAGGCGCGGCTGACCCGGGCGCTGCGGGTACGGCCGACGACCAGCCCCTCCATGTCGCCGACCTCGATGTCGAGATGGGCGGTCTGGCCGGTCGTGGCGAGGGCGAACGGCCCGGCGTCGACGCGCCGGTGGACGAGGCGGTAACCGGCGTCACCCGCATGGATGCGCAGGTCAGCCGTGTACGTGCTGGCCAGGAAGTGATGGATGGCCTCGGGGTCGTGACTGTCGAACCCTCGGGTCTGCACTGGTGACGTCATCCGCTGACTCCGTCCGGTGAGGAGACCGCCGGGTGGGGACCAGTGCCGGCGGTGTGTCGGGACGTGGCTGGGCGCACGCGCCGGTGATCGCGGCGCGTCGCCGACCGGGTTCGGCGGTGGTGGCGTCAACAATTCCCAGTAAATCAGATATCCATTGATGGGAATTCCACCATACGGCAGGAGGTGTCGCATCGTTGTCGATCTGTGAATGTGCCGAGCCGACTTCGCTTTCCGGCTAGTCGCGTACGGCGATCCTGCGCCCGCTGTCCTAGTCCGCGCGGCGGCCACAGCGAAATCTTGTTCATGATCTCCCGGGCGTCCCCGACGTCCGGACCACAGCCGGAGATCCGGCCGACAGGCGGGGGTGAGTCGTTGGACAGTACCGATCCGGACCGCGTCGTACGACTGGCGGTGGCCGAGGCGCTGGCGCGGGTGGCGGACGAGGACAGCCTGGGACTGGGCGAGGGCGACGCGCTGATGAGCCTCGGCGTCGCGCTGCGGGAGGTGCTGCGCCGCGCGCTCGACGACCGTGTCCCGCTGACCACGCCCGAGTTCGTCGACCTCTGCCGCGACCTGCGGCTCAACCGTGACTCCTTCGACGTGCTGGGGCACTACCTGCTCACGGCATTGCTGGCCCACCACGTCGGGCCGGACGCCCTGGTACGCGTCGGGACGCTCCTCGGCACCGTCCGGCGCTACCTGCCCGGCGCCCGGCCGCCCGTACGCCGCAACGGCGGCCCCGAGCCCCGGCGGCGCGACCTGCGCGCCGACAACAGCGTCGTGGGCCGCTACCGGCGCGCCAAGCTGCCCGAGCACCTGCCGAACCCGCCGAGCTGGACCTGTACCGGCTGTGGCCGCGAGTGGCCCTGCGCGACCAAGCAGAGCCAGCTGCTCGCCGAGTTCGGCGGGGCGCGTGCCTCCCTCGCCGTCTACCTCGGCTCGTGCCTCGTCGCCGCCGCCCAGGATCTGCCGACGCTGCCCCTGCCGAACGCGCGGCACCGCTTCCTGGGCTGGCTGCCCCGCGCGCGGATCTGACGACGGCGCGTCGCCGTCGGCTCTGGGCAAAGCGACATCGATGCGATGGAATGTCCTGGACGCGTCGTACCTGAAAGGACACCGATGCCGACCGCCCGAACCCGCGCACGGATCGCCGTCGTCCTGGCCGGCCTGCTGGTCACCTCGCTCACCGCCGCTCCCGCCACCGCCGACCCGCCCGGCCGCCGCCCGACCCCACCCCACGTCGTCGGCACCGGCACGGTCCCCGCCTACTCCTTCGCCGACGCGATCCGGGAGAGCGTCTGGGTCGAGACCCGAGCCGACAGCGACGGCGACGGCGTACGCGACCGGGTCGCGGCGGACGTCGTCCGGCCCCGGGAGGCCGCCGCCGCAGGGGTCCGCGTGCCGGTCATCATGGAGGCGTCGCCCTACTACCTCTGCTGCGGCCGGGGCAACGAGGGCGAGTTCAAGGCGTACGACGCGTCCGGTGTGATCGCCAAGGTGCCGCTGTTCTACGACAACTACTTCGTCCCGCGCGGCTACGCCTTCGTCGCCGTGGACCTCGCCGGGACCGCCCGGTCGACCGGGTGTGAGGACGTCGGCGGCCCGCTGGAGGTGGGCAGCGCCAGGGCGGTGGTCGACTGGCTCAACGGCCGGGCCCGCGCGTACACGGCCGACGGGCGGCCGGTCGACGCCGGCTGGAGCACCGGCCGGGTCGGCATGATCGGTAAGTCGTGGGACGGCTCGGTCGCCAACGGTGTCGCCGCCACCGGCGTGCCGGGCCTGGCCACCATCGTGCCGGTGTCGGCCATCTCCAGCTGGTACGACTACATGCGCTACCAGGGGGCGTTGACGTCGACCGACTACCCGGGCTGGCTGCACTCGGACGTCAGCAGCCGCCCCGAGGACGCCTGCGCGACAGTGCTCGCCCGGCTGCGCGCGGACAGCGCCGAGCAGACCGGTGACTACAACGGATTCTGGGCGCAGCGCGACTACCGGCCGTCGGCGGGACGGGTCCGGGCCAGCGTCCTGGTGGCGCACGGTCTGCACGACCTGAACGTCACCACCGGTCAGTTCGCCAGCTGGTGGCAGGAACTGGCCGAGCGGGGCGTACCGCGCAGGCTGTGGCTCTCCCAGGCCGGCCACCAGGACCCGTTCGACGTGCGACGCGCCGAGTGGGTGGCCCTCCTGCACCGCTGGTTCGACTACTGGTTGCAGGGGCTGCGCAACGGGGTGATGGACGAACCGCGGGTCGACCTGGAGACCGCGCCCGGCAGGTGGACGACGCAGCGGGACTGGCCCGCCCCCGGCACCCGGGACGTACGGGTGCCCCTCGGCGTCGGCGACGGCGTGACCGGCACCCTCGGCGGTCGCGGCGCACGACCGGGCCAGGAGCGGGCGTACGTCGACGAGTCGCTGACCGAGGACGTGGTGGTCGCCGCGCCGAACACCGCGACCGCCGGCCGGCTGGTCTTCCTCTCCGGCACGCTGAGCAGCGCGCTGCGGATCTCCGGCAGCCCGTCGGTGCGGCTGCGCGTCCGGGTGGACCGGCCGACCACCGAGCTGAGCGCCCGCCTGGTCGACTACGGCACCGCCGAGCGAAGCTGGTTCGGGGCGGTGCGGACGCTGGACACCGAGTCCTGCTGGGGAGAGTCCACCGAGGTCGACGACGCCTGTTACCGCGACACCGAGGAGATCACCGAGGTCTCCGACCACGCGGTGCTGACCCGGGGCTGGCTCGACGCCGCGCACCATCGCTCGCTGCGATTCACCACGCCGCTGCGGCCGGACCGGTGGTACACGGTGACGGTGCCGTTGAACGCGTACGACACGGTGCTGCCGGCCGGGCACGTCCTCGGCCTGGTGCTGGGCCAGAGCGACCCGGAGTTCACCGTGACCGACGACCGGGACGCGACAGTCCGGGTCGACCTCGGCCGCAGTGAGCTGGTTCTTCCGGTCACCGGACGGGCCGGGCTGCCCACCGTGGACGTCGCGCCGGCGGTGGTCACCGCACCGGTCGAGCCGTCGACGGCCAGGTCGGCGCGTACCGAGCGGCAGCGGCCCTGACCTTCGCCCGTCGCGGGGCACGCCCCGCTGTCGTCCGGTCACCCGCGGCCGCTCCCCGGCGCGCCCTTCAACGGGCCCTGCCTGGGAGTTCACCACGTGAACGCCCGTCGTACGGCGGGCGTTCACCGACCTCTCCGAGGCTTCTTGATCGAAAGAGCATTCGCTTGATCGAGGAGAGGCTCCGACGTGAGAGACAAGCAAGCCGAAGAGGTCGAGCGGGCGCAGCTGTCGCGCCGCAAGCTGGTCAAGTACGCCGGGGTCGGCGCGACGCTGGCCGCCGCCAGCCCTCTCGTGGGCGCTGGTGCGGCGTGGGCCGACGAGGAGGAGCGCCGGCCCGGCGACGACACGGGCGACCGGAGTGGCGTCAAGAACCGGTCGTGGCGCGCGGGTGACCACCACGTCCACTCCGAGTACAGCGGCGAGTTCGACACCACCAAGAGCCCGATCGTCTTCCACAAGGGCGCGGACGCGGTCTACCCGATCGTCACCAATGCCATCATGGCCAAGAACTTCGGCCTGACCTGGGCGATGTGCACCGACCACGGTGGACCGACGCACTCGAAGGTCAACATCGAGCAGGCGTACCCGGACCTGCTGCGCTCGCGCAGGCTCGTCCCCGAGGTGCTCCAGTTCTGGGGCATGGAGTTCGACGCGCCCTCGCTGGACCACCACACGCTGATGATCCCGCGCCACGACGACGAGGCGAAGCAGCTCTTCGAGCTGGAGAGCCGCTTCGCGAAGTACGACGCGTTCCCCACCGACCCGGCCCGCGACACCGAGGCCAAGATGGTGGAGTTCCTCAAGGTCGCCCGGGGCATGCCGCACAAGCCCCTGGTCATCGCCCACCACACGTCCCGCTCGGCGACCGGCCTCGGCGTCTACGGCCAGGACACCCCGCGCGAGTTCCGCAACGGCAACAACGCCGCGCCCGACGTCTACATCGGCTTCGAGGGCGCGCCCGGCCACCAGGCCGGTCCGCTCAACGGCGGCAAGCGCGGTGGGTACGGCAACCACCCCACCTACGGTGGCTTCGACCAGATGACCGCGCGGGTCGGTGGACTGTGGGACTCGCTGCTCGGTGAGGGGCGGCGCTGGTGGATCACCGCGACCTCCGACTCGCACGTGCACTGGACGCGCGGCGGCTCGGACTTCTGGCCGGGGGAGTACAGCAAGACCTACGTGTACGCCCGCCAGGACTACGGCGACATCATGGACGGCCTGCGCAACGGCCGGATCTGGGTGACCACCGGTGACCTGATCCGCAGCCTCGACGTGACCGCCACCTCCCAGGGGCACACGGCCGAGGTCGGCGAGACCATCACGGTCAACCGCCGCAACCGCACCGACGTCGAGATCGAGATCCGGTTCCGCCCGCAGGACGGCGTGAACGGCAACGGGGTCCGTCCCGAGGTCCGTCGCGTCGACCTGATCGTCGGCCAGATCACCGGGCCGAGCGCCAACCTGGACGCCGACACCAACCCCACCACCAAGGTGGTGGCCCGGTTCGGTCCGCGGGACTGGCGTCGCCAGGGACACGACTACGTCATCCGGCACACCCTGCGCAACGTCGAGGCCGACACGTACGCCCGCGTGCGCGGCACCAGCACCGACGAGGCCGAGCCCCTCGCGGACGGGCTGGAGAGCCCGTGGGACGACCTCTGGTTCTACTCGAACCCGGTGTTCGTGCACGTCCGCTGATCCGGGCCCGCCGGCCCACCCCCGTCGATCAAGAGGTTCGCGTCAGGATTCTGGCCTGCGGTGACGCGAACCTCTTGATCGACGAGGCGGGACCGGGTCGGGCCGTGCGTCGGCGACCGCCTGGCAGAGATCACGTAGCGGGTCGACCGCCTGGATCGAGCAGGCGAGGTGTTGCAGCAGGGTCCGCAGGGTCGCCGCGTCCGCCGGCGTCAGCGTGCGCAGCAGGTGCGCCTCCACCTGCCGCAACGCCTCGCGCCGCTGCTCCCAGGCCGCACGCCCGGCCTCGGTGACATCCACCAGTCGGCTGCGCCGGTCGGCCGGGTCGGCCCGCCGCGCGACGAACCCGGGACGTTCGAGGTCGTCGACCAGATAGGTGAACACCGTGCGGTCGATGCCCAACTCCTCGGCGATCGCGCCCTGGTTGCGCCCCGGGTCGGTGACCGCAGCCGTGAGCACCTGATAACCGCGCGGGCCGCCGGGAAAATCGGTCAGAGCGTGCTCGGCCGCCCGGACGTAGCCACGGAAGACGATCCCCAGCATCCAGCCCAGATCGTCGTCGAGCGGATCGGGCCGATCCGGCCGGTGGGTGGCACCCGTCATACCCCGACGATAGCCGAAGACGCAGACCTTGTTGGCAACAGATGTTCTGTCTGACATAAGGTCGGGGCCACGACGCATCGCGGAACGCGGCGCGTACGACAGGAGGCGCCCACATGAGCGACTACGGCCACGACCTGGTCTTCGGATCGTTCACCACGCCCGGCAACGACGATCCGGACCGCGCGGTCGGGCTCGCCGTCCTGGCCGAGCAGGTCGGATTGGACCTCGTCACCTTCCAGGACCACCCGTACCAGCCGCGCTTTCTGGACACCTGGACGCTGCTGAGCTTCGTCGCCGCCCGCACCGACCGGGTGCACCTCTCGGCGAACGTCACCAACCTGCCGCTGCGCCCGCCCGCCGTACTCGCCCGCAGCGTCGCCAGCCTCGACCTGCTCAGCGGTGGTCGTGTCGCGCTGGGCCTCGGCGCGGGAGCGTTCTGGGACGCCATCGAGGCGATGGGCGGCCGGCGGCTGACGCCCGGGCAGGGCGTACGGGCGCTGGAGGAGGGCATCGACGTCCTCCGGCAGATGTGGGACGCCCAGGCGCGCGGGGGTGTGCGGGTCGAGGGCGAGTTCCACCGGGTGGTCGGCGCGAAGCGCGGACCGGCTCCGGCCCACCCGGTGCCGATCTGGCTCGGGGCGTACAAGCCGCGCATGCTCGCGCTCACCGGTCGTCGGGCCGATGGCTGGCTGCCCTCGCTGGGCTACCTCGAACCCGGTGACCTGGCCCGGGGCAACAAGATCATCGACGATGCCGCCCAGGAGGCCGGCCGCTCGCCCGAGGACGTCCGCCGACTGCTCAACATCTCCGGCACCTTCTCGTCGGCAGGGGGCGGCCTGCTGCACGGGCCCGCCGAGCAGTGGGTGCGGGAGCTGGTCGAGGTGGCGCTGGGCGACGGCATCGGCACGTTCATCCTCGCCACCGACGACCCCGACGATCTGCGCCGGTTCGCCGGTGAGGTGGCCCCCGCCGTGCGCGAACTGGTCGCGGCCGAGCGTGACCGTGCCGCCGCGTCGGTGCGTACTCCCGCCGAGGTCCTCGCGGCCACGCAGCCGGCGGCGGTCGTCGCGCCCCCCGCGCCGCTCACCCGCGCGCGGGTGACCGCCGGGGCCTTCGCGGTGGTGCCGACCCCGGACGACGGCCGGCGGCTCAGCGACCGGCAGGTCTGGGACGAGGCGGCGCGCCCCACCGGGCCCGCCCCCGATCCCGCACGCACCTACACCGCGCACGAGCAGGCCACCGGTCAGCACCTGGTGCAGGTGCACGACGGGCTCCGCGCGGAACTGGCGCAGATCCACGACCTGATCGAGCAGGTCGCGGCCGGTGAGATCGACGCCGGCGCGGCGCGGTCGCAGATCAACACGATGACCATGCGGCAGAACCGGTGGACGCTGGGCGCGTACTGCGAGTCCTACTGCCGCATCGTCACCACCCACCACACCATCGAGGACCAGGCGCTCTTTCCGCGACTGCGGCGGGCCGACCCGCGGCTGCGCCCGGTCGTCGACCGGCTGGAGCAGGAGCACCACGTCATCCACGACGTGCTGGAGGGCGTCGACAAGGCGCTGGTGGCGTACGTCGGCGCGTCGGACGGGCTGGCCGAGCTGCGCGCGGCGGTGAACCTGTTGACCGACGCCCTGCTGTCGCACCTGAGCTACGAGGAACGGGAGCTGGTCGAGCCGCTGGCCCGCCTCGGGGTGAGCTGACCCGGTTGCGCCGGAGAACCTGAGAGACTACTTTCGAAACATGTCTCTCAAGAATCCGTACGGGGATTTCGAGATCACCGAGCCGCAGGCCCTGCGGGCGCTCGCGCATCCCGTCCGCCTGGCCATCCTCGACCGGCTGCAAAAACACGGTCCGTCGACGGCCACCGGCCTGTCGCCGCACGTCGGGGCCACGCCGTCGGTGGTGAGCTGGCACCTGCGCCACCTCGCGACGTTCGGCCTGGTCACCGACGCCGACGGGAGCACCAGCAAGCGGGAGCGCTGGTGGCAGGCCGCCGCGCGCGGGTTCCGCTTCAGCCTGCCGGACGACCCCGAGGGGCAGGCCGCAGCCCGGCAACTGCGCGGCGAGATGTTCGCCCGCTATGCCGAGACGCCCCAGCAGTGGCTGTTGCAGGAGGAGCCCCGACTGGACGACACCTGGCGCGCGCTGGCCGGGGTGGCCGACACCTCATTCATCGCCACTCCCGACGAGATGCGCCAGCTGGAGGAGGCGATCGAGGAACTGCTCGCCCCGTACGTGCGGCGCAAGGACGATGACGCGCCCCCGGCCGGGGCACAGCTCGTGCGGATGCTGCGCTACCTGCTGCCCGAGGCCGCCGACGACACGTCCGCGTCATGACCGCCGTCGACGCCCCGACCGCACCGGCCCTGCACCGGGACCGACGCTTCCGCACCTTCTGGATCGGTCAGACGATCACGGCGTTCGGCGACCGGATCAGCGAGCTGGCCCTGCCCCTGATCGCCGTCGCCCTGCTCGCCGCGACGCCCGTGCAGGTCAGTGTCCTCACCGCGCTGATCTGGCTGCCCAACCTGCTCGGCCTGTTCCTCGGCGCGTGGGTGGACCAGCGCACCCACAAACGCCGACTCCTGGTCATCGCGGACCTGGTCCGCGCTGTCGTGCTGCTCAGCCTCCCGGTGGCCTACCTGTTCGGCGCGGTGACCCTCACCCAGCTCTACCTGGTGGCGCTGCTCACCGGCGCCGGGGCGGTGCTGTTCGCCCTGGGCCAGCAGGCGTTCTTCGTCGCGCTGGTACCGCGCTCGGCGTACGTCGACGCGAACAGCAAGCTCAGTGTCAGCCGGTCCCTGTCGTTCATCGTCGGGCCGGCCGTCGGCGGCGGGCTCGTCCAGGCGCTCAGCGCGCCGGTGGCGATCCTCGTCGACGCGGTGTCCTTCCTCGCCTCCGCCCTGCTGCTGCGTCGCATCCCGGTCACCGAGCCTCCGCCGCCACCACGGCAGACGTCCACGCTCGGCATGGTCCGCGAGGGCATGGCGTTGGTGCTGCGCCACCCGGTGCTGCGCGCCGCGCTCGGCTGCACCAGCACCGTCAACTTCTTCACCTTCATCGCCTCGGCGCTGCTGGTGCTCTACGCCAACCGTGAGCTCGGCCTGTCGGCCGGCGCGATCGGCGTCGCGTTCGGCATCGGCGCGCTCGGCGGCCTGGCCGGCGCGGCCCTGGCGCCCCGCGTCTCGCGCGCCATCGGGCTCGGCCGCACGGCGATGATCGGTGCGGTGGTGTTCCCCGCCCCACTGGCGCTCACGGCGTTCATCGACGGTCCGACCTGGACGAAGATCGTCATGCTGGCGGTCATCGAGCTGGTGTCCAGCGTCGGTGTGATGCTGATGGACGTCAACCTCAACGCCCTGCTCGCCGCCGTCACACCCGACGACGCGCGCGGTCGTCGGGCCGGTGCGTACAGCGCCGTCAACTACGGCATCCGGCCGCTCGGCGCTCTGGTCGGCGGTGCGCTGGGCACCACGCTCGGGCTGCGGCCGACCCTGGTCGTCGCCGGACTGGGCGGCACGCTCGCCGTGCTGTGGCTGCTCGCGTCCCCCGTGCGCCACATCCGGAGCCTCGACAGCGTCACGCCGTGACCGACCGGGCCTGGCCGTCGCCCCGCTTGTGCCGCTCCTGAAATGGCCGTCGCTCCGCTTGTGCCGCTCCTGACCGGAGGCACCTACCTCCCGAAGCGTGATGCCTGTGAGTCATCAAGATGACGCACAGGCATCACGCTCATCGCACCGACAGCCCCCGAGCCGACCTCGGCGGCGTGCCGGCACCGGTCGCCAATCAGCTCGCCTCCGCCGCGAGCAACGCGGCCAGCTCGACGGCCTGCGAGAACATCGGCCAGTGCCCGGTGGCCATGGTGACGAGCCGCCAGCGCTCGCTGTCGAGCAGCGCCGCCACGACGTCGTTGGGCTCCGGCCCGTCGAGCAGACACTTGACGTACGTCGTCGGCAACTCGCCCAGCGGACGGGCCAGCACGGCCGGTTCGGTAAGCGTGCGGCCCGGGTGCGGGGTGGCGCCCTTGACCAGCCGCGCGATCTGCTCGTCGGTGAGCCCCTGGCCGTCGAACTCGGCCGCGTCCAGCGGCGCCCAGTCGCCGCCGTTGTCGGCGAGCACCGACTCGAACGCCGCCTGGCCCTGCCACCAGCCGGACGCGAACGACCCGCCGTCGACCGGCACCTCCGCGTCGAGGTAGACCACGCGGGTCAACCGGTCGCCGATCCGCTCGGCGGCCTGCCCCACCGGGATGCCGGAGTAGCTGTGCCCGACCAGGACCACGTCGCGCAGATCGCGTCGTTCGATCTCACCGACGATGTCCTGCACGTGGGTCTGCTGGCCGGCCGGCAGGCCCTGCCTCTCGGCGAGACCGGACAGGGTCAGCGGAACAGGCCGGTGGCCGACCGCCCGCAGGCCCGGCACCACCTCGTCCCATGCCCACGACCCCAGCCACGCGCCCGCCACCAGCACCAGATCAGCCATGGCCGGAACCCTACCGTCGGCCCCCGACAGCCCGGCGCGTCACGACCAGGTCCGGGCCTGGGCGTCGAACACCTCGGGGGGACTCTCGACCGGCAGGACGCAGAGCAGGTGCCCGCCGGGCGCCCGCAGAATCCGACACTCCAACCACTGCGACACCTCGGTGGCGCCCAGACCGACCAGTCGAGCGGTCTCCGCCGCCACGTCGTCGGTCTCGATGTCGAGGTGGTAGCGCGGTGCGTCGTCGACGGCCTGGACGGCGGTGACCAGGCCCGGCAACGCCTCGTGCAGACCCACGAACTGCGGCTCGGCCGGATTGGACCGGGTGCCGACGCCGAGCGCCGCCGACCAGAACTCCGCCGCCCGCGCGGCCTCCGCCTCGGGCGCGTCGATCAGCAACGCGTACACACGGCTTCGATGCATGCGAGGCAGGATATCGACGTCTACGGCACGCTGCAGAAGTAGAGCACCGCCGTCAGCATGCCGACCGATCCGGTGACCTGGGTCGACGTCCAGCCACCCGGGCCGTTCGCCACCAGGCGGAAAGTGCCACTTCCGATGCCCAACAGTCCGCCCGGGATGGTGACCGATGTGGCGGTCGGGCCGAGAGTGCCGCCACCGGAGAAGCTGCCCGTCAACGACCAGGTGAAGCCGCTGCGCGTCAGACCGCCGGCCGGCAGGGTCCAGGTGAAGGTCGGCGGGGTGAGCACGCCCGCGCTGCACTGGAGGTTGGTCGGTGGGTTGACCGTGCCGGCCTGGAGCGAACCTCTGCCGTACTCGGTATCGGTCCAGGAGGCCAACGTCGACGACGGCGGCCCCAGCGCGACGACCGTCCCGGCGAGCACCAGGGCCAGGGCGCCCGCGACCCAGCGCCGCCGGGCGTGACCGGTCCGCTGACGCCGCGGCGGAGTCGACATCCACGAGGGCCTCACTGCTGCTTGATCCTGATCCGGTGCCGACGCGTGACGAGCATGAGCAGCAGACCGCCGAGCAGCGCGCCGGTGCCGGCGAGCACCGGTTTCCGTAGGTTCGTTCCGGTACGCGGAAGCGGGCCGACCCGGCCGTCCGCCGAGGCCTGGTCGCCGGAGCCGGTGGCCATGACGACCAGGTCCGCCGAACCCGAGGCGGTGGAGTTGGCGAGCAGGCTCGCGGTGACGAGCACCCAACGCTGCTGGTCGGTGGGCATCGAGCTGAGGGTGATCGAGTGCGCGGCGAGTCGGGTGGCGGGACCGTCGGCGAGAACCTGTTCTCCCCGGCCGTCGGGGCAGGCACCCCGTACCCACCGCATCGCGCAGATGGCGGCCATCACCTGGAGTCCGTCCGGATCGGCCGCGAGGGGTCCCCGCGCCGACAGCGAGATGCTCACCGTGCCGGGCTGCCTGGTCTGTGCCAGAACCCCCACCTGCCAGGGCACCGGCTCGTTCGGCGTCATGTTCGACATGCGATCGCGGTCGCCGACCGAGATCAGGGTGAGGTGTCGACTGCGCGTGACGTCCTCGGTGGTGTCCGCGCGTGCCCGGCCGGGAGTCGCCAGGACGGCGGCGGCGACGCCCGGCAGCACGGCCAGTACGACGAACAGGCGCCCGACGGTCGAGTCACCTCGGGGCGTCGCGCCACTGGATGAAGGGGGGACCCCGGAACCTGGTCCGGCCTGGTCCGACCGCGACGGGCTCGATCGCCGACGGCTGGTCCGCCGCTCGGGAACGCGTGGCCAGAACGCCCAGGTCACGATCGCGGCCGTCCCGATCGTGATCGCGCTCATCGCGTACACGTTCGACACCGTGCGCACCGCGTACCCGAGCCTGGGCACCGACCACTCCACCAGCCGGACGCTTGTCACCGTGTAGGGCGCGGCGTCGTTCGACTCGTTGGCGTCCCCGCGCAGGGTGAGCGAGCGGGAAGCCCCTTCGCCAGCACCGATGTCGACGACCCGGTGGGTGATCGGCGGCAGCGGCGTGCGGTCGACGGTGACCACGTCGCCCACCCGCACCTGCGACGCGGGAATCTCCCGCACCACCGCCAGCGATCCGGCGGGGATGGTCGGGCCCATCGATCCGGTCTTGAACAGGATGAGTGAGATGTCGAAGAAGAACGCCAGCGGGACGAGGACGACGCACACCGTCCCGCCGACGGCGAGCACGGTCAGCGCCAGGTCACCGATCCGGGCGAGGACGCTCTGCCGTCGACCCGCTCGTCCCATCATGTGCAGATCCCTTACGTCGATGTGGCAGTGAACAGCCAGGTGACGGCACCGCTCGTGCCCTGGTACGCGTTGCTGGCTCCGGACTGGATCCGCACCTCGAAGCAGAACCGCAGCTGCGGCGTCGCGCCGCTCGGCACGGTGATGGTGGACGAGACCGGGGCTCCGGGCACCGAGGTGACGGCCAGATAGCCGGGTCCGACGATCCACGTCGGCGTACCGCTGAAGGCGGCGGCAGCACACGTGGTGCTGGTGCTGGCCGTCCGCACGGCGCGGTACTCGAGGGCGGGCAGGAGGGCACCTGCGTCGTTCGACGAACTCGTCAGCGCGACAGCGCCACCGACATTCGTCGTCGATGTCGTCCGGATGTCGAGGAAGGCGTAGAAGGAGACCGTCGGGGACATCGCCGTCGCGGAGAATGCCAGCGTCGCGGCGTTCGCCGCCGGAGTGTGGCTCCCCCAGGCGCTCGATGCGGTCTGCGACTCGGTGCCGAAGACGCTTGCGGCGAACGACCCGGTGCCGTACTCGCCATCGGTCCACGCGGCGAGCGTGGACGTCGTTCCCAGTCCGAGAACGAGGGCGCCGGCGAGTACGGCACGGGTGCGACGGAGCCGTGGTCGTCCGGTCGAGGTCCGACGGCTGACCACGGCCGCCACCTATACGGACGTAGCCAGGAGCTGCCAGGTCTGCGTCACCGACGTGCCCTGCACCAGGGTGCCCCCCGCCGTGACGACGAAGCACAGGAAGGCCGGAGCGCCAGCTGTCGTGGGAGGGGTGCCCTGCGTCAGGTTGAACGACACCGCGCCGGTCACCGAGTTGAGCGCCGTGCCCTGCGCGACGATCCAGGTCGGACTCGTGGGTGTCGCGCTGCAGTTGGCGAAGGCCGGAACGGTCGCGATGCCGTAGGTGAGGCCGACGAACGCGGGCGGCGCGGGGGTGGCCGACGCCACCGTGACTGTCGCGTTGTACGTCGTGGCGGCCGTCAGGCGGACGGCGAACGGTGCCGCGACCACGCTGCCCGGGCTCATGCTGTCGAAGCCGGTACTGAAGGTCAACGCGGCCGCGGTGCCGGCGGTGGGGTGCTCGGCGTAGGTGGTGCCGTTCGTGCTGCCCTCCATGCTGAACGTGCCGGCCGTGAACGTGCCCGTGGCGTACTCCGAGTCGTTCCAGGCCGCGAGGGTGATCGTCGCCCCGAGGCCCAGGGCGATCCCTCCCGCCATGATGGCCTTGAGCTTGCGACGACGTCCTCGACCGCTCGATTCAGTCATTGCCGTTCCTGTCGGTTCACTCAACTTGTCCTCCTGGGTACAACGCGATGGGTTGTCCTGGGCCGGTGACGACGGCGCAGCGGTGATCGGACCGGCTGCCGCCGCCTTGGAACCGACAATCAGACAAAAACGTACAGAACGGTCGCTGTTACGCAAGAACACGGTAAACACCCAGCAAGAACAAAAGTTGTGAAACGGGCGAATATCCCAGGGCTGCGCCGGGGCGTCGCTCAGGCAGTGCCCAGCGGCGGCGGGACGGCGTCCACCGGCATGCGGTAGACCTCGACCGGATAGTCGACGGCCGAGTGCCCACCGTTGAGACCGGCGGTCAGGTGCAGTTGGGCGGCCGGCATCCAGAGCTGGCCGTCGGTGTCGAGCCACATTGCGTCCACCCACGACAGGCGGGGGTCGGCGACCAGCGTGCGAACGCTGCGGTCCGGTGCCAGGGCGAGCACGCGTCGCCGTTCCACGTCGCTGACGTAGATGGTGCCGAGCGCGTCGATGGCCGTGCCACCGGTGCTCGGCGTGTCCCACCAGGGCTCGACCCGTCGGGCCAACTCCGCGGGCGACAGCGTCGGGTCGTCCAGCCAACGGGTGCCGATCCGGGACATGCCGCCGGAGGCCGGCTGGTAGTACAGCCACCGGCCGTCCGGCGACACCTCCAACTGGTCGGCGTGCAGGCACACCTCGGCGCCGGAGGGATCCCGCAGCGCCCGGCCGTCGGCGACCACCGGCCCGCCCACCGTGCTCGGATGTCCGTCCAACACCCGCCGGCACCGACCCGAGTCGAGGTCCAGCACGACGAGGCCGGGTGCGCCGGCGTCGGTGAGGTACGCGGTTCCGTCGTGGAACCGGACGTCGTCGATGTAACTGTCGGGGCGTACCGCCGCGTCGAGGTGGTGGATGCGGTCCACCCGGTCGCGGTCCACGTTGACGACGATCAGCCGCGGGCCACCGGGGACCTGCCGGGCACCGAGCTGGGGCGCTCCCGAATCGACGATCCACAGCCTGCCGTCCGGGCCGGCACGCAACCCGTTGACGTGGACGAACGCGCCGTCCGGCGACTGGTCCGGACGGTTCCACGTGGCGTCCGGGTAGGGGTTGCGACCGCCGTCCGGTAGCGCCTCCGCCACCTGCACGCCCGGCCCGTCCGCGGACGGGTAGCTCACGAAGACCCGACCCCGCAGGGTGGTCACCCCCGTGCACACCCGATTCTCGGTGAGCGCCGACGTCAACCGAGGGTCCTCCTCGGTGGGCAGCAGCGGCATCGGCCCGCTCCTCACGCGCCCGGCGGCGTCTCCGGCTCCCGTCGGTGGCCGACCGGACCGGTCGCCATCGACGCGGTATCCCCGGGCCGGACCTCACGAAACGCCAGCTCGTGCCCAACGCCCACCTGGCGCGGCTCATCGGCCGCGACGACGGCGGTAGTGTCCGCCCGGCCGATCCGCCAGTATGGGCCGGGGCGACGCCGGGCCGCCGCCCGCACCGACACACCCCTGCGCCCGCCGAGGAGTACCGTGCCATCCACCCTGCTCTCCCGCCGTGACCTGGACTTCCTGCTGCACGACTGGCTACGGGTGTCGCATCTCGTCGAGCGCCCCCGCTACGCCGAGCACTCCCGGGAGACCTTCGACGACGCCCTCGACCTCGCCGAGCGGGTGGCCACCGACCAGTTCGCCCCGCACAACCGGGCTGCCGACCTCGCCGAGCCCACGGTCGAGGGGAATCGGGTGCGGACGATCCCGCAGATCGAGGCGGCGCTGCGCAGCTTCGCCGAGACGGGCCTGCTCACGGCCGGGATGGACGATTCCGTCGGTGGCCTGCAATTGCCGCACGCCGTCGCCGCCGCCTGCTTCGCCTGGTTCCAGGCGGCCAACGTGGCCACCTCCGCGTACCCGCTGCTGACCCTGGGCAACGCCAACCTGCTGCTGGCACACGGCAGCGCCGAACAGATCGACACGTACGTGCGGCCCATGCTCCAGGGGCGGTTCTTCGGCACCATGTGCCTCTCCGAGCCGCACGCCGGCAGCTCGCTGGCCGACATCACCACCCGGGCCGAGCCGCGGCCGGACGGCACGTACCGGCTGTTCGGCACCAAGATGTGGATCTCCGGTGGTGACCACGAACTCGCCGAGAACATCGTCCACCTGGTGCTGGCACGGATACCCGGCGGCCCGCCCGGGGTGAAGGGCATCTCGCTGTTCGTCGTACCCAAGGTGCTTGTCAACCCGGACGCCTCGCTCGGGGAGCGCAACGACGTGACGCTGGTCGGGCTCAACCACAAGATGGGCTTCCGGGGAACCACCAACGCGCTGCTCAGCTTCGGCGACGGTGGCCACACCCCCGGCGGTGAGCCGGGCGCGGTGGGCCACCTGGTCGGCGCGCCCCACCAGGGGCTGGCCCAGATGTTCCACATGATGAACGAGGCCCGGATCGGTGTCGGGGCCGGCGCTACCGCGCTGGGCTACACCGGCTACCTCAAGAGCCTGGCGTACGCCCGGGAACGGCCGCAGGGCCGACCGGTCGGCGCGAAGGACCCGGCGACGCCGCAGGTGCCGATCATCGACCACCCCGACGTACGACGGATGCTGCTGGCGCAGAAGAGCTACGTGGAGGGGGCGCTGGCCCTGGTGCTCTACTGCGCCCGGCTGCTCGACGAGGAGAAGACCGCGCCGACCGACGCGGACCGCGAGCGGGCGCACCTGCTGTTGGACGTCCTCACCCCGATCGCCAAGAGCTGGCCGTCCCAGTGGTGCCTGGCGGCCAACGACCTGGCCATCCAGGTCCTCGGCGGCGCGGGTTACACGCGTGACCACGACGTGGAACAGCACTACCGCGACAACCGGCTCAACCCGATCCACGAGGGCACCCACGGGATCCAGGCGCTGGACCTGCTGGGGCGCAAGATGACCATGCGCGACGGCGCGGGTCTGCTCCTGCTGGCCGAGACGATGGGCGACACCGTCAGCCGGGGCCGTCGGGCCGGGGGCGAGGTCGCCGAGCTGGCCGACCGACTGGACGCGGCGGCACGGCGGATCGTCACCGCCACCCGGTCGCTCTGGGCCGGCGGGGACCAGGTGCTCGCCCTCGCGAACGCCAGCGTCTACCTCGAGGCGGTCGGGCACGTGGTGATCGCCTGGATGTGGCTCGAACAGGTGCTGGCGCTGCCGTCCGAGGAGAGCGGCGACCCCTTCCACGCCGGCAAGCGGCAGGCCGCCCGCTACTTCCTCACCGTCGAGCTGCCCCGCACCGGGCCCCAGTTCGACCTGTTGGACAGCCTCGACCGCACCGCGCTCGACATGCGCGCTGACTGGTTCTGACCGTCATCGTCGACGGCCCTGGTGGTTCATCGCCTGCCGCCCCTTGACCACACCCAGGATGATCACGATCACCAGCGCGATCAGACCGATGATGATCAGCCAGCGGACGGCCTCGAGAATCAGCCCGAGCAGAATCAGCACGCCAGCCACCACGCCGACGACCCAGAGCAGGGCACGCATCGCGACCTCCAGTAACCCGGCCGCGACGCGAGATGCGGCGACCCCGGGCCCCACCTTCCCGATCCCGCCAACCCCAAACGCCGCCCCCGCCGCTCCACCCCCGCGATCTTGCACTTTCGGTGCCGACAGAAGGGGACCGGTGGGACATAACGCCGACAGAATCTGCAAGATCGGCGAGCACGGTGCCCGGGCCGTGCGACCGGCGCGGTGCAGGTAGTCCTTCGGGTCCTTCGGCGGGTCGACGTGCAGCACCAGGGTGACGCCGTCGACG
>NZ_JBEXIJ010000051.1:0-34120 GCF_040608495.1 Micromonospora sp. NPDC005174 | reverse complement strand
CCGGCGACCGGACTCCCGCTGCCCGTCGCCGACGCGCTCGCAGTCGACCCGGCCGGCCCGATGACCGCGGGGCCTGCCACGTCCATGTTCGGCCTCAGTCGAGCCGGGACACCTGGTAGTGCCCGATCAACCAGACATTCCCGACCCGCCGCACGACCACGCCCAGGTGCACCGTCAGCGCCGGTCGGTCGGTGAAGCCGAACTCCACCTCCAGGTAGCCCAGGACCACGTCGTCGGCGAGCCGTCGCGTTTCCCGGATCTCGTACGCGGCGGTCATGCCGAGCGGCTGTGCGGCGTAGTACGCGGCGACGCCCTCCCGGCCGACGGAGTACGGGTGCAGGCCCTGGAAGACCGCGTCCTCGGTGAAGACCGACGCGACGCGATCCGGCTCGTGGGCGTCCACCGCCGACCTCCACCGGTCCAGGACGGTCCGCAGGATCTCCACCTCGCTGCCGGCCACGGTCACCTCCCCGCCTGCCGGGGCGGCTGACCCGGATCGTTCGGGTGCGGCGTCAACGGAGTGACCGTCTCACGCCGCCAGGCGCGCAGCGGCATCGAGGCGAGCACCGCCTCCAGCTCGTCCGCGTCGGCGGCCTCGAACAGCCCCCACGTACGCCACTCCCCCGGCGCCAGCGGTGGCCGCCACAGGCGCAGCAGACTGCCCTGCGCCGTCAGCTCGGCCGAGCGCGCCGCCTCGCGCGCCCGCATCTCGGCGACCCCGTCCTCCGACGTGCCCTCGGGCACCGTCGTCCTCATGTCCACCAGGAACTCCACGCGCCCATCCTCCGACCGACGACGCCACGCCACGCCGGGAACCCCGATCTGGGTGGCGGCCGTCTCCCCGATCACTCCGCGGCGTCGGGTGCCGGGTCGCGCAACCGGATCCGTACCGCCCGGGCCGCGCCCACCGCCGCCACCAGCACCGCGTGCCGAGGCTCCGGCACGTCGAGCAGCCGCTCGGCCCGCAGCGGCACGAGCGGGGCCAGCCGCCGGTCCGCCAACACCGTGTCCACGGCCCGTCGGTCACCGCCGCAGACGAGGGCCGCCAGCTTCGCCGCCTCCGGCAGCAGCAGGCGTACGGCCAGGTCCGCCGCGTCACCCAACGCCGCCTTGGCCTGGTTGTCGCGCCTGCGGGCGAACCGGTGCTGCGACCACCCACCGGCGGCGGTGCGCCCCTGCACGTACCGGGTGTCCACCTTGGAGACCACCAGGTCGGCGCCCTGTGCCACGCCGATCGCCACCGCGCCCTTGCGAGCCAGCAGCAGGCCGATCCGGCGGGGCGCGACGGCCGAGGCCACGAACCCGACGACGTCGTCGCGGGCCGGCGCCCCGGGTGGGGCGTACACCTCGGCGGTGGCCCCGTCGGCGGCGGTGAGCAGCAGCCCGTACCCCTGCACGGTCGTGGTGTGCGGGCCGTGCCGGTCGGCGAAGCCCTCCACCCAGCGGGCGACGCGGGCCGGGTCGACCTCGACCCACCGGCCTCCCCCGGCGGCGGGTCGACTGGTCATCGCCCGACCGTACGCCACAGCCGGCGCGGGCGGACCGTCAGCCCGGCAGCAGCGCCGCCACCGCCAGCATCGCGATCAGGACGCTGGAGAGCACTCCGGTGACCAGCCGGCCGCGCGGGCCGGTCAGGGCGCGGCCGACCACGGTGCCGCCGCCGGCGATGAGCAGCTGCCAGCTCGCCGACGCCAGGAACACACCGGCCACGAACAGCGCCGCCGGGAGCAGGCCCGCGTCGGCCGTCTCCGGCCGACCGAGCACCAACGCGACGAAGTAGAGCACCGTCATCGGGTTCAGCAGGGTCAACCCGAGCAGCGCCGCGTAGGCACGGCCCGGACTACCCATGCCGCCCCGACTCCCCCGCGCCGTCGGCGTCCCCCGTGCACGGTGGGCCGCCCAGGTTCGCCAGAACCCGTGCACCGCGAGCGCCACCAGGACCACGGCGGCGACAACCCGCAACGGACCGGCGGCCGGCGCGATGATCCCGGCCAGGCTGGCACCGCCCAGCGCGGCCACCGCCGCGTAGAGCCCGTCGGCCGTCGCCACCGCGAGCGCCGCCGCCGCACCGACCCGGAACGAGGTACGGGCACTGAGCCCCAGGATCAGGATCGCGATCGCCCCGACGGGGATCGCGACGCCGTAACCGGCCACCAGGCCGGCGAGGAACGCCGCGCTCACGGCCGTCGGCACCGGATCGAGGCCCGCTCCGGCACCGGCCGCTGTCGACGACCGGCAGTCGTCGCAGGGACCAGGACCTTCGTCGCGTACGCCTCAATCACAGTCGGCATCCTGCGCCCCGCCCCCACACCCCCGCAACGAATTTCCCCACGCGCCCCGGGGTCCGCCTCATCGCGCCGATCCTGCAGCGCGCCCCGCGCCCCGCGCCCCGCGCCCCGCGCCCCGCGCCCCGCGCCAAGATCCGCGCAACATCCCCGATGTTGCTGCCTCAGACGCGCCGGAGGCAGCAACATCCCTGATGTTGCGCGGATCTTGCCCGGGCCCGCCGACCGGGAGGCGAGCAGCGGGCACCGGTCGAAGATCGTGCTCGAACCAGGATGTAGTGGCTTCGGCTCGTCGCCAAGGCCACTACATCCATGATCGAGCACGATCTTGGACGCGCCAGGACGGATCAGCGCCGCGACTCGGCCCACCGGGAGTCGCGGCCGAGGTAGGCGAGCAGGACGCTGACCTCGTCGGCCTCCTCGCCGGGGTCGAGCGCTGCCGCGTACGCGCCGTAGGCCCGCAGTGGCTCGACGATCTGCCGTGCGACCTCGATCAGGGGGCGGGCCAGGTCGTCGTGCAGAGGCGACGGCTGGCCGGTGGCCACCGCGATGTCCCAGGCGTGCACCGCGGCGTCGAGGGCGCAGGCCACGGCGGCCACCGAGGCCGGCAGCGCGCCCTGCGGCAGCGGCGTCGGCACCTGCGGATCGTCCTCGCCGACACCTGCCCAGGCACGGGCGGACGCGTCGAGGGCAGCGTTCAGCCCGATCAGCTTGTCCCCCTCGATCCGGCCGGAGGGCGCGAACGGGTCCTCCTCGGGCCCCGCCCCGCCGGTGATCGCCGCCGCGTAGCCGATCTGGTCACCGGTCGCGTGCTGGAGCACCTGGGTGACCGTCCACAGCTCGCAGGGTGTGGACCGGTCCCAGGCATCGGCCGGCACCCCCTCGGCGATCGTTCGCAGCGCACTGTGCGCCTGGTCGAGCACGACTCGCCACTGCCCCGCCGCCAACTCGTCCATTGTCCCGACCCTCTCCGCCGACCCCGCCAGGCGAGCGCATTCGCTCACTTGCGAAACGGAATGTTCCGCTCCGTTCTGAGTCCAGCCTAGCAGACCGGAACGATCCGTTCCATTAACGATTCTCGCGCCACCCACAACGGATCGAGCGCGGCACCCGGAGGGGCACCGCGCTCGAAGACTGTGGAACGGAGTCGGGTCAGACGTTGAACCCGAGGGAACGGAGCTGGTCCCGACCCTCGTCGGTGATCTTGTCCGGGCCCCACGGCGGAAGCCACACCCAGTTGATCCGGATGTCGTTGACCAGACCGCCACCGGGGCCGGTGGTCAGCGCCTGCCGGGTCTGGTCCTCGATCACGTCGGTCAGCGGGCAGGCCGCCGAGGTGAGCGTCATGTCCAGGGTCGCGACGTTCTCGTCGTCGACGTGCACCCCGTACACCAGGCCCAGGTCGACCACGTTGATGCCCAACTCCGGGTCGACGACGTCCTTCATCGCCTCCTCGATGTCGGCGATCATCGCCTTGCTGACGCCGCCCGCCGAGGCGGCGGCGGCGTCGCCGGCACCGGCGGTCGCCGCGTCGTTGATCGTCGCGGCTTCGTCGGTCGCCACGGCGTCGTTCTGCGGTGCCGCAGTGGCGTCACCGGCCTCCGGCGTCGCCGCGGTAGCGGTGTTCTCGCTCATGCCGTCCCTCCGGATCGCTTCGTGATGCCACCAGACAGCACGGTGCTGCTGGAAATCGCTCGCTGGCGCTCGCTCACGCCGTCACCTCCGGGCTCGCGCCCACGCCGGCGCGTGCCGCGGCGTCCTTGAACGCCATCCACGGCAGCAGCGCGCACTTGACTCGGGCGGGATAGCGGGCGACGCCCGCGAAAGCCACCCCGTCACCGAGTACGTCCTCGTCCGGCGTGACCTGGCCACGGCCGGACATCAACTCGACGAACGCCTCGTGCACCTCGAATGCTTCCCCGGCGCCCCGGCCACGCAGCAACTCGTGCAGCACGCTCGCCGATGCCTGGCTGATCGAGCAGCCCATGCCGTCGTACGAGATGTCGTGCAGCACGGTGCCGTCGGTGGCCACCCGGACGGTGACCTCGTCGCCGCAGGTCGGGTTGACGTGGTGCGCCTCGGCGACCTGGTCGCCCGGGTCGTCGGCGTCACGCAGGCCCCGCCCGTGCGGGTGCTTGTAGTGATCCAGGATGATCTCCTGGTAGAGCTGGTCGAGCTGCACCATCAGTCGAACACCTTCCGTACCTGCTCCAGACCGCCCACCAGGGCGTCGATCTCCCCGGTGGTGGTGTAGAGGTAGAACGACGCCCGGGTCATCGCCGGCACGCCGAACCGGCTGCACACCGGCTTCGCGCAGTGGTGGCCCACCCGCACCTGCACGCCCAGCGAGTCGAGCACCTGGCCCACGTCGTGCGGGTGTACGTCGCCCAGGGCGAACGAGATCGTGCCGCCCCGGCCGACCGGGACGGTCGGGCCGAAGATCCGCAGGTCGGGCACCGCGCCGAGGGCGTCCAGCGCGTACGCCGTCAGCTCCTTCTCGTGCCACTGGATCGCCGGCATGCCGATGCCGGTGAGGTAGTCGACCGCCGCGCCGAGCGCGACCGCCTCGGCGATCGGCGGGGTGCCCGCCTCGAAACGGGCCGGCGGCGCGGCGAACGTCGACCGGGCCATGGTCACCGTCTCGATCATCGAGCCGCCGCCCATCACCGGCGGCATGGCCGCCAGCAGCTCACCCCGACCCCAGAGGACGCCGATGCCGGTCGGGCCGAGCATCTTGTGCCCGGTGAACACGATGTAGTCGGCGTCCAGGTCGACCACGTCGATGGGCAGGTGCGGCACCGACTGCGAGCAGTCCAGCAGCAGCAGCGCGCCTACCTCGCGGACCCGCGCGGCGATCCGGGAGGTGGCGTTGACGGTGCCGAGGATGTTCGACATGTGCACCAGCGAGACGATCTTCGTCCGTTCGGTGATCAGGTCTTCCAGGCCGGACTCGTCCAGCCGGCCCTGCTCGGTGACTCCGAACCAGCGCAGGGTCGCGCCGGTGCGCTCGCAGAGCAGCTGCCACGGGACGATGTTGGAGTGGTGCTCCATCTCGGAGATCACCACCTCGTCGCCGGGGCCGAGCCGGAACCGGGGGTCGGCGTCCGCGCGCAGCGAGGCGTTGGAGAAGGCGTACGCCACGATGTTGATCGCCTCGGTGGAGTTCTTGGTGAACACCACCTCGTCGACGCTCGGCGCGTTGATGAACGCGGCGATCGTGGCTCGCGCTCCCTCGTACGCCTCGGTGGCCTCGGTGCCCAGCGTGTGCACCGAGCGCGACACATTGGCGTTGTGCCGCGCGTAGTGCTCGTCGAGAACGTCGAGCACCTGGCGCGGTTTGTGCGAGGTGTTGGCGCTGTCGAGGTAGACCAGCGGGTGCCCGTTGACCTCCCGGTCGAGGATCGGGAAGTCGGCGCGCACCCGGGCCACGTCGAAACGTGGCACGTCGTCGTACTGCGGCATCCCCTCGGGGATCGCGATGCTGGTCATCTCGACAGCGCCTCTCCCTCTCAGGCCTTGGCCGTGCCGGCTCCGGCGGCGTACCGCTCGTAACCCTCGGCCTCGAGCTTGTCGGCCAGCTCCGGACCGCCCTGCTCGACGATCCGACCGGCGACGAAGACGTGCACGTGGTCCGGCTTGATGTAGCGCAGGATCCGCGTGTAGTGGGTGATCAGCAGCACGCCGGTGTCGCCGGTGTCGCGGACCCGGTTGACGCCCTCGCTGACCACGCGCAGCGCGTCCACGTCGAGACCCGAGTCGGTCTCGTCGAGGATCGCGATCTTCGGCTTGAGCAGTTCCAGCTGGACGATCTCGTGCCGCTTCTTCTCACCACCGGAGAAGCCCTCGTTGACGTTGCGCTGGGCGAACGCCGGGTCCATCTGGAGGCGCTCCATCGCGCCGCGCAGCTCGCCGCCCCAGGTGCGCAGCTTCGGCGCCTCGCCGTCGATCGCGGTCTTGGCGGTCCGCAGGAAGTTCGCCACCGAGACGCCGGGCACCTCGACCGGGTACTGCATGGCCAGGAAGAGGCCGGCGCGGGCGCGCTCGTCGACGGTCATGGCCAGCACGTCCTCGCCGTCGAGGGTGACCGTGCCGCCGGTGATCTCGTACTTGGGGTGGCCGGCGATCGAGTACGCCAGGGTGGACTTGCCGGAGCCGTTCGGACCCATGATCGCGTGGGTCTCACCGGACTTCACGGTCAGGTCGACACCGGCCAGGATCGGCTTGAGCTCACCCTCGGGCAGCTTGACCGACACCTTCAGGTCGCGGATCTCCAGGGTGCTCATTATCGGGTCACTCCATTACTCGGCGTCAGGCTCAGGTAGATGTCACCGTCGCGGACTTCGACGGGGTAGACGGGTACGGGTTCGGTGGCGGGCAGGCCGGTCGGCGCGCCGGTGCGCAGGTCGAAGCGGGAGCCGTGCAGCCAGCACTCCAGCGTGCAGCCGTCGACCTCACCCTCGGAGAGGGCGACCGCGGCGTGCGAACACTCGTCGTAGGCGGCGTAGAACTGACCGTCCTCGGCGTGCACCACGGCGATCGGCGTGCCGTCGACGTCCGCCCTGATGGCGGTGCCCTTCGGCACGTCCTCGGTGGAGCAGATCCGGACCATCAGGCGCCGGCCTTGGCGGTGAAGTCCTCGCTCGCGAGTGCGGGGCTCGCAAGCTCACTCCTCCCGCTCGCCAGCCGGGCCTCGATCGCGTCGCCCAGGCGCTCGCGCAGCGGCTCCACCGGGATCTTGTTGATCACCTCGGCGAAGAACCCACGGACCACCAGGCGGCGGGCCTCACCCTCCGGGATACCCCGGGCCATCAGGTAGAACAACTGCTCGTCGTCGAAGCGGCCGGTCGCGCTGGCATGGCCAGCGCCGGCGATCTCGCCGGTCTCGATCTCCAGATTGGGTACGGAGTCCGCGCGCGCGCCGTCGGTGAGCAGCAGGTTCCGGTTGATCTCGTACGTGTCGGTGCCGGTCGCCTCGGCCTGGATCAGCACGTCGCCGACCCAGACGGTGTGCGCGTCCGCGCCCTGCAGCGCGCCCCGGTAGCCGACGTAGCTGCGGCAGTCCGGCACGTTGTGGTCGACGAGCTGCCGGTGCTCGAGGTGCTGGCCGCCGTCGGCGAAGTAGACGCCGTACAGCTCGGCCTCGCCACCGCGGCCCGTGTACTCCACCGAGGTGAACTGCCGGACCAGGTCGCCGCCCAGGGACACCTGGATGTGGACGACCTTGGCGTCCCGACCCAGCTTGATCTTCAGGTGCTGGGCCTGGACCGCGTCGTCGGCCCAGTCGGCGACCGTGACCAGCGTCAGCTTCGCGCCGTCGGCCACGGCGACCTCGACGTTGTCGGCCAGGGTGGTCGACCCGACGTGCTCGAGCACCAGGGTCGCCTCGGCGAAGCGGCCGACCTCGACGAACGTGTGCCCGAACGCCGGCTGCTCCGCGCCCGTGCCGACCACCCGCAGGCTCACCGGCTCGCCGAGCACCACATCCTGCGCCACCCGCACCAGCAGGGCGTCGGGAGCCGCGCCGTACGCCAACGCGCTGACCCGGTCCACCGGGGTGAGCACGCTGCCGACCCGCTCGTCGTCCCGGCCGATCCGGGTGACGGAGACGCCCTCGGGCAGGTCGCCGTGCTCGTGCCGGACCGTGCCGCTCGCGGCCGGAGCGTCACCGACGAGACCGCGGAGGCGCTTGAGCGGGGTGAAACGCCAGTCCTCCTCCAGGCCGGTGAGGGCCGGGAAGTCGGCGACGTCGTACGAGCGCAGCGCCTGCGACTTGGTGCTGGGCGGCGGCGCGGAAGCCTGGGTAGTCATGTCTTCCTTGGTCTGTTCTGCGATGGATCGGAGGGTCGGGCGGGATCGGGCGGCCGGGTCAGCCGACCGCGCCCTCCATCTGGAGTTCGATCAGCCGGTTCAGCTCCAGGGCGTACTCCATCGGGAGTTCCTTGGCGATCGGCTCGATGAAGCCACGGACGATCATGGCCATCGCCTCGTCCTCGCTCAGACCCCGGCTCATCAGGTAGAAGAGCTGGTCGTCGCTGATCTTGGAGACGGTCGCCTCGTGCCCCATCGACACGTCGTCCTCGCGGATGTCGACGTACGGGTACGTGTCCGAGCGGGAGATGGTGTCGACAAGCAGCGCGTCGCACTTGACCGTGCTGCGGCTGTGGTGCGAACCCTCCAGCACCTGCACCAGACCCCGGTACGAGGTGCGGCCGCCGCCACGGGCGATCGACTTGGAGATGATGTTCGAGGAGGTGTGCGGCGCGGCGTGCACCATCTTGGCGCCGGCGTCCTGGTGCTGACCCTCGCCGGCCATCGCCACCGAGAGCACCTCGCCCTTGGCGTGCTCGCCGGTCATGTAGACCGCCGGGTACTTCATGGTCACCTTGGAGCCGATGTTGCCGTCGACCCACTCCATGGTCGCGCCCTCGTGGCAGACGGCGCGCTTGGTGACCAGGTTGTAGACGTTGTTCGACCAGTTCTGGATGGTCGTGTAGCGGCAGCGGGCGTTCTTCTTGACGATGATCTCCACGACCGCGCTGTGCAGCGAGTCGGAGGAGTACATCGGCGCGGTGCAGCCCTCGACGTAGTGCACGTACGCGCCCTCGTCGACGATGATCAGCGTCCGCTCGAACTGGCCCATGTTCTCCGTGTTGATCCGGAAGTAGGCCTGCAGCGGGATGTCCACGCGCACGCCCTTCGGCACGTAGATGAACGAGCCGCCGGACCACACGGAGGTGTTCAGGGCGGCGAACTTGTTGTCGCCGACCGGGATCACCGTGCCGAAGTACTCCTTGAAGACGTCCTCGTGCTCGCGCAGCGCCGTGTCGGTGTCCAGGAAGAGGACACCCTGCTCCTCAAGGTCCTCACGGATCTTGTGGTAGACGACCTCCGACTCGTACTGCGCCGCGACACCGGCGACCAGCCGCTGCTTCTCCGCCTCCGGGATGCCCAGCCGGTCGTAGGTGTTCTTGATGTCCTCGGGCAGGTCCTCCCAGCTGGTGGCCTGCTTCTCGGTGGACCGCACGAAGTACTTGATGTTGTCGAAGTCGATCCCGCTGAGGTCCGCGCCCCAGGCCGGCATCGGCTTGCGGCCGAACAGCCGCAGGCCCTTCAGGCGCAGGTCGAGCATCCAGGCCGGCTCGTTCTTCTTGGCCGAGATGTCCCGCACCACCGCCTCGTTGATGCCGCGCTGGGCAGTTGCCCCGGCGGCGTCCGGGTCGGACCAGCCGTACTCGTAGCGACCCAGGGCGGCGAGCTGCTCTTCCTGGGTCAGGGGCTGGACGATCTGCTCGGTCATCTATCTGTCCTCACAGTGGTGACGGGATTACCGGATGAAGCACGGCCCGGCTGGGTCGGGATGTGCGTCGTGCACACCCCGTCGCCGTGCGCGATGGTGGCCAGGCGCTGCACGTGGGTGCCGACCAGGCGGGAGATCACCGCGGTCTCGGCCTCGCACAGCTGGGGAAACTCGGCGGCCACGTGTGCCACCGGGCAGTGGTGCTGACAGAGCTGGCCGCCGGAGGCGATAGTGGTCGCGTTGGCAGCGTAACCCTCGGCGGTGAGCGCTCCGGCGAGCGCCTCAGCCCGCGCCAGCGGGTCGTCGCCAGCGTCCTCCATGGCGGCGCGGCAGCGCGACTCCAGCGCGGAGACCTGCTCGGCGGCGAACGCGTCGACCGCGTCCGCGCCGCCGTTGTGGGCGATCCAGCGCAGCGCGGCGGTGGCCATGTTGTCGTAGTGGTGTGTGCCACAGCGGACCCGAGCCGCCTCGGTCAGCGCGAACACCTTGGCCGGACGTCCCCGGCCACGGCTGCCCTGCACCGCCTGCTCGCGGGCGACCACGTCACCGTCGGCGAGCATCGCGTCCAGGTGTCGACGGATCGCGGCGGGGCTCAGGCCGAGCGCCTGACCGAGCTGCGCGGCGGTGGTGGCGCCCCGCTCCAGCAGCAACTGGGTGACGCGGTCACGGGTGGAGATCTCCGTCGCGGCACTGGACAGCGCGGACGACGAGGCCCCGACGAGGGCGGACGCGGACGCGCCGACGGCCTGGTCGGCCGTCGACTGGTGCCCGGAGAGCGCCGCCGCGTTTTTCACAACGCCAACGTTACGTAATTGCCCGGAGGGTGGCAAACCCGGGCCCCGGTGATCCGAACCACCGCGTCGTCGGAGTCGGACGAACCTCGATCACTACGGTGCGTAGGATTTGCGCCGTGAACCGAATCGTCCGTCCGGTCTCCGGCACCCTGCTGCGCCGCCTCGCGCTCACCTCGATCATCGCGAACGTGGGCATCGTCGTCACCGGCGGGGCGGTCCGGTTGACCGCATCGGGCCTCGGCTGCCCCACCTGGCCCCGGTGCACCGACGACTCGTACGTCACCACGCCCGAGATGGGTGTGTACGGGGTGATCGAGTTCAGCAACCGGATGCTGACCTTCGCGGTCGGTCTCGTCGCACTGGCCACCGTGCTGGCCGTGCTGGTCCACCGGCCCCGCCGGCCCGGGCTCCTCGCGCTGGCCGTCGCCGTGTTCTTCGGCATCCCCGCCCAGGCGGTGGTCGGCGGCATCACGGTGCTCACCAACCTCAACCCGTGGGTGGTGGGGCTGCACTTCCTCGCCTCGATGGCGGTGATCGCCGCCGCGTACGCCCTCTGGCGCCGGATCGGCGACCCGGACGGCCCCTCGGTCGCCGTGGTGCCCACTCCCCTGCGCACGCTCGCCCGGATCACCACCGGCGTCACCGTCGCGGTGCTGGTGATCGGCACCTGGGTCACCGGCAGCGGGCCGCACGCCGGCGACCACGGCGCGGCCCGCAACGGCCTGGACCCGGAGTCGATCTCCCAGGTCCACGCCGACGGGGTCTTCCTGCTGATCGGCCTGTCCGTGGCACTCGTCTTCGCGTTCCGCGCGGTGGGCGCGCGACGGGCCACCCGGGCCGCCGTCGTCCTGTTGGCGGTGGAGCTGGGCCAGGGACTCATCGGCTTCGTGCAGTACTTCACCCACGTACCGGCACTCCTGGTCGGCGCGCACATGCTCGGCTCGTGCCTGGTGCTGCTGGCCGCCCTCGCGGTCCAGTGGTCCACCCGCGAACGCCTCCCGGCCACTGGCGAACACATCGCGCCGCCGGCCGAGACGGCGGTCGCGGTCACCGCCTGACCGTCGCGTACACGCGGCAGCACCGGTGGGACGTCGACGGTGATGACTGGTTGCTACCCTTCGATCACGAAGCTCGATCTAGGGGTGTCGATGGTCTTCAGTGATGCCGTCTCCGTCTTCGCGCTGCTGGTGTCGCTCGGGTCAGGGGCGGTCGCCCTGCGCTACACCCGTACGGACACCCGATTCGCCGCGTACGACCGGAGCACCGACCTGTTCCTGGAAGTCGACCGGCTCTTCCTGGCGCAGCCGGACCTGAGACCGTACTTCTACGACGGAGTGCAGCTCGCCGAGGACGACGTCGACCGGCACCGGGTGGAGGCGGCCGCCGAACTCGTCCTGGACGTCTTCGAGTGGATCTGGCGGCGGCAGGAGGAACTCAGCCACCGCGACCAGGAAGGCTGGCGGCACTACATCCTCGAGATGCTCGACGCCAGTCCGGAGCTGTGCCGCTTCCACCACCGTCATCCGGCGTGGCATCCGTGGGTCAACGAGATCCTTCTGAGCAGGGCCAAGAACGCGTGAGGGCGCAGGACCTCGTCGCCGACCCGGATGAGGTACGTCGCCGGGTGCGCGAGGCGGGCTACGCCTTCGTCCCGTCCTCCGCGTTCCGGGTGCAGGAGACGAGGCAGGCAGCCCTGGAGGACCTGCTGGCCGCGTGGTCGACGCTACCGCTGGATCCCTATCTGCGGGGCGGTGCCTACCGGCGCCGGCGGCACGGCGTCTACCGGTGCGACCCGCAGGGGGAGGAGGTGACGCCGATCGAGCAGCGGGGTTACTTCCAGAGCGTCGAGCACAACCCCTTCGTCGGCGGGACGGAGCGGACCTTCGCGGCACTGCCCACCGATCTCGCGACGAACCCGGTTCTCCTGGACCTCCTACGCTTCGACGCCTGGCTGTTCGCCCCGCTCGCCGGCGCCGACTGTCACGGCTTCCTGGCGCACGTCCACCTGGTCCGGGTCACGGCCGACAACCAGCCGGGAAGGCCGTCACCGGAGGGTGTGCACCGCGACGGCTTCGACTTCATCGCCCTGCACCACATCGGGCGGGAGGGGGTCACCGGCGGCACCACCTCGCTCTACGACCACGACGGGTCACTGGTGGGACAGCAGACCCTGAGCGGACGGTTCGCCAGCCTCTACGCCGACGACCGCCGCCTGCGCCACGACGTGAGCGACCTGATGGCCGACAACCCCACCGGGGGGCACCGCGACATGCTGCTCACCAGCTACACGCCGATATAGGTCGACCCGGGGTTCCCCCCGGGTCGGCTGGTGGTGGTTGGTCGATTCAGCTATGTGTCTCAGCGGGCCATCGTGCGCCGGGCCATCGACCGCCAGAGGTCGTTGCTCGGTCGCATCTGGTCCATCAGTTCACGCTCCCAGGCGTTCTCGACGGTGACTCCCGCCTTGGCGCACGCCTCCCGGGCCGTGACGGTGTCCTCGGCGAACTGGTCGCCCCACTCACCGTCGGTGCCCACGAGGACGATCCGTGCGCCGCGCTTACCGACGTACTCGATGACGGCCTTCGCGCCGCCGTGTTCGGCGGCGAACGACTTGAGCCCCGCGACCAGGCCCTGCGGGGCCTGCTCGCCGGAGGTCTGCTCGGCCGTCAGCGTCGTATCGGAACCTTCTGCCATGACGCGAAGCCTAAGCAGAGTTCCACTCGCCCGGGCGAGAACCATGAAGCTTTTGTGATGCCAATTACCTACAGGTTTAGCGAGAACCAGGTGCTTCCTGTCCGTTCAAATCCGGACTTTCCCGCTGTAAACACGAAGGCAAATCAGCTCGCACCTCTCCCAGGTTGAGCCGATCCGACTCATACCGAAAGTTACTCTGATGTGACGTTAAACAGGGACAACTCATCCACGATGGTGACTGTTCACAGGATTGCCGGCGAAACCCAGAGGTCGCGTGCCGGCCAGGGTCAGATCAGCGCGTCGAGCGCGACGGCCACGAACACGATCGTCAGGTACGTCGTCGACCAGTGGAACAGCCGCATCGGCTTGACCGCCTCGCCACGCGTCGCCCGCCGGCAGAGCTTGTGCGCCTCGACCACGAAGATCGCGCCCACCACCAGGGTCGGCACGCCGTAGATCGCGCTCAGGCCCAGCGGCCAGACCGCGAGGGAGGTCAGCACGGTGAGCCAGGCGAAGATCAGGATCTCGGCGTTCACGCGGCGGGTCGAGGCCACCACGGGGAGCATCGGGATGCCGGCCCGGGCGTAGTCGTCCTTGTACTTCATGGCGAGCGGGTAGAAGTGCGGCATCTGCCAGAAGAAGACCACCGCGAACAGCGCCCAGGCCGCCGGAGCCAGCCCGCCGGTGACCGCCGCCCACCCGATGAGCACCGGCGCGGCACCACAGGCGCCACCCCAGAAGGTGTTCGTCGGCGTGGAGCGCTTGAGCCACATCGTGTAGACGACGTCGTAGTAGACGATCGCGGCGAGCGTCAGGCCGGCGGCGAGCAAATTGGTGAACGCCGCCATCAGGACGATCGAGATCGCCGCCAGGACCAGCCCGAAGACCAGGGCGCTACGCGGCGACACCGTGTGCGCCGGCAGCGGACGCCGCTTGGTCCGCCGCATCAACTGGTCGATGTCCCGGTCGATGTAGCAGTTGAGGACGCTTGCCGCCCCCGCGGCGAGCGAGCCACCGATGAGCACCACGGCCATCAGCCACAGCGACGGCAGGCCCCCCTCGGCGAACATCATCGCCGGGATGGTGGTGACCAGCAGCAGCTCGACGATGCGCGGCTTGGTCAGCGCCACGTACGACGACACGATCGCGCGCACGTTCCGCCGCGCCACCGGACCCTCGGCCGCCCGCGCCGGGGACTGCCCGGCGGGGTTGCTCGCGGGGCGCTCGGTGATCATGCTCACGGATTGCCACCTTCCGGCATCGGCACGGGGAGATCGGGTCGGCCGAGGGCCGCACACCGACCCACACACTACGCGTTGTCGTTTTGGCTGCCCGGCCGACCCGACAACGGTGCGGGCCGTCACACAACCGGGTTGAACGACTCGGCCCGTGGTCACGTACCGCACACCATGCGAGATCCCCGGGCGGACGTTTAGTCACGCTCGATAGGGTCACCAGTGAGGGTTCCGCCCATCTGCCGAGGAGCACAACCATCGTGGCTGCCAACCGACCCGCGCACTCCGAACTCAACTGGTCCGACCTCGATCGCCGGGCCGTCGACACCGTCCGCGTGCTGGCCATGGATGCCGTGGAGAAATCCGGCAACGGCCACCCGGGCACCGCGATGAGCCTCGCGCCCGCGGCCTACCTTCTCTTCAACCGGGTCATGCGGCACAACCCGGCCGACCCGAACTGGCCCGGCCGGGACCGGTTCGTCCTCTCCGCCGGCCACTCGAGCCTGACGCTCTACATCCAGCTGTTCCTGTCCGGCTACCCGCTGAGCCTGGACGACCTGAAGTCGCTGCGGCAGTGGGGCTCGATGACCCCGGGCCACCCGGAGCACGGGCACACGCCGGGCGTCGAGACCACCACCGGTCCGCTCGGGCAGGGCCTGGGCAACGCGGTCGGCATGGCCATGGCGGCCCGTCGCGAGCGCGGCCTGTTCGACCCGGAGGCCGAGCCGGGCGCGTCGGTCTTCGACCACAACATCTGGTGCATCGTCTCCGACGGCGACATCGAGGAGGGCATCAGCCACGAGGCCAGCGCCCTCGCCGGGCACCAGCAGCTGGGCAGCCTCACGGTGATCTACGACGACAACGAGATCTCGATCGAGGACGACACCCGCATCGCCAAGAGCGAGGACGTCGCGGCCCGCTACGAGGCGTACGGCTGGCACGTGCAGACCGTCGACTGGCGCAGCGGTGACGCCGACCAGGGCGACTACCACGAGAACGTCGAGGCGCTGTACGACGCGCTGGTGGCCGCCAAGGCGGAGACGACTCGCCCCTCCTTCATCGCGCTGCGCACCATCATCGGCTGGCCCGCCCCCAACAAGCAGAACACCGGCAAGATCCACGGCTCGGCGCTCGGCGCCGACGAGGTGAAGGCCACCAAGCGGATCCTCGGCTTCGACGCGGAGCAGACCTTCCAGGTCGACGAGGAGGTGCTGGGGCACGCCCGCACCGTGATGGGACGCGGCTCCGACGCCGAGCAGGAGTGGACCGGCGCGTTCGACGCCTGGAAGAAGGCCAACCCGGAGCGCACGGCGCTCTACGAGCGGCTCGCCGGCCGGGTGCTGCCCGACGGCTGGACCGACGCGCTGCCGGTCTTCCCCGCCGACGCCAAGGGCGTGGCCACCCGGGCCGCGTCCGGCAAGGTGCTGGAGGCGCTCGCGCCGGTGCTGCCGGAGCTGTGGGGCGGCTCGGCCGACCTGGCCGAGAGCAACAACACCACCATGAAGGGCGAGCCGTCGTTCATCCCGGCGGAGCACGCGACCAAGGACTTCCCGGGCGACGAGTACGGCCGCACGCTGCACTTCGGCATCCGTGAGCACGCCATGGGCGCGATCCTCAACGGCATCGCCCTGCACGGCGGCACCCGCCCGTACGGCGGCACGTTCCTGGTGTTCAGCGACTACATGCGCCCGTCGGTGCGGCTGGCCGCGCTGATGAAGCTGCCGGTGACGTACATCTGGACGCACGACTCGATCGGCCTGGGCGAGGACGGCCCGACCCACCAGCCGGTGGAGCACCTGACCGCGCTGCGTGCCATTCCGGGTCTGGACGTGGTCCGTCCGGCGGACGCCAACGAGACGGCGTGGGCCTGGCGGCTGGCGCTGGAGCACACCGACCGGCCGACCGCGATGGCGCTGAGCCGCCAGGCCCTGCCGACCCTGGACCGCGAGGTGCTGGGTGACGTGGCGGGTGTGGCCAAGGGCGGTTACGTGCTGGCCGAGGCGTCCAACGGCAAGCCCCAGGTGATCATCGTGGGCACCGGTTCCGAGGTGCAGCTGTGCCTGACCGCCCGGGAGCGGCTGGAGGCCGACGGCACCCCGACCCGGGTCGTCTCGATGCCCTGCCAGGAGTGGTTCTACGAGCAGGACGAGGCATACCGGGAGTCGGTGCTCCCGCGCGGGGTAAAGGCACGGGTGAGCGTGGAGGCGGGCATCGCGATGTCCTGGCGCGGGGTCGTCGGCGACCTGGGCGAGAGCGTCAGCATCGAGCACTACGGCGCGAGCGCCCCGTACACCGTGCTCTTCGAGCAGTTCGGGTTCACCCCCGACCGGATCGTGGCGGCGGCACACGCCTCGCTGGCCCGGGTGGGCGACATCACCGGTTTCACAACCGGCAACTGAGGGAGCGTGGACGGCATGACCGACAAGCTGAATGAGCTCACCGCCGCGGGTGTGGCGGTCTGGCTCGATGATCTTTCCCGGGTGCGTTTGAGCTCCGGAGGGCTGGACCAGCTCCGCCGTGAGAAGCACGTCGCCGGGGTCACCACCAACCCGACGATCTTCGCGAAGGCGTTGAGCGACGCCGACGAGTACAACTGGCAGCTGCGCGACCTGGCCATCCGTGGTGTGGACGTGGAAGAGGCCGTCCGGATGCTCACCACGTACGACGTACGGTGGGCCTGTGACGTGATGCGCCCGTCGTACGACGGCAGCGCCGGCGTGGACGGCCGCGTCTCGATCGAGGTGGACCCGCGCAGCGCGCACGACGCGGACAAGACGGTCGCCGAGGCCAAGGCGCTGTGGTGGCTCGTCGACCGGCCCAACCTCTTCATCAAGATCCCGGCCACCGAGGAGGGCCTGTCGGCGATCACCGACACGCTCGCCGAGGGGATCAGCGTCAACGTGACGCTGATCTTCGGTCTGGACCGCTACTCGGCGGTCATGGAGGCGTTCCTGGCCGGTCTCGAGCAGGCCAAGGCCAACGGGCACGACCTGTCGACAATCGGCTCGGTCGCGTCGTTCTTCGTCTCCCGGGTCGACGCCGAAGTCGACAAGCGGCTGGAGAAGATCGGCTCGGACGAGGCCAAGGCGCTGCGCGGCAAGGCCGCCGTCGCCAACGCGCAGCTCGCGTACGAGCGTTACACCGAGGTGTTCGCCTCGGACCGCTGGAAGGCGCTCGAGGCCGCCGGCGCGCACCCGCAGCGGCCGCTGTGGGCGTCCACCTCGACGAAGAACCCGGACTACCGGGACACCATCTACGTCGAGGAGCTGATCGCCCCCGGCACGGTCAACACCATGCCGGAGTCGGTCGTCAACGCGTACGCCAATCATGGCGAGACCCGCGGTGACACCGTCACCGGGGCCTACGACGCGGCCCGGAAGGTCTTCGCGGACCTGGAGTCGGTCGGGGTGGACATCGCCGACGTGATCGCCACCCTGGAGCGCGAGGGCGTGGAGAAGTTCGAGGTCAGCTGGCAGGAGCTGCTCGACGGGGTGACCAAGTCGCTGAAGGCCGCGGCACAGGGCACCGGCGCGCCGAACAAGGCGGCCAAGGGCAACGCCAAGGCCGCCGAGAAGGCCGGTGGCGCGTGAGCGACCGAATCAGCACGCAGCGGAGCGGAGTGGCGGCATGAGTGATCTTCTCGCAGGGCCGGTGGAGGCCGCTGCCGGGCTCGCCGTGTACGGCGCGGACGCGGTCGACAAGTCCGCACCGGCCTCGACCCGGGAGGCGCTGGTCAAGGCCGGCGTCCCCGGCCGGCTGGCCGCCAAGGAGACGGGCCTGTGGGGGCCCGACGCCGAGGCCGAGGCGAAGATCCGGCTCGGTTGGGTGGACACCCACCGGCGCAGCCGGGAGCTGCTGGCGCAGCTCGCCGAGCTGAAGGCCGAGCTGGCCGACCTGGACCACGTGGTCCTCGCCGGGATGGGCGGCTCGTCGCTCGCCCCCGAGGTGATCACGCGGACGCTGGGCCGGCCGCTGACCGTGCTGGACACCACCGACCCGGGCCAGGTCCGCGCGGCCCTCGGTGACCGGCTGGAACGCACCGTCGTCGTGGTGGCCAGCAAGTCCGGCTCGACGGTGGAGACCGACAGCCACCGCCGCGCCTACTGGCAGGCGTTCCTGGACGCCGGGATGACCGAGGCGGAGGCCGGCCGGCACTTCGTCATCGTCACCGACCCGGGGTCGCCGTTGGAGACGACCGCGACGGAGATGGGCGCGTTCACCGTGCTCGCCGACCCGAACGTGGGCGGCCGGTACTCGGCGCTGACCGCGTTCGGGCTGGTGCCGTCCGCGCTGGCCGGTGTCGAGGTGGCGGAGCTGATCGACCAGGCCGACGCGTTGGCCGAGTCGCTCGCCTCCGACCGTGACAACCCGGCGCTGGCGCTGGGCGCCGCGCTGGGCGCCGCCGCCACGCTGGCCCGTGACAAGGTCGCCCTGGTGTCCGACGGCACCGGCATCGACGGCCTGGGCGACTGGGCCGAGCAGCTCATCGCCGAGTCGACCGGCAAGGCCGGCGTGGGCATCCTGCCGGTGGTCGTGGAGTCCCCGCAGAGTCCCGGCGCGACCGGTGCCGACGTGTTGACCGTCAGCTACGGCGGCGCGTTGGCAGCCGGTGACGTGCCGGGCGGCGGCGCGGACCCGGACGTGGCCGTCAACGGTCCGCTGGGCGCGCAGTTCCTGGCCTGGGAGTACGCCACCGCGGTGGCCGGCGTGGTGCTCGGCATCGACCCGTTCAACCAGCCGAACGTCACCGAGTCCAAGGAGAACACCAACAAGATCCTCGCCTCGGGCCTGCCGACGGAGTCGCCGTCGTTCACCGAGGGCGCGATCGAGGTGTACGCGCCGCAGGGCGCCCCGGGTGACCTGGCCGGCGTCCTGCGCTGGCTGCTCGACGGGCTGGGCGACGACGGCTACCTGGCGGTCATGGCGTACCTCGACCGGTTCGCCGACGCCGACACGGCAGGCCTGCGGCCGCTGCTGGCCGAGGCGTCCGGCCGGCCCGTCACCTTCGGGTGGGGGCCGCGGTTCCTGCACTCGACCGGCCAGTACCACAAGGGTGGCCCCCAGGTGGGCAGCTACCTGCAGGTGACCGGCGCGGTCGCGGAGGACCTGGACGTGCCGGGAAAGCCGTACACCTTCGGCGAGTTGCAGGCGGCGCAGGCCGCCGGCGACCGGCAGGCTCTCGCCGGCCGGGAGCGGCCGGTACTGCGGCTGCACCTGACCGACCGGGCCGCCGGGGTCGCCCAACTACTCGACGCGGCCGGTCAGCTGCGCACGTGAGGATGGACGACGTGACCCAAGGCGTGAACCCGCTACGCGACCCGCAGGACCGCCGGTTGCCCCGGATTCCGGAGCCGTGCGCTCTGGTGATCTTCGGGGTGACCGGTGACCTGGCCCGCAAGAAGCTGCTCCCCGCGGTCTACGACCTGGCGAACCGGGGGCTGCTGCCGCCCGGCTTCGTGGTGCTCGGGTTCGCCCGCCGTGACTGGGGTGACGGCGACTTCGAGACCCTCGCGTGCGAGGCGGCCCGCAAGCACGCCCGCACCCCGTGGCGGGAGGAGGTGTGGGCGCGGCTGGCCGGCAACATCAAGTTCGTCGGCGGGTCGTTCGACGACGACGCGGCCTTCGACCAGCTCGCCTCGACGCTGGACGACCTGCGGCAGACCCACGGCATCGCCGGCAACGCGGCGTTCTACTTCTCCATCCCGCCCGCCGCGTTCCCCGTCGTGCTCAAGCAACTCGCCCGCACCGGGATGGCCGACAACGAGAAGTCGGGCGGCTGGCGGCGGGTGGTGGTGGAGAAGCCGTTCGGCAACGACCTGCCCTCGGCGAAGGCGCTCAACGACCTCGTCGACGACGTGTTCACCCGGCAGGACGTCTTCCGCATCGACCACTACCTGGGCAAGGAGACGGTCCAGAACATCCTGGCCCTGCGGTTCGCCAACAACCTGTTCGAGCCGCTGTGGAACTCGAAGTACGTCGACTCGGTGCAGATCACCATGGCCGAGGACGTCGGCATCGGCACCCGGGCCGGCTTCTACGACACCGTCGGCACCGCCCGCGACGTCCTGCAGAACCACCTCCTCCAGCTCCTCGCCCTGGTGGCGATGGAGGAGCCGACCAGCTTCGACGCGGACGAGATCCGCGCCGAGAAGCTGAAGGTGCTCAAGGCGATCACCCTGCCGAAGGACGTGGCCCGGGACACCGTCCGCGGCCAGTACCTGCCCGGCTGGGTGGGCGGCGAGCGCGCGGTCGGCTACCGGGAGGAGCGGGATGTCCCCGCCGACTCCACGACGGAGACGTACGTGGCGGTACGCCTCGGCATCCAGAACCGCCGCTGGGCCGAGGTGCCGTTCTACATCCGGGCCGGCAAGCGACTCCCCCGGCGGGTCACCGAGGTCGCCATCATGTTCAAGAAGGCGCCGCACCTGCCGTTCAACGACGCCGACATGGAGTCGTTGGGCAACAACCAGCTCGTCATCCGCGTACAGCCGGACGAGGGCGTGGTGCTCAAGTTCGGCTCGAAGGTGCCGGGCACCACCATGGAGGTCCGCGACATCGCGATGGACTTCCAGTACGGCGAGGCGTTCACCGAGTCCAGCCCGGAGGCGTACGAGCGCCTCGTCCTGGACGTGCTGATCGGCGACCGCACCCTGTTCCCGGACGCGGCCGAGGTCGAGCAGAGCTGGCAGGTCATCGACCCGCTGGAGCACGCCTGGGTGGGCACCACACCGGAGCCGTACCGCGCCGGCGAGTGGGGTCCACGGGCCTCCGACGAGATGCTGGCCCGCGAGGGTCGCGCTTGGAGACGAGCATGATCGGGCTGTGGGACACCACCGGCAACGAGGTGGTCAAGGCGCTGGCCGCCGAGCGGCGTAGCGCCGGTGGTGTGGCCAGTGGCATGGCGCTCACCCTCATCGTGGTGGTGGACGAGAAGCGGGTCCGCGAGGCGGAGGCGGCGGCGACCATCGCCGCCGCCGCCCACCCGTGCCGGCTGCTGGTCGTGGTCCGCTCCGACATCGAGCGGGAACGCAACCGGCTGGACGCGGAGATCGTGGTCGGCGGTCGCCTCGGCCCGTGCGAGGCGGTGGTCACCCGGATGTACGGGCGACTCGCCCTGCACGCCGAGTCGGTGGTGATGCCGCTGCTGGTGCCGGACGTACCGGTGGTGACCTGGTGGCACGGTGAGCCGCCCGCGGAGATCGCCACCGACTTCCTCGGTGTGGTCGCCGACCGGCGGATCACCGACACGGCGCAGGCCGCCGACCCGGTGGAGGCGCTGCGCCAGCGGGCCCGGGACTACGCACCGGGCGACACCGACCTGGCGTGGACCCGGATCACCCCGTGGCGGACCCTGGTCGCCGGGGCGTTCGACACCACCAACGAGCAGGTCACCGAGGCGACAGTCGTCGCGCCACCCAGCGACCCGACGGCAGCCCTGATGGTCGGTTGGCTGTCCAGCCGGCTCGGCATCACCCCGCGCCGGGTGGACACCGACGAGTTTCCCCGGATGCGGGAGGTGCAGTTGACCTGTGCCAACGGCGACAAGCTGACGCTGACCCGCGAGGACAGCCTGGCGGTGTTCCGGCGTACCGGCCAGGACGACCGGACTCTGCCGCTGGTCCGTCGGCCGCTCGGCGACGAGTTGGCCGAGGAGCTGCGCCGCCTCGACGCCGACCAGGTGTACGCGGAGGCGTTGGGCGCGACCGCCGGCCTGCGCGGTCTGGAACAGCGTCCACCGCAGCGGGTGCACGTCTGGAAGGATCCGGCCACGGCCCAGCGCGCCGAGGCCGGGGTCACCGCGCACGCCGGCACGAGCGGCGAGAGCTGAGCAGTACGACACCGGAGGGCCGGGACGTCACGTCCCGGCCCTCCACCGCCACCTCCGGACGTCCCGTCCGGGCACGACGCGACAGCGACCGCCCAGCGGTCCGGAAACGAAGGCACAACCCATGAGTGAGGCGAGTGTCGCCGTCCACGCCGACGCCGATCTGCTTGCGCAGGCCGTGGCGGCCCGACTGCTGGTGAAGATCCTCGACGCCCAGGCCGACCGGGGTGAGGCCGCGGTGGTGCTCACCGGTGGTCGCGTCGCCGCCGCCGTCTACCGGGCCGTCGCGCAGTTGCCGGCCCGCGACGCGGTCGACTGGTCCCGGGTCGACGTGTGGTGGGGCGACGAACGGTTCCTGCCCGCCGGCGACCCGGAGCGCAACGAGACCCAGGCACGGGCCGCCCTGCTGGACTCGGTGCCGCTGGACCCGGCCCGGGTGCATCCCATGCCGGCCTCCGACGGCCCGGCCGGCAACGACCCCGAGGCGGCCGCCGCCGCGTACGCCGAGGAGCTGGCTCGCGCCGCCCGGCCGGGGCACGCCACGCTGCCGCACTTCGACGTGCTGATGCTCGGCGTCGGCGAGGACGGGCACGTCGCCTCGGTCTTCCCGGAGCACCCCGTGCACCACGACACGCGGCCGGTCAGCGCGGTGCGGGGCAGCCCGAAGCCGCCACCGGTGCGGACCACCCTCACCCTGGCGGCGATCAACACCGCCGAGGAGGCCTGGCTCGTGGCCGCCGGCACCGACAAGGCACGCGCGGTGGGCATGGCGCTGGCCGGCGCCGGCCACGTGCAGGTGCCGGCCGCCGGCGTGCACGGCGTCGACCGCACCCGCTGGCTGCTGGACCGCGCGGCCGCCGCCGACGTGCCCGCCCGCTTCCGCAGCCTGCGCTGAACGAACGACGGGAGGGCCCCTGGACGGGGTCCTCCCCCTAGCTTTCGCCGCGTCGGCGGCGCAGCGCGGCGAGGGCCTCGGCCAGTAGCGCCTCCCCCTCCTCGGCGGTGCGCCTCTCCTTCACGTACGCCAGGTGACTCTTGTACGGCTCGGCGCGGACCCGCCCGGGCGGATTCTCGGCGTCCAGACCGGCGGGGAGCCCGCAGCGGGGGCAGTCCCACAGCGGCGGCGCCGTGGCGTCGGCCGCGATCCTGATGTCGGTCTGGTGGTCGTTGCGGCACCAGTAGGTGACGGCCTGTCGGGGTGCGGGTTGGTGCCGCTCGTCCGGGCGCATGGGCGCGGACCCGACCCGGGCGCCACGGATGACGTTGCCACTGGGCACGGCTGCTCGCTCCTGTCGTCGGAGGGGACCCGCCGCTTTCGGGGATGGGCGGCGGGCGACGCGGTGCAGCGGAGAAAAGACTGCGCGCGGCCCGTCGAGTGACGGACCGCGCGCAGATTGTACGACTTGGCGGGCCTGCTCAGGTGCCGCTGTTCATCTGGAGACGGAGCCAGAGCCCCAGCCCGACGATCGCCGCGAACCAGACGACACCCACCAGAACGGTGTAACGATCCAGGTTCTTCTCGGCCACCGAGGAGCCGGCGAGGCTGGAGCTGACGCCACCGCCGAACATGCTGGACAACCCGCCGCCCTTACCGCGGTGCAGCAGGATGAGCAGGGTGAGCAGAACGCTCGTGATGACCAGCAACACGATCAACGTGTATGCGAACCAGATCGGCATGGCTGGGGGCAGTCCTCTCGTAGCGATCCTCGCCCGGACAGGTCGGGCACTCCGGCACCGGCCGGTGGACGGGCGGTGTCCAGGATAGCGAGCGATCAGCGAGCGATGTGCTCGGGGAACCGGCAGATCTGCGCGAATTCCTCCGCGTCCAGGCTCGCGCCGCCCACCAGGCCGCCGTCGACGTCCGGCTGGGCCATGATCGAGGCGACGTTCGACGCCTTGACCGAGCCGCCGTAGAGGACCCGTACCGCGTCGGCGGTCTCGGAGTCGAAGCGCTCCGCCAACCGCTGGCGGACCGCCCCGCAGACCTCCTGGGCGTCCTCGGGCGTCGCCGTCTTGCCGGTGCCGATCGCCCAGACCGGCTCGTACGCGATGACGACCTGGCGTACCTGCTCGGGGGTGAGCCCGGCGAGGCCACCGTCGAGCTGGTCCGAGCAGTGCGCCACGTGGGTGCCCTGCTCGCGTACGTCCAGCCCCTCCCCCACGCAGAGGATGGGGGTCAGGCCGTGCGTGAGCGCCGCCTTCACCTTCGCGTTGACCACCGAGTCGTCCTCGTGGTGGTAGGCCCGCCGCTCGGAGTGCCCGACCACCACGTACGTGCAGCCGAGCTTGGCCAGCAGCGGACCGGAGATGTCACCGGTGTACGCGCCGGAGGCGTGCGGCGACAGGTCCTGCCCGCCGTAGCCGATCAGCAGCTTGTCGCCGTCCACCGCCGTCTGCACGGTGCGCAGGTCGGTGAACGGCGGCAGCACCACCGTCTCGACCTCGGTGAGCTGCTTCTCGGTGAGGCTCGCGGCCAGCTTCTGCACGAGCAGGTTGGCCTCGAGGTGGTTGAGGTTCATCTTCCAGTTGCCGGCCATCAACGGCCGGCGGGTCGTGCTCGCCATGCTCAGTTCTCCAGGGCCGCGATGCCGGGGAGGGTCTTGCCCTCCAGGTACTCCAGGGAGGCGCCGCCACCGGTGGAGATGTGACCGAAGCTCGACTCGTCCAGGCCCAACGCCCGCACGGCCGCCGCGCTGTCACCGCCGCCGACGACGCTGAACGCGTCGGCCTTGGTGATCGCCTCGGCGATGCCCCGGGTGCCGGCCGCGAAGGCGGCCATCTCGAACACGCCCATCGGCCCGTTCCAGAAGATCGTCTTCGCCGGGGACAGGGCGGCGGCGAAGCCGGCGACCGTCTCCGGACCGATGTCCAGGCCCAGCCGGTGGCTGGGGATGCCGTCGACGCGGACCGTGTCGTGCGCGGCGTCCGGCGCGAACGCGTCCGCGACCACCACGTCGACCGGGAGCAGGATCTTGCCGTCGGCCCGCTCCAGCAGGTTGCGGCAGGTCTCGACCATGTCCTTCTCCAGCAGCGACGTGCCCACCTCCAGACCCTGGGCCTTGAGGAAGGTGAAGCACATACCGCCACCGATGAGCAGCCGGTCGACAGTCGGCAGCAACGCCTCGATCACGGCGAGCTTGTCGGAGACCTTGGACCCGCCGAGCACCACCACGTACGGCCGCTCGGGCTCACTGGTCAGCTTGGAGAGCACCTCGACCTCACGCAGCACCAGCCGGCCCGCGACGTGCGGCAGCCGCGCCGGCACGTCGTAGACGCTGGCGTGCTTGCGGTGCACGGCGCCGAACGCGTCGTCGACGTACGCGTCGCCGAACGCGGCGAGCTGGTCGGCGAACGCGCCCCGCTCGGCCTCGTCCTTGCTGGTCTCACCCGCGTTGAAGCGCAGGTTCTCCAGCAGGGCGACCTGGCCGTCGGCCAGGTCGGCGACGGTCGAGCGGGCGGAGTCGCCGACCGTGTCGGTGGCGAAGTGCACCGGCGCGCCCAGCAGCTCACCGAGCCGGCCGGCGACCGGGCTCAGGCTGAACTGCGGGTCCGGAGCGCCCTTCGGGCGGCCCAGGTGCGAGCAGACGACCACCTTCGCGCCGGCCTCGACCAGCGCGCCGAGGGTCGGCAGCACCGCGCGGATCCGGCCATCGTCCGTGATGGCACCGGTCTGCTTGTCGAGCGGGACGTTCAGGTCGGCGCGCACCAACACGCGCCGACCCGACACCCCCTCGGCGAGCAGGTCGTCGAGGGTCCGGATGCTCACAGAGCTAGCCCTCCGTTCGTGACTGCGGGGCTCGCAAGCTCACTCCTCGCACTCACAGCGACGAACCGACCAGCTTGACCAGGTCGACGAGGCGGTTGGAGTAGCCCCACTCGTTGTCGTACCAGCCGACGACCTTGACCTGGTTGCCGATGACCTTGGTCAGCGGCGCGTCGAAGATGCACGACGCCGGGTCGGTGACGATGTCGGAGGAGACGATCGGGTCCTCGTTGTAGACCAGGATGCCCTTGAGCGGGCCTTCCGCGGCGGCCTTCAGCGCGGCGTTGACCTCGTCCACGGTGGTCTCGCGGCCGACCTCGACGGTGAGGTCGGTGGCCGAGCCCGTCGGGATCGGCACCCGCAGCGCGTACCCGTCGAGCTTGCCCTTCAGCTCCGGCAGCACCAGGCCGATGGCCTTCGCGGCGCCGGTGGAGGTCGGGACGATGTTCAGCGCGGCGGCCCGGGCGCGACGCAGGTCCTTGTGCGGCGCGTCCTGGAGGTTCTGGTCCTGGGTGTACGCGTGGATCGTCGTCATCAGACCCTTGGTGATGCCGAACGTGTCCTGCAGGACCTTCGCCATCGGCGCGAGGCAGTTCGTCGTGCACGAGGCGTTGGAGATGATGGTGTGCTTCGCCGGGTCGTAGGTGTCGTGGTTGACACCCATGACCACGGTGACGTCCTCGTTCTTCGCCGGAGCGGAGATGATGACCTTCTTGGCGCCGCCGTCGATGTGCGCCTTGGCCTTGGTGCCGTCGGTGAAGAAGCCCGTCGACTCGATGACGACGTCCGCGCCGACCTCGCCCCACGGCAGCGCCGCCGGGTCCTTCTCGGCGAACGCCTTGATGGTCTTGCCACCGACGGTGATCTCGTCGGCGGTGGCCTTGACCTCGTACGGCAGGCGGCCGAGGATGCTGTCGTACTTGAGCAGGTGGGCGAGCGTGCCGTTGTCGGTCAGGTCGTTGACCGCCACGACCTCGATGTCGGCGTCGGACGCCAGCACTGCCCGGAAGAAGTTACGGCCGATTCGGCCGAAGCCGTTGATGCCAACCCGGATGGTCACAGGTCCCATCTCCTTGCGTTCTGGTCCGCCGGCTTGACTCAACGGGCCGGCGGGAATGGTGTGCGCCGACCGTTGGAACCGGCCGTCGACTGTTCATCTCGGCCACCCCGCCGCGCGGTCTGAGGACCTGACCGCCCGAGGCGGTGGGCACGACGAGAAGTGCCGGTGTCGGCCCCCTTGCCGTACTCAGCGACCCTATCCGAGCGCGCGGGACCCCGCTGCGCCGGGTCGTGCTCCCGGCGCACCGTACGGCCCCACCGTCCTATCAGACCACGAGCATGTCGGGCGTGACGGCTGCTTCGGTATCCGGGATGCCGAGGTCCCGGGCCCGCTTGTCGGCCAGCGCCAGCAGACGGCGGATCCGCCCGGCGATGGCGTCCTTGGTCAGCGGCGGGTCGGCGAGCGCCCCCAACTCCTCCAGCGACGCCTGCCGGTGCTCCAGGCGCAGCCTCCCCGCGTCGGTGAGGTGGTTGGGCGCCTCCTCGGCCAGGATCTCCAGCGCCCGGGTGACCCGGGCGGCGGCGGCCACCGCGGCACGCGCCGAGCGCCGCAGGTTCGCGTCGTCGAAGTTGGCCAGCCGGTTGGCGGTGGCCCGCACCTCACGGCGTACCCGACGCTCCTCCCACGCCAACACGCTGGAGTGCGCGCCGATGCGGGTGAGCAGCGCGGCGATCGCGTCGCCGTCCTTGACCACGACCCGGTCCACCCCGCGTACCTCACGGTTCTTGGCCGTGATGCCGATCCGGCGGGCAGCACCGACCAGCGCGAGCGCCGACTCCGGCCCCGGGCAGGTGATCTCCAACGCGCTCGAGCGGCCGGGCTCGGTGAGCGAGCCGTGCGCCATGAACGCGCCTCGCCACGCGGAGACCGCGCAGCAGACGTTCGCCGCCACCACGTGCGGGGGCAGCCCCCGCACCGGCCGGCCGCGCACGTCGAGCAGGCCGGTCTGCCGGGCCAGCGCCTCGCCGTCCTTGACCACCCGGACGATGAAGTGGCTGCCCTTGCGCAGCCCGCCGGAGGCCAGCACGTGGATCTCGCTGGGGTAGCCGTAGACCTCGGCGATCTCCCGGCGCAGCCGGCGCGCCACCGCCCCGGTGTCCAGCTCCGCCTCCACCACCACGCGCCCGGAGACGATGTGCAGCCCTCCGGCGAAGCGCAGCAGCGCGGCCATCTCAGCCCGCCGACAGCAGGGCTTGGGCACGTCGACCCGACTCAGCTCGTCCTTGACCGCAGCCGTCATCGCCATTGTGCGTCCCCTCACGGACCTGTTCCGGCGTGTCGCCGGTGATTACGTACGTGTCTAACGATCGGCACCCAGGACAGGCACCAGCGCGGCGCCCAGGGCAGCCGGATCATGGCGGGGAGTGCCGTCGGTGACGGCGACGGGGGCGAGGACCAGGCGGGCACCCAGCGATTCTGCCGCACGTTCGACCGGTTCCGGGTCACCCACCGCCTTGGCGTCCGCCAGCACGAGATCCACCTTCAGCTCGGGCAGGTACCAGTGCAGCGCCGCCAGATGATCGGCGACCGAGAGGCCGAGGGTCTCCTTCTCCGCGGCCAGGTTGAGCGTGACCAGGCGTCGGGCCGAGCTGGACACGATCGCGTCAGCCAACTGCGGCACCAGCAGGTGCGGCAGGACGCTCGTGTACCAACTGCCCGGCCCGAAGATCAACCAGTCCGCCGCGCCGATCGCGGCCAGGGCCTCGGCGCAGGCGGCCGGGGCGGCCGGGGTCAGCCGCAGCGACTCGACCCGCCCGGTGGTGACCGCCACCTGGTGCTGGCCGCGCACGGTCCGCACCTCGTCCGGGGCGTCCGGGTGGACCCCGCGCACCCGCGCCTCGATGTCGACCGGCTGACGCGACATCGGCAGCACCCGCCCGACCGCGCCGAGCATCGCCCCGGCGTGCTCGAGCGCCGCCACCGGATCGCCGAGCAGCTCCATGAGGCCGCAGAGCACCAGGTTGCCCACCGCGTGCCCGGCCAGCCCGTCGGCCCGGAACGCCGGGTCCGCGTCCGCGCCGGCCGCGTCCCCCGCCGCCGGGGCCGCGTCGGTCCCGGCATCTTCGAGTACGCGGACAGCCTGCGCCGCCGCGAAGCGGTGCTGGAAGAGACCGGCGCTGCGTCGGGTGGCCGGATGGTCACCGGACAGCGCGACCAGGGCCTGCCGCAGGTCACCAGGGGGCAGGCCGCCCCGCTCGGCACGCAGCCGGCCACTGGAACCGCCGTCGTCACCGACCGTCACCACAGCCGTGATGTCCAGGTCGAGTTCCGCAGCGCAGTGCCGCAGCGCGCGCAGCGACGCGGAGAGGCCGTGCCCGCCGCCGAACGCCACCACCCGGCGCGTCGTCATTCCCGCCCCAGGTCGCGGTGCTGGGCGTTGGCCGCCAGCCCCGCCTGGCGCAGCCGGCCGGCCAGCTCCTCGGCGATGGCCACACTGCGGTGCTTGCCGCCGGTGCAGCCAACGGCCACCGTCAGGTACCGCTTGCCCTCCCGCTCGAACCCGGTGGTGGTGGCGTTGACCAGGTCGGCGTACGAGGCGACGAAGGCGTCGGCGCCCTCCTGCCCCAGCACGTACGCGCTCACCGCCTCCTCCCGCCCGGTGTGCTCCCGCAGCTCCGGCACCCAGTACGGGTTGGGCAGGAACCGGGCGTCCAGCACGAAGTCGGCGTCCGGCGGCAGGCCGTACTTGAAACCGAACGACAGCACGGTCACCCGCAGCCGCCGGGCGTCCTCGCCGCCGAACAGCTCCTCGATCCGCCGCCGGAGCTGGTTGACGTTCAGGTGACTGGTGTCGATGATCACGTCGGCCTGGTCACGGGCCTCCTCCAGCAGCCCGCGCTCGACGGCGATACCGTCGGCGAGCCGCCCGTCCCCCTGCAACGGGTGCGACCGCCGGACGCTCTCGAACCGGCGGATCAGGACCTCGGCGTCGGCGTCGACGAACACCACCCGGGGCGAGAAGCCGCGCTCCTTCAGCTCCCGGATCGCGCCGGCCAGGTCGGTGGAGAAGGCCCGCGAGCGCACGTCCAGGACCATCGCCGTACGCCGGGCCGCGCCGCCGGCCTTGAACGCCAGCTCGGCCATGTCGAGCATGAGCGCCTGCGGCAGGTTGTCCACCACGTAGTAGCCGACGTTCTCCAACGCGCGGGCGACGGTGCTGCGACCGCCACCGGACACCCCGGTGACCACCACCAGAGTGGTCTCCGACTCGGCCGTCGGCTGCCCGTCACCGACTGTGTGCGCCTCGCTCACCCGTACCCCCAAGCCGTGGCGCCGCGGCCGCCATCGGCCGCGATTGGTCAATCAGCGACTCTATCCCGCCGATCGGGGTGGGCACGGGCACGCCCGCCGCCGCGCGCCGTGGGTGGGCCGAGGGCGCGGTAGCGCCGGCATCCGGCGACGGAACGTTCAGCCGCGCGGACCGCGCCGCAGACCGGTCACGAACGACGACCAGGCGTCCCGACCGAAGACGAGTGCGGGCCCGCCCGGGTCCTTCGAGTCCCGCACCGCCAGCCCAGCGGAAAGTACGGCCACCTCGACGCAGTTCGAATCGTTCGCGCCGCTACGGCTACTTTTGCTCCAGGAAACCCGTGCCAGCTCCGCGGGGGTCATCGGCAGCGCTCCAAGGTGTCGGACTCAGTCCGGGACCTCGGCAGCGATCCGCGCAAGAAGGTCGGCTGACCGGTCAGGGTCGAGTGCCTTGGCCCGAAGGTGGTCGAACATGAGCTTATATCGGGCCACTTGCCGGTCCTCCTCCAGCAACAGGGTGCTGGAGTCGTTGCTGAGATACACCACCGCCGGGTCGAGCAGCGGGTCGGCGTAGTCCAGCAGGGTGAAGGCTCCGGCCATCGCCGCGTGCGCGCCGGCGGAGAACGGCAGGACCTGGATCTCTACCGAGGGCATCGCGCACGCTTCTGTCAGGCGGGTGAGCTGCGCACGCATCACCTTCGGGCCACCGACCACCCGTCGGACCGCCGCCTCATCCAACACTGCCCACAACGATGGCGGCAGGTCACGCGACAGTAGAGCCTTGCGGGCGAGCCTGGCTGCCACAACCCGGTCGGTCTCGTCCTGGTCGGCGGTGCTGCGGCCCGCTCTGACGATGGCGCGGACGTACTCCTCCGTCTGCAACAGGCCAGGAACGTACAGACACTCGAACGCGCTGATCGACGTCGCCTCGGCCTCGAAGCCGACGAAGTCGTCCGGCAGCACGTCGCCGTACGCGCTCCACCACCCCTTCTGCCGGGACTGCCGGAGCAAGGCGTTCAGCGACTCCCGCTCGCCCTCGGATGCGTCGTAGAGGTCGAGCAGCGGGGGCATGTCCTTGGGCATCACCCGCGAGTGCCCGAGTTCGAAGCGGATGACCTTCGTCCGGTGCCAGCCCAGGATCTTGGCGACCTCCTCGGCGGTGTGCCCGGTGCGGTCCCGCAGGCGGCGCAACTCGCGCCGCAGCCGGCGGGCTCTGATCGTCGGACTGGGTACCTGCGCCATCGCCACCTCCACTCTGAGTGATCGATCCTTACCGAAGAGCGAACGCAATTCAAGCATCTGTTCGAATAAATCATGACGTTGCACTTCTTGCTCGACTGGTCCAGTCTCTTGATGAGCACCCGCTACGGAGAGGCAGGGAATCGTGACGGACAATCGATCGTCTCGCGGGGAGCGGGAGTCACGGCGACCCCGCGACGTCCAGGACGACCTGGCCGCTCTGCTCGACCGGGCCGACGTGTCCGAGCGGGTCCGGGCCGCCATCGCGGTCGCGTTGGCAACGCCGGAGACACTGTCGTCGTACCTCATCTCTCTGGGTCCGGCGGAGCGCGAGCGGCCGGCGGGCCGGCGCTGGACGCTGCATCTGTCCTACCTGGCGACGGACCTGACGGAGGCCCGCGACCAGGCCGTCGTCTACACGGAGGGGTTGACGACCCTGCGCCCCGAGGTGGCCGCCGAGGCCGCGCTGCTGTCCCGGGCCGACGCCTGGCACCACGTCGAGCCGGTGTTCTGCGGCCGGAGCGGCCCCGACAACGAAATCTGCATGGACGTCAGCGGACACCCCGGCTTTCACAGCGCGGCCGGCATCGGCGGGCTCTGCTGGGGCGACGGAGACGGCCTGCCGGGGCAGTGACCGTCGCGGTGCGGCGGACGCGCCGGGCCGACGTGGGGGTGGTGCTGTCGGGGTCGGCTCGTAGACTCCGCGGATGGCTTCCCCGACGGACCTGCGTACCGACGACGCGCTGGCGGTGCTGCGCCGGGTGTTCGGCTACGACGCCTTCCGCGGCTTCCAGCAGCAGGTCATCGACCAGGTCGTCGCCGGCGGCGACGCGCTGGTGCTGATGCCCACCGGCGGCGGCAAGTCGCTCTGCTACCAGATCCCGGCCCTGGTCCGCGACGGCGTCGCCGTCGTCGTGTCGCCGCTGATCGCGCTCATGCAGGACCAGGTGGACGCGCTCACCGCGGTCGGCGTACGCGCCGGTTTCCTCAACTCCACCCAGACCCTGGACGCCCGCCGTCGGGTCGAGGCCGCCTTCGTCGCGGGCGAGCTGGACCTGCTCTACCTGGCGCCGGAGGCGCTCGGCGTCCGGTCCACCCTCGCCCTGCTGGACCGGGGGCGCATCTCCCTGTTCGCGATCGACGAGGCGCACTGCGTGTCCCAGTGGGGGCACGACTTCCGGCCCGACTACCTGGCGCTGTCGATGCTGCACGAGCGGTGGCCGCAGGTCCCCCGCATCGCGCTCACCGCGACCGCGACGAGCGCCACCCGCCGCGAGATCGCCAGCAGGCTGGGGCTCGACGACGCTCGGCACTTCGTGGCCAGCTTCGACCGGCCCAACATCCAGTACCGGATCGTGCCCAAGCGGGAGCCCCGTAAACAGTTGCTGGCGCTGCTGCGCGACGAGCATCCCGGTGACGCGGGCATCGTCTACTGCCTGTCCCGCGCCTCGGTCGACAAGACCGCCGAGTTCCTGACCGCGAACGGGATCGCCGCACTGCCGTACCACGCCGGCCTCGACGCGGTCACCCGCGCCGCCAACCAGCAACGGTTCCTGCGCGAGGACGGGCTGGTCATGGTGGCGACCATCGCCTTCGGCATGGGCATCGACAAGCCCGACGTACGCTTCGTGGCCCACCTCGACCTGCCCAAGTCCGTCGAGGGCTACTACCAGGAGACCGGCCGCGCCGGCCGCGACGGACTACCGGCCACCGCCTGGCTGGCGTACGGCCTCCAGGACGTGGTCCAGCAGCGCAAGATGATCGAGACGTCCGACGGTGACCTCGCGCACCGACGCAACCTCGCCGCGCACCTGGACGCGATGCTCGCGCTCTGCGAGACGGTGCGCTGCCGCCGGGTCCAGCTCCTCGAATACTTCGGCGAGACCTCCACGTCGGCGTGCGGCAACTGCGACACCTGCCTCAACCCACCGGAGTCCTGGGACGGCACGGTCGCCGCCCAGAAGCTGCTCTCGACCGTCTTCCGCCTCGACCGCGAACGCAACCAGCGGTTCGGCGCCGGGCACTGCGTCGACATCCTGCTCGGCAAACAGACCGACAAGATCAACCAGTACGGCCACGACTCGCTGACCGTCTTCGGCATCGGCACCGAGTTGAGCGAGGCCGAGTGGCGAGGCGTCGTCCGGCAACTCCTCGCCGAAGGGCTGCTCGCCGTCGAGGGCGACTACGGCACCCTCGCCCTGACCGAGGCGAGCGCCGACGTGCTCGGCCGCCGCCGTACCGTCACCATGCGCCGCGAACCGGAGAAGCCGGCGTCGAGCCGCTCGTCGAAGCCGCGCGGCTCGTCCACCGTCGTGGCCGAGCTGACCCCGGCCGCCGCGTCCGTCTTCGAGCGGCTGCGCGCGTGGCGGGCGGCCACCGCCAAGGAACAGGGCGTCCCCGCGTACGTCATCTTCCACGACGCCACGCTCCGGCAGATCGCGGGCGACAAGCCCACCTCGCTGGCCGAGCTGTCCCGGGTCAACGGCGTCGGCGAGAACAAGCTCGCCAAGTACGGCGAGCAGATCCTGTCCGTCCTCTCCGACGAATGACCACGGGCACGCCGAAAGGGCCGGGCCCCTGTGGTGGGGTCCGGCCCTTGTCGGTGGTGTTGTGGGTCAGCTGGTGGCGTAGCCGCGGGTGGCGATCCAGTCGGCGAGGTGCTCGACGGTGATGTCGTAG
>NZ_JBEXIJ010000050.1:0-34407 GCF_040608495.1 Micromonospora sp. NPDC005174 | reverse complement strand
CACCCGCTACGCCAAACGAGCATCCCTTTACCGGGCCAGCCTTGTCCTCATCGCCGCCATCATCTGGCTTCCATGATCGACAGGACAGGCCCTAGGTGGGGGGTGGCCAGCAGGGTGGGGGAGTGGGTGTGCAGGGTGGTTAGGCGGGAGGCTCTTGCTTCGTCGGGGTCCTCCTCGTGGGCGTACGCCAGGGTGGGGTCGACGAGTTGTACGGCGTGCACTAGGAGGTCGCCGGTGAGCAGCAGGCGCTCGTCGGCCACCGTCAGGAGCACCGACTGGTGGCCGGGGGTGTGGCCAGGAGTGGACAGCAGTCGTACCGCCGGGGTGAGGTCTGCCTCGCCGTCGACCACCCGGAGCTGGCCGGCGGCGCGCAACGGCGCGATCAGGCCGGCCGGTAGGCCCGGGTTGAGCGCCCGGGCCGCGTCCACCTCGGCGCGCTGGAGCAGGTAGCTCGCGTTCGGGAAGTACGGCCTGCCGGGCGTGCCGGTGACCGCCCAGCCGATGTGGTCGCTGTGCAGGTGGGTCAGCACGACCGTGTCGACGTCGGCGGGATCGATGCCGGCGGCGGTCAGTTCGGCGGGTAGCCGGCCGGGTACCGGCGCCCAACTCGCGGCGGGTGCGCCGGCCGGGCCGATCCCGGCGTCGACCAGGGTCACCGGCCCGTCGCCGGAGCGGATCGCGAAGCTCCGGAACGGCAGCCACCACTGCCCGTCCGAGGTGACCGAGGTGGGGTCGCGGCGGTCGGCCTCCGCCCACTGCGCGGCTGTGGCGTGCGGAAACGCCTCGTCGCGGGGCTGGAAGAAGCCGCCCTCGCCGTCGGTGAGCGCCGTGACCGTGATAGACCCGAAGGTGCGGCTCAGTGGCATCGCGCGATGGTGTCAGGGAACTGCTGTGTCGTGCAGCCCGGTTTCACCGGTCGGCAGAGGCCGGCTGGGGGCTGCCGGCCCAATTGCAGTACGCTCGTACTGCTTGAGCACGTGTCCCCCGAGAGGAGCGCCGGCCGATGGCGAAGATCAAGGTAAACAACCCGGTCGTGGAGCTCGACGGCGACGAGATGACCCGGATCATCTGGAAGCAGATCCGGGAGCAGCTGATCCTGCCCTACCTCGACGTCGACCTGCACTACTACGACCTGTCGATCCAGTACCGCGACGAGACCGACGACCAGGTCACCATTGACGCCGCCAACGCCATCAAGGAGCACGGCGTCGGCGTCAAGTGCGCCACCATCACCCCGGACGAGGCCCGGGTCGAGGAGTTCGGCCTGAAGAAGATGTGGCGGTCGCCCAACGGCACCATCCGCAACATCCTCGGCGGCGTCGTCTTCCGTGAGCCGATCATCATGTCCAACGTGCCGCGGCTGGTCCCCGGCTGGACCAAGCCGATCATCATCGGCCGGCACGCCCACGGTGACCAGTACAAGGCCACCGACTTCGTCGTCCCCGGCCCGGGCACGGTGACCATCACCTACACCCCGGCCGATGGCGGCGAGCCGATGGAGATGGAGGTCGCCAACTTCCCCGGCGGCGGCATCGCCATGGGCATGTACAACTACGACGAGTCGATCCGGGACTTCGCCCGGGCCTCGTTCCGGTACGGCCTGGACCGCAACTACCCGGTCTACATGTCGACCAAGAACACCATCCTCAAGGCGTACGACGGCCGGTTCAAGGACATCTTCGCCGAGGTGTTCGAGGCCGAGTTCAAGGCCGAGTTCGACGCTGCCGGCCTGACCTACGAGCACCGGCTCATCGACGACATGGTCGCCGCCGCGCTCAAGTGGGAGGGCGGGTACGTCTGGGCCTGCAAGAACTACGACGGTGACGTGCAGTCCGACACCGTCGCGCAGGGGTTCGGCTCGCTGGGTCTGATGACCTCGGTGCTGCTCTCCCCGGACGGCCGTACCGTCGAGGCCGAGGCCGCGCACGGCACGGTCACCCGGCACTACCGGCAGTACCAGAAGGGCGAGAAGACCTCGACCAACCCGATCGCGTCGATCTACGCCTGGACCCGGGGCCTGGCCCACCGGGGCAAGCTGGACGGCACGCCGGCGGTCACCGAGTTCGCCAACACCCTGGAGCAGGTCATCGTCGACACCGTCGAGGGTGGCCAGATGACCAAGGACCTCGCGCTGCTCATCTCGCGCGACGCCCCGTGGCTGAGCACCGACGAGTTCATGAACGCGCTCGACGAGAACCTGGCCCGCCGGCTCTCCGCCTGATTCGACAGCACCAGCACCGGAGCCCGTCGGCACCCGCCGGCGGGCTCCGCTGTGTCCGGCGGGCGACACGCCTGCGGCGTCACCCCGGCCCGGCACGTCTCGTTGACCAGGGTGGACGAGATGCCAGTCGCGTCCAGAAGGTTGACCGAGGTCGACCGCGGTGTGCGTGCCGATCAGCCAGCCTTCCCGGCTGTGTCGAGCACAGCCAGCCGTCCCTTCCCTGCGGGGGGCCCTGTCCCGGGCCCCCCGCGCCCTGTTTCCCAGCCCCCACGCTCGACCAGTCGGCCCCCACGCTCGACCAGTCGGCCTCACGGTCTAGCGGGCGGCCGACGCGCGGAAGCCCCGGCGGACCGGTCAGGCGGCGCGGAGCAGTTCGGCGGCGCGTTCGGGGGCGATGTCGTTGATGAAGACACCCATCCCCGACTCGGAGCCGGCCAGGTACTTCAGCTTGTCCTTGGCGCGCCGGATGCTGAACAGCTGAAGGTGCAGGTGACCCAGCTCGCGGTCGATCCGCACCGGCGCCTGGTGCCACGCCGCGATGTAGGGCATCGGCATGTCGAACAGCCCGTCGAAGCGGCGCAGCAGATCCAGGTAGAGCGGCCCGAAGGCGTCCCGCTCGCCGTCGGTGAGCGCCGGGATGTCCGGCACCACGCGCCGCGGCGCGACGTGCACCTCGAACGGCCAGCGGGCCGCCGCCGGCACGAACGCCGTCCAGTGCTCGTTCTCGGTGACGACCCGGTCGCCGGCCGCGCGCTCGGCGGCCAACACGTCCGCGTACAGGTTGCCACCGGTCCGCTCGGCGTGCCGGCGGGCCGCCGCCAGCAACGCCCGGGTGCGCGGCGTCACGAAGGGGTACGCGTAGATCTGCCCGTGCGGGTGGTGCAGCGTCACGCCGATCTCGACGCCCCGGTTCTCGAAGCAGAACACCTGCTCCACCCCGGGCAGCTCGCCGAGCACCTCGGTCCGGTCGGCGAGCGCGTCGAGGACCGTGCGGACGCGACGCGGCGGGAGGCTGGCGAAGGAGGCGTTGTGGTCGGAGGTGAAGCAGACCACCTCGCACCGACCCACGCCCGGCCGGACCGGCGTGAACGGGGTGATCTCGCCGGGCTCGTCGGCGACCCGGCCGCTCAGCGAGGGGAACCGGTTCTCGAAGACCACCACGTCGTAGTCCGGCGCGGGGATCTCGGTCAGTCGGTCGCCCACGGACGGGTCGAGCGGGCACTCGTTGGCGGGCGGCAGGAAGGTACGGGTCTGCCGGTGCACGGCGACCGCCACCCACTCGTCGGCCAGCGGGTCGTAGCGCAGTTGCGACGCGGGTGGCGGCGGCGGCAGGTCGCGGCGGTCCGGCTGGTCGCGGACGGCGGCGTCGTCCTCGTCGAAGTAGATCAGCTCCCGGCCGTCGGCCAGGTCGATCGCGGTGCGCTTCACGGCGCCGTCCCCTCACTCGTCGGCGTGCGCGTCGCGCGGCCCGCCCTCGTCGCCTTAACCATGATCAATTGGCCCACCTGTTCGCCGAGTACCCGTCGCGCGGGCGGAGGCAACGCCTCGTCGCTGACCAGTACCTGGGCTGCCGTCAGCTCGACGATCGAGGAGATGCCGACCGTGCCCCACTTCGTGTGGTCGGCGAGCACCACCAGTTGGTCGGCTGCGGCGACCAACGCCCTGTCGATCTCGGCTTCCATCAGGTTGGGTGTGGTGAAGCCGGCGCGCTCGGTGATGCCGTGCACGCCGAGGAAGAGCAGGTCGAGGTGCAGCCGCCGGACGGCGGCCACCGCGAGCGGGCCGACCAGCGCGTCCGACGGCGTCCGCACACCGCCGGTGAGCACCACCGTCTGGTCGGGCCGACCCCCGGCGTGCAGGATCTCGGCCACCGGCAGCGAGTTGGTCACCACGGTCAGGCCCGGGACGTCCACCAGTCGGCGGGCCAGTTCGGCGGTGGTGGTGCCGGCGGAGAGAGCGACCGCCGCGCCGGGCCGGACCAGCAGCGCCGCCCGGTCCGCGATGGCGGCCTTCGCCGGCAGTTGTCGGACGGACTTGGCGTGAAAGCCCGGCTCGTCCGTCGAGCCGGGACCGGACGTGGTCGCCCCGCCGTGCACCTTGGCCAGCAGGCCGCGCTCGTGCAGCGTCTCCAGATCGCGGCGGATGGTCATGTCGGAGACGCCGAACTCGGTGGCCAGGTCGGTCACCCGGACACCGCCAGCGGCTCGGACCCGATCCAGGATGGCCGACTGCCGCTGTCGAGCGAGCATCCGCCGTGCCTCCCAGGGGTCCACGTACTCTCACGTGGTCGAACGTGTTCCAACAAAGATGAACACTAGCGCGTACCCGGCAGCGGCGGAAGAAAAGGGTGGTGCGTCGACTCAGGCGGACTGGATCTTCAACTCCACCCAGCCGGTCTCGGTGAGGTGGTCGAGGACGGCCTGCACCGCCTCCGCGACGCTCACATGGGTGGTGTCCAGCACCAGGTCCGCGTCCGTCGGCTCCTCGTACGGGTCGTCGATGCCGGTCATGCCGGTCAGCAGACCGGCACGGGCTCGCGCGTACAGGCCCTTGCGGTCCCGCTGCTCGCACACCTCGAGCGGAGTCGCGACGTGCACCAGCACGAAGCCCGCCCCGGCGGCCAGGGCCATCTCCCGTGCCGTGGCGCGGGCCGCGGCGTACGGGGCGATCGGGCAACAGATGCCCACACCGTGATGCCGGGCGATCTCGGCGGCCACCCAGCCGATCCGGCGGACGTTGAGATCCCGGTCGGCCTTGCTGAAACTGAGCCCGGCGGAGAGCTCCCGGCGAACCACGTCGCCGTCGAGGAGGGTCACCGTCCGGTCGCCGTTCTCCCGCAACGCGTCGGCCAGACTCCGCGCGACAGTGGACTTGCCGGAGCCGGAGAGGCCGGTCAGGAACACCACGACCCCCCGGTGCCGGCGCGGCGGCCGGGCCCGGGCCAGTTCCTTCGCCACGGCCGGCGGGGTGTGCCACTCGGGCAGCGGGAAGCCGCGGTCGAGCAGGTCGTCGATCTCGTCATGGGTCAGCGCGAGGCGACGGTTACGCGGCGGAATGTCCTCCCGCCAGCGCCACTGCCCGTCGCGGTTGTCGTACGCCAGCTCGCGGGGCACCAGCACCCGCAGACCCGCGCCGGAAAGCATCTCCCCGGTGGAGAGCAGGTGGGTGACCCCGTACGCGGCGGACACCCGGGCCCGCAGCAGAGCGTCGCTGATCTCGTCCCGGCGGTGCGACAGCGGCACCCCGACCAGGGTGGCCGGAGGCATCCGGTCCCGGGCGGCGAAGATCGTGCGTACCAGCGCCTCCGGGGCGAGGCCGCCCACACCGCCCTCGCCGATCGGGATCATCACCAGCAGGTGGGCGGCGAGGGTGCGGGCGGCGTGTGCGATCTGGGCGAGCTGCGGCCGGTGCAGCGGACGGTCGGCGATGACCCCGAGCACCCGCCCCGGGGGCAGCAGCGCCCGGACCTCCTCGGGGCTGCGGCGCAGCCGTTGGAAGGGGCCGTGCCCTCCGTCGCCGAGCCGACGGAGGGCACCGCCCAGCCCCGCGACGCCCTCGCGCACCTGCCAGACGTCCGCCACGTCGAGGGCGGCCGCCGGGGCGCCCTCCCCGTCGGTCAGCACCAGAGCCCGACGGGCCTCGTCGCGCGGGTCGAAGCCCTGCGCCAGCGCGGCCGGCACCTGCAGGGTCACCGGAACCTGCCACGGCGTGCCGTCGGCCAGCCGGCCGCGTCGACTCACCGACACCAGGTCGGCGCGGGTCATGAAGCCGGTCAGGGGGGCGTACGCGCCGGTCAGCAGCAGCTCCAGATCCGCCAGCTCACCGGGACGCGGCGTGTACGCCGGCGCGTCCCGGAGCACCTCGTCGGGCAGCACCCAGCCGTTGCTCATCCACACCCCCCACTCGCTGACCGGCACACAGTTTCGCAGCCGACGGTCGATCGGTCGAGGCCGCCACTCCACGACCCGAGCGGTCGAGTCAGCCTCGTACCCGGCGACCCACCGCCGAGCGCAGCCAGTTCCAGACCTTCCGCTCGTCACGGATACGCGGAGCCGCGCCGTCGGCCGGGCAGATGAAGAGCAGCGGCAGTCGCGCGTCCTCGGTCCATCCGGCGTTGGTGATCCGTGCCTTGAGGAGCCAACTGCCCCGCGTGCGACCACCGTTGAGAGTCCGGAAATCGATCGTGGTGGTGGCGCGGTGCACCAGGTGGACCGTCTCCGCGCCGCCCGGGCCGGCGACCCGCTCGATCTGGAACGTCACCGGCAGGAAGATCTCGTCGCCGGTCTCCCGGCGGCGGGCGACCACGTCCAGACGAGCCTTACGGACCTGCGTGGTGGAGTCGAGCACGTCGGGCGAGATCTCGTCGACCGGGAGTACGAGCACGTCGCGCCCGTCGTCGGCGCGGAAGCCGATCGGGTGGTTCGCGGAGCGCAGTTCGGCGGCCACGCTCACCGTGACGGCGTGCTCTTCCGGCTCGAGCGCGTCGATCCTGCCGTGCCCGGCGATGCCCGCCTCCCAGCGGGCCAACCGCCGAAGGTCCTCGACCCGGCCCCGCTCGACCAGGTAGGCCACGGCCCGCTGCAACGGCGGCAGGCCTGCGGCGACCCCGGGGGCGAACCGCTCCTGAATGATCTTCTGGACCTCGCCGGCGACCTGGTCCACCCAGTCCTCGGGAGCGTCCAACAGCCGCTTGCCGCGCAGCCGGTTGATCATCTCGTTGCGCAGCCACCGCCGGTGCAGCCGGTCGCGCAGCGGCCCCGGCTCGGTGTGGGCGTCGACGACGTCCAGCGCGTCGCGCACGCTGGCGAAGTAGCTCGACGGCTCCAGCCGCGCGGCGGTCACGTTGCGGGCATCGGCCCGCTGCGCGTGGTGGTAGCAGGTGTAGTCGGACAGTACGCAGGTGCGGCGGGACGCGAAGTAGGCCCGCACGACCAGCGAATGGTCCTCCAGCCGCCGCTTGCCGCCCTCCGGGAACCGCAGCCCGTGCTCGTTGAGGAAGGAACGGCGGAACAACTTGTGGCAGGTCAGGCTGTCGATCAGCGGGGCGTTTTCCAGCGTGGCGTCGAAGCGGTTCTTGCGGAACAGCTCCCGGGGTACGCCGCGTCCGTGCCCGGCCATCTTGCCGATCACGAGATCCGCGTCGTACGTCTTCGCACAGTCGTAGAGCCGCTCCAGCGCCTGGTCGGCGAACCAGTCGTCGTCGTCGGCGAAGAAGACGTACTCGCCGCGGGCGCGCTCGATGCCGAGGTTGCGCGGGCGCGACGGCCAGCCCGAGTTCTCGATGTGCACCACGTGGATGTGCGGATGCTGGGCGGCGAGCCGGTCCAGCCGCTCACCTGTGTCGTCGGTGGATCCGTCGTCGACGAAGATCGCCTCGAACTCGTCGGACGGCAGTGACTGCCGCAGCAGCGACGACACCAGCTTCTCGATGTGGGGTCCGCAGTTGTACGCGGGCACCACGACACTCACCTTGGGGACGCCAACCTCGACCATCACGATCCTTCCCGCGTCGGCGGTCGAATATCCCCCGGAACACTGCCCGGTGAACGGGAAGTGAATCGTGCCACCCCGGAGTGGACTTTCCGGCGGCGGGGTCTGACCGAACGCGGGACCGGCGCAAACGTGCGGAGACCCTAGGGGTGTGCCGCGGCGAGGATCAGGGGAGCTCCGGGGGCGCGCCGGTGTCGACCGGGGGCATCGACTCCCTACGCTGGCCCTGTGACACTGATCGCGACCCAGTCGCTCACCAAGACGTACGGAGGTCGGGTCACCGCGCTCACCGACCTCACCGTCGCCGTCGAGCCCGGGATCATCGGCCTGGTGGGGGCGAATGGCGCCGGAAAATCCACCTTGATCAAGATCCTGCTCGGCCTGATCGCCCCGACCAGTGGTCAGGTCTCGGTGCTCGGCATCGACCCGACCACCGAATCGGCGGCGGTTCGTGCCCGCGTCGGCTACATGCCCGAGCACGACTGCCTCCCACCGGACCTGTCCGCCGCCGAGCTGGTCACCCACCTCGGTCGGATGAGCGGCCTGCCACGCACCGTGGCCCGCGAGCGCGCCTCCGAGGCGCTGCGCCACGTCGGGCTCTACGAGGAGCGCTACCGGCCGGTCGGCGGCTACTCCACGGGCATGAAGCAGCGGGTCAAGCTGGCCCAGGCGCTGGTGCACGACCCCGACCTGCTGCTGCTGGACGAGCCGACAAACGGTCTGGACCCGGCCGGGCGGGACGCCATGCTGGCGCTTGTGCACCGGATCGGCACCGAGTTCGGCATCTCCGTCCTGGTGTGCTCGCATCTGCTGGGTGAGGTGGAGCGCATCTGCGACACGCTGATCGCCATCGACGGCGGGCGCCTGCTGCGCGCGGACCACATCTCCGCGATGACCACGGCCACCGACGTGCTGGCCGTGGAGGTCAGCGAGGGCACCGAGGAGCTGGCCGCCCGACTCGCCGCGCTCGACCTGCCGGTGGCGCGCGACGGCCGACTGCTGCTCGTACCGCTCGCCGATGACAGTACCTACGACCTGATCCTCGGCGCGGTCGCCGAACTGGACCTGCCGCTGCACCGGCTGGACCAGCGCCGGCACCGGGTGGCCGAACTCTTCGCCACGAGGGAGCTCACCCATGCCTGAGCTGTCATCCGCCGTGCGGTCCACGCCCACCGGCGTCATCCACGACATCGGCTATCAGCGCTACGAGGGTCCCCGACTGGGCCGCCGGCACGTCTTCGGCGCGCTCTACCTGCACGGCCTGCGCGCGATCTTCGGGTTCGGCCGCAGCGCCAAGGCCAAGATCTTCCCGTGGTTGGTGATCGGCATCGTCACCCTGGTCGCGGTGGCCCTGGCCGCCGTACGCAGCCAGCTCGGTGAGCCGGTCGCCACGTACGCCCAGTTCGCCGACGCGATGAGCTGGCTGGTCCTGTTCTTCGTCGCGGTGGCCGCGCCGGAGCTGGTCTCCCGGGACCTGCGCAGTGGTGTGCTGCCGCTGTACTTCTCCCGCCCGCTGCCGCGCGCCGACTACGCGCTCGCCAAGTTGCTGGCGCTGGTCACCGGCCTCTGGCTGCTGCTCGGTGGGCCGCAACTGGTGATGTTCCTCGGTGCCGCGTTCACCACCAAGGACGGGCTGCGTGGCGTCTGGAACGAGCTGCTCGACCTGCTCCCCGGGCTGCTCTACGCCGGGTTGTGGGCGGTGGTCTTCGCCTCGGTCGGTTTGCTGGTCGCGTCCATGACCGGCAAGCGCGCGTTCGCCGCCGGTGGCGTGGTCGCGGTCTTCCTGATGACCACCCCGATCGTGGGCGTGCTGAGCATCCTGCCGTCCCGTGCGGCGAACGAGCTGGCGGGGCTGGCCTCGCCCTCCACCCTGGTGCAGGGGGTGGGCATCTGGTCGCTCGGTGACCTGCTGGTCCCCGACAACCAGGGCGGCCCGTCGATCGGTGGGTTCGGCCCGGTCTACGCCCTGGTCGCGGTGCTGCTGGTCGCCGGCGCGACCGCCCTCCTGCTGGCCCGCTACCGGAAGGTCGCCTCCTGATGAGCAGCACGCTGAGCCTGACCGGGGTGTCCCGGTGGTACGGCAACGTGGTGGCCGTCAACGACATCAGCATGACCCTCGGCCCCGGGGTGACCGGTCTGCTCGGCCCGAACGGCGCCGGCAAGACCACGCTGCTGCACATGATGGCCGGATTCCTCTCCCCGTCACGGGGCACGGTGACCCTCGACGACGAGCCGACCTGGCGCAACCCCGACGTCTACCGTCGGCTGGGCCTGGTCAGCGAGCGGGAGGCGGTGCAGAGCTTCCTCACCGCGTACGAGTTCGTGCTCGCCAGCGCCAAGCTGCACCGGCTGGCCGATCCGGCGGCGGCGGCCCGACGGGCCATCGACCTGGTGGAGCTGGAGTCGGCGCAGGACCGCCGGATCGGCACGTACTCCAAGGGCATGCGCCAGCGTGCCCGGGTGGCCGCCGCGCTGGTGCACGACCCGCAGGTGCTGCTGCTCGACGAGCCGTTCAACGGGATGGACCCGCGCCAGCGGCTGCACATGATGGAGCTGCTGCACTCCCTGGGCGACTCCGGGCGGACGATCCTGTTCAGCTCGCACATCCTGGAGGAGGTCGAGCAGGTCTCCGGCACGGTGCAGGTGATGGTGGCGGGTCGGTTGGCCGCCTCCGGAGACTTCCGGACCATCCGTCGGCTCATGACCAACCGGCCGCACGTCTTCGCGGTGCGCTCCACCGACGATCGGGCGCTTGCCGTCGCGCTGATCGCCGAGGCGTCGGTGAGCGGTGTCGAGCTGGACCGTACCGGCCTGACCGTGCGCGCCGGCGACTACGGCGCCTTCACCCGGGCGCTGCCCCGGATCGCCCTGCAGAAAGGCATCCGGGTGCGTCAGCTGGTGCCGTCCGACGAGTCCCTGGAGAGCGTCTTCTCCTACCTCGTGGAGGCCTGAGGTGAGTGCGAGGAGTGAACGAGCGCAGCGAGTGAGCCCCGCAGTCACGAACGAAAGAGGCTGAGATGTCGACCATTACCTGGATCACCGCGCGCGGGCTGTTCGGCCGGCGTCGGTTCCTGCTGCTGCTTCCCCTGCCGCTGGTCATGCTCGGCCTGGCCGTCCTCTGCCGTTCGTTGGGCGTGGACCCGCGCGAGTGGGGTCCGCCGGTGCTGGTCGGCCTCGGCCTGGCGGTGGTACTGCCGGTGGTGGCCCTGATCATCGGCACGGGCGTGCTGGGCGCGGAGATCGACGACGGCACGGTGGTGCACATCCTCACCAAGCCGTTGCCGCGCTGGCAGATCGTGCTGCCGAAGCTCGCGGTCGCCGCCGGGGTGAGCGCGGCCACCGTCGCGGTGCCGCTCTACGTCGCGGGCGTGCTAGCCGATTCGGTACGCCTCGGACTGGCGCTCGCCGCCGCGTCCGCGCTCGGCGCGTTGGCGTACTCGGCGCTGTTCCTCGCGCTCAGCCTCGTCACCCGGCGTCCGGTGCTGCTCGGTCTCGTCTACGTGCTGATCTGGGAGGGGTTGCTGGGCAACTTCGTCAGCGGCACGAAGGTGCTCTCCATCCAGCAGTACGTGATCGCCCTCGCCGACCGGCTCGCCCCGAGCGGGCTGCTGGAGGCCAGCGTGTCGGTACCGGTCGCCGCGGTGATGACCGCGCTGGTGAGCGTCGGCTTCACCGTGCTGGCGATCGACCGCCTGCGTTCGTTCAGCGTGGCCGGCGAGACGAGCTGAGGGCGGTACGGGTGCGGCCAGCCCTCCGGCGACGGGTAGGGCTGGCCGGATGGACCGGGCCGCGACCAGGGCCGAGGCTGGTGGAGTGAGTGTCGAAGCGGAGCGCAGACCATTGGCTGACCAGTACTCGCGGAGCAGCCGGCCCTGGCTGACCAGTCTGGCCGTCGCCGGGTTGGCGTCCGCGACGGTCGCGACGGCCGCCCAGGGCAGCGGTCGGTTCCACTGGTGGGCCGGCTTCATCCTGATCCCGGCCGCGTTGATCGCGGCCAGCGGCGGGCCACTGCTGGCACGCGGTGGCGGTCGTGCCTTCGCCGGTTACGTCGTCGCCTGCGTCGGAACGCTGGCGTTCGTGGTGGGTGCGCTGTTGATGTTCGGGGCGATGGGGAAGGGCTGGCCGCTGATGGTGGTGCTGCCCTGCCTGGCGGTCGCCGGCACGTACGGCTGGCGGGCGGCACACCCTCTGGCCCGTGGTCTGCACCGGGCGGTGGCGCTGCTGGCGCTCACCGGCGCGCTGCTCGGTGTGACCCTGCAACTGATCCACCTCCGGGTGGTCCACCTGGAGACGGGCTGGTGGGGCGCGTTCATGATGCTGGCCGGGGTGATCGTGCTGGGCAACGCGGGCGAGCTGACCCGGCACCGGATGCCGTACCGGCTCCAGGCGATCACCCTGCTGGTCGGGCCGTCCGTGGTGGCCATCCTGCTCGGCCTGCGCTTCCTGCGCGGCTGGTGAGGGCCGGTCCGCCGCCGCCCCCGGGGGGGGTGGGCGGCGGCGGACTTCGGTCATCAGAAGGCGCAGGCGATCACGAGTTCCGGGGTGCGGTCCGGCAGGAGGTCGAGCTTGCCGATCCGTCCGGCCGCCCGCAGGTCGTCGGCGACGAGGGTGAGCTGCTCCAACAGTGCCGCCGGGCCCAGCGCCTCGGCCAGCGGCACCTCCGCCTTCATCGACAGTTTCCGCTCCGACTTGGCCCGCCGCACCTGCCCCAACGCGTCGCCGGCCAGCCGCAGCAGCGCGGGCTCGCCCGTCCCCTCGATCGTGCGGGCCACCTCGTAGGTGGTCGGCCAGGGCGCACGGTGCACCGACCCGTACCGCCACCACGACCAGATCTCCTCCGTGACGTACGGCAGCACGGGGGCGAACAGCCGCAACTGCACCGACAGCGCCGAGGCCAGCGCCGCCCGGGCCGAGTCGGCCGCCGCTCCGGTGCCGTACGCCCGTTCCTTGACCAACTCGATGTAGTCGTCGCAGAACCGCCAGAAGAACGCCTCGGTGGCCTGTAGGGCGGCCGTGTGGTCGTACCCGTCGAAGGCCGTGCTCGCGGCGCTGACCACCGTGCCCAGTTCGGCGAGCATGGCTCGGTCGAGCGGGGCGGTCGCCGACAGCTCCAGGTCGCGGCGTGGCGTCAGACGCGCCGAGCTGGAGTTGTCGTACACCGCGCGCAGCGCGTCCGCGGCGCCCAGGCCGAGCGCGAACTTCGACGCGTTGAGCAGTTTGGTGGCCAGCCGGCGGCCCACCTTGATCTGCGCCGGGTCGAAGGCCAGGTCCATGCCGGGCTTGCCGCTGGCCGCCCAGTAGCGCACCGCGTCCGAGCCGTGCTGCTCCAGCAGCGCGAGCGGGGTGACCACGTTCCCCTTGGACTTGGCCATCTTCTTGTGGTCCGGGTCGAGGATCCAGCCCGACAGCACGGTGTCCCGCCAGGGCAGCACCCCGTGCTCGAAGTGCGACCGGACCACGCTGTCGAACAGCCAGGTCCGGATGATCTCCTGTCCCTGCGGGCGGAGGTCCATCGGAAAGACCCGCGCGAACAGATCGGGGTCGGTCTCCCAGCCGCCGACGATCTGCGGGGTCAGCGACGACGTCGCCCAGGTGTCCAGCACGTCCGGGTCGCCGATGAAACCGCCCGGTCGGCCGCGCTGCGACTCGTCGAAGCCGGGCGCCGGGTCACTGGACGGGTCGACCGGCAGCGCCGACTCGTCCGGCGTGAGAGGGCGGGCCCAGTCCGGTTCGCCAGTGTCGTCGAGCCGGTACCACACCGGCACCGGCACTCCGAAGAAGCGCTGCCGGCTCACCAGCCAGTCACCGGTCAGGCCGCCCACCCAGTTGTCGTAGCGGTGCTTCATGTGCGCCGGCACCCAGTGCAGTTCCGCGCCCCGGGCCAGCAGCGTCGCCCGCAGGTCGGCGTCGCGTCCGCCGTTGCGCAGATACCACTGCCGGGTCGAGACGATCTCCAGTGGCCGGTCACCGCGTTCGTAGAACTTCACCGGATGGGTCACCGGACGCGGCTCGCCGACCAGGTCGCCCGCGTCGGCCAGCATCCCGACGATCTCCCGCCGGGCCCCGTTGACGGTCTGCCCGGCCAGCGCCGCGTACGGCCCCGCCGGCACACCGGCCGGCGGCTCCGGAACCAGCCGGCCGTCGCGGCCGACGACCACCCGGGTGTCGAGGTCCAGATCCCGCCACCAGGTCACGTCGGCGAGGTCGCCGAACGTGCAGACCATCGCCACGCCGGTGCCCTTCGCGGGATCGGCGAGCGGATGGGCACGCACCGGCACCTCGACGGCGAACAGCGGGCTGCGCACGGTCGCGCCCACCAGGTCGGCGTACCGCTCGTCGTCGGGGTGGCAGACCAGCGCGACGCACGCCGGCAGCAGCTCCGGCCGGGTGGTGTCGATGAGCACCTCGCGCCCACCGGGCCCGACGAACCGCAGCCGGTGGTAGGCGCCGGGACGTTCCCGGTCCTCCAACTCGGCCTGGGCGACCGCGGTGGCGAAGCCGACGTCCCACAGCGTCGGCGCCTCCGCCTGGTACGCCTCACCCCGGCGCAGGTTGCGCACGAACGCCCGCTGGCTGGTGGCGCGGGCCATCCGACCGATCGTCGTGTACGTCAGGGACCAGTCCACCGAGAGCCCGAGCCGCCGCCAGAGGGCCTCGAAGACCTGCTCGTCGGCGACCGTCAGCCGCTCGCACAACTCGATGAAGTTGCGCCGCGAGATCGGCGTCGGATCGCGGCGCGCGGCGTCGTCGACAGGGGTGGCCGGGGGCCGCCACACCGGGTCGTACGCCAACGCCGGATCGCAGCGCACCCCGTACACGTTCTGCACGCGACGTTCGGTGGGCAGCCCGTTGTCGTCCCAGCCGATGGGGTAGAAGACCGCCTTGCCGCGCATCCGCTGGTAGCGCGCGACGGTGTCGGTGTGCGTGTACGAGAAGACGTGCCCCATGTGCAGCTCGCCCGATACGGTCGGCGGCGGGGTGTCGATGGAGTACACGTCCTTCCTACGACCATTCCGGCTCGGCGCGTCTGCCGCCGCGCCGCGACCCGGAACGGTCGCCTTCGAGCGGTCGAACGCGTACGTGCCCTCCTCCTGCCAGCGCTGCGCCCAGCGCTCCTCGAGCCCGTCCAGACTGGGACGCTCGGGAACGCCGGCGCGGGCCGTCCTCGCCGTATCGGTCATCTGCCGATCGTAGGCATCAGCAGGGTGCCGGGCCACGGAGTTGCGTATCGCCGGTCCTACACGAGCGAGTCGCGCCACTGTCGGTGCAGGGCCGCGTACCGGCCGCCGGACCCGACCAGCACGGCCGGCGGGCCGTCCTCGACGACCTGCCCGCCGTCGACGACGAGCACCCGGTCGGCGGTTTCCACAGTGGAGAGGCGGTGTGCGATCACCAGCGCCGTCCGGTCCCGCAGGATGGTGCCGAGCGCCCGCTGCACCAGCCGTTCCGTCGGCACGTCCAGCGACGACGTCGCCTCGTCGAGGATCAGCACGGTCGGGTCGGCCAGGAACGCCCGGGCGAACGCGACCAGTTGCCGCTGCCCGGCGGAGAGCCGGCCGCCGCGTCGGTGCACCTGCGTGGCGTACCCGTCGGGCAGCGCGGCGATGAAGTCGTGCGCGCCGATCGCCTGTGCGGCGGCCCGCACCTCGGCGTCGTCGGCAGCCGGCCGGCCGAACCGGATGTTCTCCGCCACCGTGCCGCTGAACAGGTGGTTCTCCTGGGTCACGAGCACCACGGCGCGGCGCAGGTCGGCGTCGCACACCGCGCGCAGGTCGATCCCGTCCAGCAGGACCGTGCCGGTGTCCGGGTCGTGGAACCGGGCCACCAGCTTGGCGATCGTCGACTTGCCCGCCCCGGTCGGCCCGATCAGCGCGACCGTCTGCCCGGCCGGCACCCGCAGGTCCAGCCCGGCGAGGATGGGCGTGTCGGCACGGTAGCCGAACGAGACGTCCCGGAAGGTCAGCTCGCCGTGACCGGGACCGCGGGGCAGCGGCACCGGCCGGGCCGGTTCGGCGACGGAGGGCCGCTCGTCGAGCACCCCGGCCAGCTTCTCCAGCGCCGCCGTCGCCGACTGCAACGAGTTGTAGAACTGGCTCAGCTCCTGCATCGGCTCGAAGAAGCGCCGTAGGTAGAGCAGGAACGCGGCGAGCACCCCCACCTCGGTCCGCCCGCCGAGCACCCGCCATCCGCCGTAGCAGAGCACGACCGCGACGGTCACGTTGCCGACCAACTTGATCGCCGGCGAGTACGTGGCGATCAGCCGGAACGCGTCCAGGCTGGCGCGCCGGTAGTCGTCCCCGAGCGTCACGAAGATCCGCTGGTTGCGGGGCTCCCGGCGGAACGTCTGCACCGCGCGGATACCCCGCATCGATTCGACGAAGTGCACGATGACCAGCGCGACGGCTTCCCTGGTCCGCCGGTAGGCGGTGGCCGACGCCCGTGCGAACCAACGCGAGAGCCAGAACAGGAACGGGAACGCGAGCAGCGTCACCGCGGCCAACGGCAGGTCCAGCCAGAGCAGGATGGCGGCCACCGACAGGATCGACAGCGCGGCCAGCACCAGGCTGTCGATCCCGCCGTCGACCAGCTCGGCGATGGAGTCCAGGTCGCTGGTCAGGCGGGACACCATCCGGCCCGACGTGTACCGCTCGTGGAAGCCCACGGACAGTCGCAGGAAGTGCCCGAACACCCGCTGCCGCAGGTCCAGCAGGACGGCCTGGCCGATGCGGGCGGAGAGGGTGAGGAAGCCGCGACGGGCCGCGTACTCCGTCACGGTGGCGACGCCGAACGCCCCGGCGACGGCGACAAGTCCGGTGGGGTCTCCGGCGCGCAGCGGGGCGATTGCCCGGTCGATGCCGACCATCACCAGGTAGGGGCCGGCCATCGCGGCGGCGTTCTGCGCCAGCAGCAGGCCGACCGCCGCGGCGAGTCGCCCCCGGTGCGGGCGCAGCAGGTCGGCCAGCAGGGCCCGGCTGTGCCGGCGCAGCCGGGCGACCGCCTCCGGGGTGCTCTCCTCGGCCCGACTTCGGTCGGCCTCCGGGTCGGTGGCCGTTCCCCGCCAGCGGGTCAGCTCCGGCTCCTTCTCGGGAGGCGGGTCGACCTGCTCCGGGGAGGTCACGAGCGCACCAACCCCCAGCCGTCCGATGCGGACGCGCCAGACCCCGTCGGCCCGGTGCGCCCGGGTTCGGTACCGCCCGCGCGGGCGGCGGCCGATGGAGCGGCGGCCGATTGCGGGGGAGCCGGTTGCGCGGGGGGTGGTTCCGCGGCGCCGGCAGATGTCGGTCGTGCCGGTGCTGGCTCGGCGGCGAGCAACGCGCGGTAGGCGGGCACGTTGGCGAGCAGTTCCGAGTGCCGGCCGATCGCGGTGATCCGTCCACCGTCGAGCAGGGCCACACGGTCGGCCAGCGCGATCGTCGACGGCCGGTGCACCACCAGGAGCGCGGTGCTGGCACGCAGCACCTGGCGCAGCGCCGCCTCGACCAGCGCCTCGGTGTGCACGTCGAGGGCGGACAGCGGGTCGTCGAGCACCAGCAGCGCCGGGCGACCGAGCACCGCCCGCGCCAGCGCCAGCCGCTGCCGCTGACCGCCGGAGAGGGACAATCCCTGCTCACCCACCCGGGTTGCCAGACCCCACGGCAGGTCGTACGCGAAGTCGGCCTGCGCCAGCGCGAGGGCCGCGCGGACCTCGTCGTCGTCGGCGTCCGGGTGGCCCAGGGTGAGGTTCTCCCACACCGACATGGAGAAGAGGGTGGGCTCCTCGAACGCCACCCCGACCAGTCGGCGCAGCGAGGCCAGCCGCAGTTCGCGTAGGTCGTGCCCATCGAGGGTGATCCGGCCGCCGGTCACCTCGTGCAGTCGGGGCACTAGGGAGAGCAGCGTGCTCTTGCCGCAGCCGGTGGCCCCGACCAGGGCGAGCGTCTCACCCGGCTCGATGGTCAGGTCGATCTCGTGCAGGACGCCCGTCGCGGCGCCGGGGTAGCGGAAGGCGACCCGCTCGAAGCGGAGCCGGCCCTGCACCGCGTCGCGGGTCAACGCGAGCGCGTCGGGAGCGTCCACGATCTGCGGCGGAGTGTCCAGCACCTCCTGGACACGGTCCGCGGCGGTGGCCGCCTCCTGGCCGTTGGCGATGATCCAGCCCAGTGACTGCACCGGCCAGATGAGCATCAGTTGGAGGCTGGCGAACGCCACCAGCTCGCCGATGGTGAGCACCCCGCGCGCGGCGGCGGCCGCCCCGGCCACCAGCACCACGCCCAGAGTCAGGTTGGGCACCAGGTCGAGCAGCGCCGCAGTGTTCGCCAGGAGTCGACCCTTGCCCACGCCGGTGTCGTGCAGCGTGCGGGCCCCGTCGGCGAAGCGGGCGGCCAGCTCCGGCCCCCGCCCGTACGCCTTCATGGTGCGCAGGCCGTGCGCGGTCTCCTCGACAAGCGTCGCCACATCGCCCTGCTGGTCCTGCATCCGTCGGGACGCGGTGTGGTAGTGCCGGCCGAACCGGCGGGTGATCAGCAGCAGGGGCACCGCGCTGGCCGCGACCAGCAGCCCGAGTGCCGCGTGCAGGTGGATCAGCAGCAGCACCACCACCACGTAGGTGGTCAGGTTGAGCACCAGGAAGAAGACACCGAACGACAGGAACCGGCGGATCACCGACAGGTCGCTGGTGATCCGGGAGAGCAGTTGGCCGGACTGCCAGCGGTCGTGGAAACTGGCCGGCAGCCGCTGCAGGTGCGCGTAGACGTCGGCGCGTAGCGCGGCCTCCATCCCGACCGCCGAGGACGACTGCACCCACCGGCGGATGAAGATGAGCACCGCCTCGACCACGCCGAGCAGCAGCGCCAGGCCGCCGAGCTGGAGCAGACCGGCGGGGTCGTGGCGGGCCACCGGCCCGTCCACCACCCGCTGCACCACCAGGGGTACGGCGATCCCGGCGGCCGTGCCGGCCAGCCCGGCGACCAGCAACCAGGCGAATTCGGTGGAGTACGGGCGCAGGTAGCGGCGTAGCCGCCAGAGGTTGTGCACGGGGTGGCGGCCCGCGGCGACCCGGGCGGCCCGGTCGCCGTCGCTCTCCACAGGCACTACCCGACGGTAGCGTCATTGGGTGCCCGTGTAGTTGTCAGCTTGCCGTCAACCGCCGCTCATGACCGAGAAGCCACTTCTTCACGTCCAGCCCCCAGCGGTAGCCGCCGAGGCTCCCGTCGGTCCGCAGCACCCGGTGGCAGGGCACGAAGAGCGCCGCGGCGTTGCGCGCGCAGGCGGCCGCCGCGGCCCGCACCGCCGGTGGCCGGCCGGCCAGCGTCGCGTATGCCGTGTAGGTGACCGGGGCGCCCGGCGGGACGTCCCGCAGCACCTGCCAGGCGTGCGCCATGAACTCGCCGCCGGTGTGCTGCCGTACCGGGACCGTGTCGATGGCGGTGAGGTCCCCGTCCAGGTAGGACCGGACGGCCCCGGTGGTCGGTCCGAGGTCGGCGCGTTGCCGTACCGACGCCCGCAGGGTCGGGTGGATCAGGGGCAGCAGAGCCTCGGCGTCCGGGGTGAAACCGGCCGCCAGGACCTGACCGTCGCTGTCGGCGAGGATGCTGAGTGGGCCGGTCGGAGTGGTCAGTACGGTGCTGTCGATGTTCATGCCGCTCTCCAGAGTCTGATCGTGGCGTAGGACCGCCAGGGGCGCCACCGTTCGGCGTGCGCGTGGAGGGTGTCCTCGGGCAGGCCGAGCGCTGCTGCGCCCCGGCGGATCGCGAGGTCGGTGTCGAGGAGGACGTCCGGGTCGCCGAGGGCCCGCATGGCGAGGTAGCTGGCGGTCCACGGGCCGATGCCGGGCAACGCGAGTAGCCGCCGCACGGTCTCCTCCCGGTCCCCGCCCGGCGCCAGGTCCACAGTGCCGTCCAGGACGGCGCGGGCAAGCCCGAGAATGGTCTCCCGCCGCCGCACCGGCATCCCGAAAGCGCCCTCCGGCACCCCCAAGACCTCCTCCGGCGTGAGAAACCCCCGCAGGTCGCTGCGTTGATCATGAAGTTGTTGTCGCGACACGCCGTCCTCGGGGGCAACAACTTCATGATCGACACGGTTGGCCAGGAGGCGGGTCAGTGTGGTGCGGGCGGAACCCACCGAGACCTGCTGGCCCACGATCGCGCGTACGGCCATCTCGAAGCCGTCCACCGCACGGGGGACGCGGATGCCGGGCTCGGCGGCCACCGCCGGAGCCAGGGCCGGGTCCGCCGCCAGCGTGGCGTCGACGGCCTCCGGGTCCGCGTCCAGGTCGAGAAGCCGGCGGCAGCGGGCCACCGCCGGCGCCAGGTCGCGGAGGTCGGTCAGGCGCAGCGTCGCCGAGACGTGCCCGTCCGCCGGGGTCAGGGCCACCTGGCCGGGGCCGTGCGGCAACCGCAACCCCCGGTGGTACGTCCCGTCGCGTACCTCCTCCACACCGGGCAGCGCGCGCACCGCGAGGAAGTCCAGCAGAGCGCGGGCGTGCAACGGCGGACGGTACGCCAGCCGGAGCGTGATCGTCCCCGCCCCGACCACCGCCAGGTGTCGGCCGCGAGCCGTCCGCAGCTCGGAGGGAGCGGTCGCGTACACCTCGCGGACCGTGTCGTTGAACTGCCGCACGCTGCCGAAGCCGGCGGCGAACGCGATCTCGGCCATTCCCAGGCCCGTCGTCTCGATCAGGATCCGGGCGGTCTGTGCGCGCTGTGCACGGGCCAGCGCGAGTGGTCCGGCACCCATCTCGGCGCGCAGCATCCGGTGCAGGTGCCGCTCGGTGTAGCCGAGGCGGGCGGCCAGCCCCGGTACGCCGTCCCGGTCGACCACCCCGTCGGCGATCAGGCGCATCGCCCGGCCCACCACGTCGGCGCGGACGTCCCACTGGGGTGAGCCGGGCGCGGCGTCCGGGCGGCAGCGGCGGCAGGCACGCAACCCGGCGCCCTGTGCGGCGGCGGCCGACGGAAAGAACCGGACGTTCTGCCGCTTGGGGGTGACCGCCGGGCAGGACGGCCGGCAGTAGATCCCCGTCGACGTCACACCGGTGTAGAACCAGCCGTCGAACCGCTGGTCACGACTGTCCACCGCCCGGTAGCACCGCTCGAAGTCCATCTCCACATCACCGATGATGCCCCGCTGGCAGAGCCCTCGGCTGGCGGGATTCGGACCTGACAGCCCACCTCCCACTCCGCGTGCGGTGATCAAGAGGTTTGCGTCACGACACACCCTGCCGCATGACGCGAACCTCTTGATCACCAGGGGAAAGAGGGCAGGGTGGGGGATTTCCGCCCGGAAGTGTCGGTCCCGCCGGGTAGCGTCGCGCCACCAACTCAAGAAGGGGGGCGGCGATGACGAGCGTTGCGGGTCGGGTGGCGGCGTCGACACAGGGGTCGTTCCCTCCGTTGCCCCGCGCGGTGGCGCAGTCCTTCTACCGCCGGATGCGGGCCGTCGCGCCGGCCGCCGTGGGCGCCATCGAGCGGGACCGGTCCGCCGACGAGGCGGAGCCGTTCGTCGACACCGCCTGCGGTCGGCTGGTCCGGTCGCTCGACGACGCGGGCCTGCGCGCGCTCGGCATGTGGACGCATCACTGGTGCATGCGCTTCTACGACGACGACACGACAGTCGGCCGGCGGCTCATCGGTGAGATCGCCGCCCGTCCGGGGCTCGGCTGGACGGGCGACGAGGTGCGCTGGATGCTGCGCGAGTCGGTCTCCGCCGGCCCGGCGGCAGCGGACCGGTTCACCCTGCCCCGCGCCGCTGCCGCTCAACTGCCCGCGACCGAGCGGCCGTTCGACGAACTGACCCCCGGGGAGGTCGAGCCTCGCGCCGGAGCCACCGCGGCGAGGTGCCGGCCCGACGCGCAGACGATCTCTCCCGGCGCGCCGAGCGCCGCCGACCCGACCAGCGGGCAGCCCGCCCACATTCCCCGCCAGCGCCGGGCCGGCTGAGCGCGGCAGGATGGTACGGCGTACCGCGCCGACGGAAGGATCTCCCATGCCCGCCAGTGAACCCACCATCCTCGCCACCAGCATGGGCTTCTTCCGAGGTGACCGAGGGCCCGCCGATCTGCGTCCCGGCCCGATCTTCGAGTTGGCCGCCGAATTGGCCGAGGCCGGGCCACAGCCGCGGATCTGCTACCTCGGGCAGGCCGTCGGCGACCAGCCCACCTCGTTCGCGGCCGTCTACGGAGCGTTCGCCGACACGCGGTTCCGCCTGTCCCACCTCGCGCTGTTCCCGATGCCGAACGTCGACGACGTCCGCGCCCACCTGCTCGCCCAGGACGTGATCTGGGTGGGCGGCGGCAGCGTCGCCAACCTCGTCGCGGTCTGGCGGGTGCACGGGCTCGACGAGATCCTGCACGAGTGCTGGCAGGCCGGGGTGGTGTTGGCGGGCGTCTCGGCCGGTTCGATCTGCTGGCACGTGGGCGGTGCCACCGACAGCTTCGGCCCCCGCCTGCGGGGCTACACCGAGGCGTTGGGCTGGCTGCCGTACGGCAACGGCGTGCACTACGACAGCGAGGCCCAGCGCCGACCGTTGATGCACGGGCTGGTCGGCGACGGGACCCTACCGACCAGCCACTGCACCGACGACGGGGTCGGCCTGGTCTACCGGGGGACCCGGCTCGTCGAGGCGGTCGCCGACCGCGAGGGCGTCTCGGCGTACGAGGTGAGTCGCAGCGCGGACGGCAGTGTGCGGGAGGCGGTCATCGCGCCCCGCCTGCTTCGTTGAGGGTCGGTCAGACCCGGTCCTCGAACGCGGCGCACACGGTCGCCCGCACCTGCGGCCCCTCGATGGATCGCAGCAGCTCCCGGGCGAGGGCGATCTGGTGCGCCTCGTCGACCGCCCTGTCCATCGGGGTCAGCTCCACCCGCCACCGGAAGTAGAGGTAGTCGTCCTCGTCGGTGGCGGCGAGCCGTGGGTCGGCGTCCTCGTTGGGGTTGATCTCCAGCAGGTTGCCCCGCACGTCCACCGAGTCCCGTCGGTACGGCACCGCGTCGGGCAGCCGGGTGCGGATCAGGTCGAGCAGCTCCGCCGCCGTCAGCGGTCCGTCGACCATGATGAGGAACTGCAACGTCGTCTGCACGTGTGCCACCTTGCCAGATGCCGGACCGCTCAATCGAGCGGGAGGAACGGGCCGTTGTCGAACTTGCCGCCCCGGCGCAGCACGGAGAACTGCACCTTGTGCGGCACATGCGTGTCCATGAGTTCGCGACGCAGATGGGTGAAGTCGGTGCCCAGGTCGAAGCTGGCGAGCTGACCGTTCTCGTTGATGCGACGCAGCATCGTCTTGCGCAGCCGGGTCCCGTCCGGTGCCCGGGACAGGGAGCGCTCGGCCAGGTCGAAGAAGGTCTTGTCGTCGACGATGAGCGCCACGTCGATGTCGGAGTCCGGGCGGGCGGTGCCGCGTACGCGGCTGCCGTGGGCGACCAGGTCGCCGTCCGGAAGACCGGCCTGCCGCTGGGTCTGCCGGGCGCCTCGGGCGAACCGGGTCCACTGCCGTTCGGTGAAGCCCTGCGGGATCCGCCGCGCGGCCCGGGTGGTCGCCGCCTCGGCCGTCTCGCCCGCCACGTCGTCGGCCCGCCGCATCATGCTCCGGGCGGCCTGCGCCACGATGCCCCGGGCGGCCGTCGTGGCCCCGTCGGGCAGGTCCCGCCGTCCGGTCATGCCGTCTCACCCGACTGCCGGCGGCGCAGCACGGCGTCGAAGACCTGGGCCAGTTCGGCGGCGTCCTCGCCGGCGTGGTGGGTGTGCGGCACGTCGTGCAGACCCAGCTCGTGCTTGATCTTGCCCTTGCGGGTCTGGACCCACTCGCTGCCGGTCAGCCCCATCCAGTAGCTGCGCAGGTCGACGCCGGAGCCGGTGGCGCCGAACGGGCTGTGGCCGACGAAACGTACGAAGTACCAGTGGACGAACATGCCGTCCCAGACGGCGGGCGCGGCGAGGAAGACCGGGCGGCCGATCCGGCGCAGCCCGTTGACCCAGGCGGCCGCCGCTGCCATCGCGTCCGGCGCGGTGGGCGCCTCGCGGAGCAGCCGGTCCCGGTCCAGGCCCGACACGGCCAGCGCGGCCGGCACGAACTCGTCGGAGATGGGACGCAGCTCGGTGTAGAAGGTCAGGTCCGGACGACCGGCCACGGCCATGCCCAGCGAGATCATGCTGTACGGCCCGGGGATCGGCCCGTCCGCCTCCACGTCGACGCCGATGTACAGCTCGGGCAGGGGAGAGGTCATCCCAGGACCACCCCGATGGCCTGGTCGATCAGCATGTTCAGGACGATGTCGGTGAGCTTCTTGAAGACGGGGATCTCCAGCAGGGAGGCGCCGAACGTCGGGGCGGCCGTCGCGAGCGCCTGGATGATCTGCACCAGCAGGATGATCAGCTGGACGATGACGTTGATCTTCAGGGCGAGGACGATCAGCGCGCACACGAAGAGCGTCGCCGCCACCATCTGCGCGCCGGTGCCGCCGTCCCGCAGCACCGACATGGCCGAACCGCTGGCCTCCCAGCGCTCCTGGAACGCGGTCAACGCATCGCCCTGGTTGCCGGTCAGCACCCGCTGCGCGGCCGCCGTACCCTCCGCTGCCGCGTTGTGCAGCGAGTCGGCCATCTCCATCCACATCTGGCCGAGCTCGAACATCTTCGTCTCGTCCGACTTGGGCCAGGTGTAGCCCAGCTCGTTGAGCAGGCCGGCGAGCTCGCCGGGCAGCATGATCCCCATCGACCCGCCTACCAGCTCATCGTCGTGAACTGGGCGTCGTTGTCCTGCTCGACCAGGTCGTATTGGTCGGCCATCAGGCCCAACCCGTCACCGAAGCCGCGCAGCCCGTCGACGACCGACCCGAGGCACTCCGCCGCGATCTCCTCGGCCGCCTGGTACGACATGCCGATCAGGCCGCCCACGTCGTCGTCGCCGAAGATGTCGCCCATCGATGCCGTCCGTGCGCGCAGCGCCTCCCACTGCGCGGCGAGCTGCTCGGCGACCGTCGTCAGGTGGCCGCCGCCCTGCCGCAGCGCGGGCGGATGGACCTGGAGGTCCTCGGGCATGACATCACCTCGCTGCCTGCTGGATGCGCCGCACCGCGTCGGTGAGCGCATCGGTCATCGCCGCCATGCTGCGCACCGACTCGTTCTGCAATTCGTCGAGCTGCTGGCCCAGCGCCACCGGGTCGACCTCTGGCGCGTCGCCGGGATCACCGGCCGCGAGGCGCAGGTCGTCCAACGCCGCGTTGACCGCCAGGGTGATCTGTTCGCCGAGCATCTCGGCGCCCATCCGCAGAGCGCGGGGGTCCACCGTCACCGACTCGACGCGCTGACCGACCGCCACGACCTCGATCTGGCCGCCCGCCGCGGACCCGGTGCCCCGCGCCGGCTCGACGTCCAGGCCGTCGGGAACCTGACCGGTCGAACGCATCGACGCCAATGCCTGTCGGGTCTGCTGGAAAAGTCGGTCGAACTCCGTCACCTGGTCCACAACGCCCCCTAACGTCGCACGTGACATCGAGAGGGTAGCAACGGGATTCCAGCGCCGGGACCCGCCGACGCGCGACCAGGGGCAGCACGCGGCCCGGTCGAATCGGAGCCGCGTGGACCGGCGCGCTCGGCACCGGCGTAAGCTGGCTCGTCGTGAGTCTCACCATCGGGATCGTCGGCCTGCCCAACGTCGGCAAGAGCACGCTTTTCAACGCGTTGACCAAGAACGACGTGCTGGCGGCGAACTACCCGTTCGCCACCATCGAGCCCAACGTCGGCGTGGTCGGGCTGCCCGACGAGCGGCTGGGCAAGCTGGCCGAGATCTTCTCCTCGCAGAAGGTGCTGCCGGCGCCGGTGTCGTTCGTCGACATCGCCGGCCTGGTGCGCGGCGCGTCGAAGGGACAGGGTCGGGGCAACGCCTTCCTGGCCAACATCCGCGACGCCTCCGCGATCTGCCAGGTCGTCCGGGCCTTCTCCGACCCGAACGTGGTGCACGTCGACGGTAAGGTCTCGCCGGCCGACGACATCGAGACGATCAACACCGAGCTGATCCTCGCCGACCTGCAGACCCTGGACAAGGCGCTGCCCCGGTTGGAGAAGGAGGCCAAGCTCCGCAAGGACCGGGCTGCGGCGGTCGCCGCCGCGAAGGCCGCGATCGAGGTGCTCGACGGCGGCACCACCCTCTACTCCGGGGCCGCCGCCGCGAAGATCGAGCTGGAGCACCTGCGCGAGCTGCACCTGCTCACCACCAAGCCCTTCCTGTACGTCTTCAACGTCGACGAGGCCGAGCTGGCCAACGAGGCCTTCCTCGACGAGCTGCGTGCCCTGGTCGCCCCCGCCGAGGCCGTCTTCATGGACGCCAAGATCGAATCCGAGCTGGTGGACCTGCCCGAGGAGGAGGCCCGCGAGCTGCTGGAGTCGATCGGGCAGAACGAGCCCGGCCTCAACCAGCTCGTCCGCGTCGGCTTCCGCACGCTCGGGCTTCAGACGTACCTCACGGCCGGCCCGAAGGAAGCACGAGCCTGGACCGTCCCGACCGGCGCGACCGCGCCGGAGGCCGCGGGTGTCATCCACAGCGACTTCCAGCGCGGTTTCATCAAGGCCGAGGTGGTCTCCTACAAAGACCTGGTCGAGCACGGTTCGATGGCGGCGGCCAAGGCGGCGGGCAAGGTCCGCATCGAGGGCAAGGAGTACGTCATGCAGGACGGCGACGTGGTGGAGTTCCGCTTCAACGTGTAGTGCGGGTCCTTTCGCCCCACCCTCAGGGCCGCTGCTCGGGTCATCCCTTGCGGCCGGGCACCAGCTTGTCGAGGTCAATCGTGATCGCGAATGGTCTCGTGAGGCGTAGCTCGTGGCGGTGGATCCCCGTCGGCGCGTACAACTGGGTCGGCCCGTCCAGCTCGTAGGTGTGGATCACCGGCGCACCCTCCTCCTCCTCGACCCGCCAGTAGTTTGCGATGCCTGTCTCCGCGTACTTTCGCAGCTTCACCGTCCGGTCACGGTGAGCCGACTCCGGCGAGACCACCTCGACGACCAACAGCACCTGATCCGGCGTGTAGAACGTACGATCGGGGTCGTAGTAGGGCGCCTTCGTGGCAAGGAGGTCCGGCTCGGGACGGTTCCGCGGGTCGAGTCGGATGGTCATCTCCCGTTCGACCTCGACGCCCGCTGGCGCCTGCTTCGCGAGGGCGAACAACAAGGCGGAGACGACTCGACTGTGCCAGGCCCGCTGGGGAGACATCATGAAGACGAGTGCTCCGTCGATCAGCTCGGTGTGACGGGGGGCCTCGGCGAGATGATCGAGGTCATCGGCAAACCATCCCTCAAGGCGGGGCGGTCGCATCCACTCGGGCACCGCAGACATGGCGTCACCGTAGCATTGAGTAACGGTGGGGTCCGGCACGCTGAGGCCAGCATGACCTCGACGCAGGCTGAGTACAGCTAGAGGTGAATTCAGCTTCGGCGTGTGGCGCGTCGGGGCGCAACTTCACGCCTCCGGCCCCACGCGGGTCGGGTTCGGGCCCATGGTCGCCTTGTACTCGTCCTCGGTCAGCAGCGGCGGCGGCACCGGCCAAGGATGCCAGGTCCGGCGAGGACGGCGCGAAATCTCCCGCTGCGCGATGATGTGGACACCGACAGGCAGAGGGGCGGTGACGACGGTGGTGCTCAGCTCGTCGTTCGGTTCGGCGGCGGCCGCGTACGCCCGGCATCGCCCGGACTACGCGCAGGCCGCCGCGCGGTGGGCGGTCGAGGTCGCTCCCGGCTCGCGAGTGCTCGACCTCGGTGCGGGCACGGGCAAGCTGGCCGCCACGTTGGTGGCGCTCGGCGTCGACGTCGTGGCGGTGGAACCTGACCCGGCGATGCTCGCCCAGCTACGCCGAGAGCTGCCGACCGTGCGGGCCCTCTCGGGTAGCGCGGAGGCGATCCCCCTGCCGGACGCGTCCGTCGACGCGGTGCTGGCCGGCAACGCCCTGCACTGGTTCGACATGGCCCTCGCCGGGCCGGAGATCGCCAGAGTCCTGACACCCGGCGGTGTCCTGGCAGGATTGTGGAACGTGATGGACGACCGGGTGGACTGGGTGGCCGCCCTCGAAGGGGTCAGCGGGAGCGCGGCCATCGGTCCGCGTGACACCTGGAGCAGTTGGCGCGCGGCGACGGCAGGCCTGCTCAGGCCGGGCAACGGGACTGCCGAGCGGTTCGGTACGCCAGAGCAGGCCGAGTTTCTCCACGGGCAGCGCCGGAGCGCCGACTCCCTGGTCGCGACGCTCGCCACCCGGGCCGGGTTGCTGGTCATGCCGGAACCGGAGCGGACGGCCACGCTCGACCGAATCCGCGAGTTCCTGGCCACCCGGGCAGAGACCGCCGAGGGAGACTTCACCCTGCCCATGCTGACCGGCGTCCTTCGCGCCCGCCGACTCTGACGGACGCCGGCAGCCGCCGTCGGGGCCCTCGATCCGGCGACCTTCCGCCGGATCGACGACCGCAGCCTGCGGCTGACGTGTCACCGCTGCTGAATACACTCCACGACCGTGACGCCTCCGGATCTACGACGGTTCGGCTTCGCCTACCTGGTGCTGTGGTTCGCGATCTTCGGTGCCGGCATGCTCGTCGGTGACGACCTGATGGTCATGCTGGTCGATGTCATGTCCGGCGCTTGGCTGCCGCTGGTCGTCGTGCTGAGTTGGCTGCCATTCGGGTCGTTCATCCTCTTCCTCTTTGCGGACTCGGCACGGCTCGAGGCGCCGCCGATGCGGCAGCCCTGGCTCACCCCGATAGCGCTGTCTGGCCTCGTGCTGGCGGGCCAGGTTCCCACCATCCTCCGCAAGGACCGGCGTTCCTCGGACGCCTATCGGCTGGCCGCGCACACCCCGGTTGGCGAAGCGCTGGCCTCCGGCCTGGTCGGTGCGTTCGGTGCCGCCATGGTCTGGACGTTGCTGTTCCTCACCGCGAGGTGGCTGCGCGGCAGGATCAGCGGCCAGCGCGTGCCGTTCTTGGACAACACGTGGGGATTGCCGCCTCGGAGCAGGCGGGTCTTCGCGACGGGCGCCGCCGCGTCAGTGCTGATCGGCCTCGGCCTCGCGCTCGCCTTGTGAGCGCCAGGGTCGCGAGCTGGACCGGCGCGGCACTCTGACGGGACCTGGTGTATGCCGTCGCAGCGTGACGAACCCTGCCGCGACCAGCCCGAGCACCAGGATCGCCATACCGCAGAGGAGCAGCGTCGGGCGGGGACCGATGACACCGACCAGCGGGCCGCCGAGCATGGTGCCCAGAGGCACCGCGAGCACGAGCACGGCGCTGTTCGCGGCGAGCACCGCCGGGAGCTGCTCGGTGGACGCGCTGCGCTGGAACAGTGCCATCGACGTGGACATGTACGGCGCCCAGATCAGACCCGCCAGGGCGAAGGCCGGCAGGGAGACGCCGACGGGCGTGCCCAGGCCGAGGGGCAGCATGGCGACGCCGAACCCGATGACGATGCCGATGGTGGTTGCCCGTAGCGGCCAGTGACGGAGATGCCCGGCCACCACACCGCCGACGAGGCCGCCGACGCCGAAGGCGGTGTAGTACGCGCCGAGCAGCGTCGCGGACGCCCGCAGGTCGTCGGTGAGGTGCAGCGGCATGGCGACGTACACCGGACCGAACAGGAAGAAGAACGCGACGCTCAGCACCAGCAGACCCAGCAGTGCGGGCTGACGGCGGATGAGCGCGAACCCTGCGGTACGGGAGGCGCTGCGGTCGTACCGATGGATCGTCCCGGTGCTGGGTAGCGCGAGCCGATAGGTGAGCGCAAGCACGGCGAAGGTGGCGGCGTCGACGGCGATGACCCACACCGGCCCCACCCATCCGATGAGGATGCCCGCCAGCGGTGGGCCGACGATGGTGGCAAAGCCGGAGATGGTGGTGAGCACCGCGTTCGCCGGCAGATGGTGTCGCTGGGGCAGCAGTTCGGCGATCAGGGTGAACCGCCCGGCCGAACCCCACGAGTGCAGGAGGGCGGACGCGGCGAGCAGGACGACGTACAGCCCGATCGTCAGTGTGCCGGTCAGGTGGGCGATCGGGATCGCGGCGAGCGCGGCGGCCCGCAGGATCGCGTCCCACCCGGCGAGTTGGGCACCACTGCGTCCGCGCAGCAGCCGACCGAAAACCACCGTTCCGACAGCGCTGGGCAGGGTGTACGCGGCCACGGCGACCGCGATCCAGAGACCGCGCTGACCGGTCGGTGCGAGCTGGATGGCCAGCCAGGTCACCGCGACCACCGCCATGCCGTCGCCGAGCGCGGAGACGGCCAGCCCGGGCAGTACGCGCCGCAGCAGAGGATGGGTGACCACCGGCCAGTACAGCGAGGTGCGCGGAAATCGTGGCATGACCACAGTCGATCTGACATCGCTGCCGACGACCAGTGGAGACTGCTGTCAGCAGATTCAGCGCAGCGCGGAAGCGGTCAGGTTGCCGGGACCGGAATCGACTCGGGTTCCGCGATCACGTCTGGAGGCGCGGAACCCGAGTCGACCGTCGCTACTCCGCCCGGTAGACGGAGATGTGTGACGGGCTGTCCGCCGTGAACGGCCGCCGGTGCCAGTCGGCGTACCGCTCGGTGAGCCGCAGCCCCGCCTGCTGCGCCATCTCGTCGATCTGGTGCGGCCAGGCGTACCGCATGGCGAACGGTTTCAGGTGCACACCGTTGCCGTCGAAGGTGATGGTCTGCCGGATGAACCGCTGCGCCGGCCGGTCGTACCGGTGCAGTCGGATCGTCGCGGAGTCCTCGGTCACCTCGCGGACCTGCACCTGCTCGTCCGCATCGAAGCTGCGCGGGTCGGGGACGAACGCCTCGATGACGAACGCCCCGCCGGGCGACAACACCCGGGCGACGTTGCGGAAGCAGTCCGCCTGCCGCTCGGCGTCCACCAGGTTGAACAGCGTGTTGAAGACCAGGTACGCCAGGCGGAACGGGCCTGGCACGCCCACGTCCGCCATGTCACCGACGACCGCGGGGATCTGGTCGCCGCCGGGCTTGGCCCGCATCTGCGCCAGCATCTCCTCGGACGCCTCGATGCCGTGCACGCTGAGGCCGCGCTCGGCCAGTGGCAGCGCGACCCGGCCGGTGCCGATCGCCAGTTCCAGGACCGGACCACCGTCGGCCAGATCCGCCAGGAAGTCGACGGCGGGGGCCGGGTCGGGGTTGCCCGGGCTGTCGTAGCCGGCGGACCACAGCCGGCCGAAGAGGCCGGGATCGTCGAAGACCGACATCAGCGGCCTCCGGGGTTGTGCTCAGTGACGCGCGTCCTGGGAAGAGCAGTTCTGCTCACGAAGCCTCGTTTCCTCAAGTCGGATGACGTTCGGTCGGGGGGACTTCGTCGTGTTGGGCATGGCACTGCTCCCTTCGCGTGGCTACCGACCGAGGACACCAGAGACGCCGCGAGCCCGGCAAGGCATTTACGCCCGCCGGGCTCCCGCCCTGTCGATGTGCGGGTGAGCGATATACCTCAGAGGTATGAATATGACTCTGAGGTATATCGCTCACAACTGCATCCGCCAGCACGGAGGCAACCGAGGGTCACCGTCCGGCCGCTAGCTGCACCGTCTCGCAGTGCGGTAGAAGAAGTCCACTATCTGGCAAGACGGCGCGCCTTAGTGTCGAGGATGAAGGACCGACGACAGGGGCAGATCGACGTGACCACGCACAGACTCGACTTCGACACGAACGTCTTCGACAAGAGGTACATCGACCTGAACGGCACCCGCGAGGCCATCGTGGTCGGCGGGCGTCATCTGTTCGACCGGCTACCGCGCGCATTCGAGGGCATCAACCAGATCGGCGTCATCGGCTGGGGTCCGCAGGCCTCGGCGCAGGCGCAGAACCTGCGGGACTCGCTCGCTGGCGGTGACCTGAAGGTCGTGGTCGGCCTCCGGGCCGGCTCTTCCTCGGTCGACAAGGCCCGCGCGGCCGGGTTCAGCGAGGCCGACGGCACGCTCGGCGAGATGTTCGAGGTGATCCGCGCCTCCGACATGGTGCTGCTCCTCATCTCCGACGCCGCGATGGCAGCCCTGTACGAGCAGATCTTTGCGGCCCTGCGGCCCGGCGCCACCCTTGGCCTGTCGCACGGCTTCCTGCTCGGCTACCTCGAGCAGCAGGGCGGCAGATTCCCCGAGGGCGTCGACGTCATCGCGATGTGTCCCAAGGGAATGGGCGCCTCGGTTCGTGCCCTCTACCTGCAGGGGCGCCAGACCAACGGCGCGGGCATCAACTCGAGCATCGCGGTGGAGCAGGACGCCAGTGGGCGCGCCGTTGACCGGGCCATCGGCTGGTCGGTGGGTGTCGGCGCGCCGTACACGTTCAAGACGACGCTGCGCTCGGAGTTCCTGTCCGATCTCACCGGCGAGCGGTCCATCCTGCTCGGCGGGGTGCACGGCATCGTGGAGAGCCTCTATCGGCGCTTCCGAGCGCAGGGGCGGAGCGAGACCGACGCGTACCGCGACTCGGTCGACAGCGTGACCGGCCCGATCTCGCGGACCGTGTCGAAGGAGGGCCTGATCGGGCTGTACCGCAACCTCGACGACGACGACAGGGCAGTCTTCGCGGAGGCGTACGCCGCGGCCTACCCGGTCGGTCTGGAGCTGACCCGCGAGATCTATGACGAGGTGGCCTCCGGCAACGAGATCCGCAGCGTCATCATGGCCGGAGAACGCCTCTCCGAGTTCCCGATGGGCAAGATCGACCAGGCCGACATGTGGCGCGTCGGCGTGGTCGCCCGGCAGAACCGTGTCGACGACGACGTTCCGCTCGACCCGTTCACCGCTGGCGTGTACTGCGGCGTCATGATGGGCCAGGTCGACACGTTCATCGAGATGGGCCACCCCTACTCGGAGATCGCCAACGAATCGGTGATCGAGGCCACCGACTCGCTCAACGCGTACATGTACGCCCGGGGCGTCTCGTTCATGGTGGACAACTGCTCGACCACCGCGCGGCTGGGCGCCCGCAAGTGGGCGGCGCGCTTCGACTACCTGCTCACCCAGACCACCTACCCGGCGATCGACCACCAGACCCAGGTGCTGGACACCACGCTGGTGAAGGCGTTCGAGAACCACCCGATCCACGACGTTCTGCGCATCTGCGGCGAGATGCGACCATCTGTCAACATCTTCGTGCAGTGAACGGAGATTTCCCCGGCCCTGCTCGCTGACAGCCCGCCCCATCAGACACATCCGAGCGCCGTGAACTCGGCAGGGCACTCGTGCCCGCCGGGCTCACGGCCGGGAGGGTCGTCAGGAGATGTGGTGCAGGATCACGTTGTGGACGTGGTGGCTCTTCTGCGCGCCGCGGAACTCCACCTCGTACGTGTGGGTGCCGACGTGGATCGCGATCGCGCCGGTGGAGAAGAACGACCCACCCCAGGACTTGTTGCTGACCACGCTCACGCTGGTGATCTTCGAGTACGGGATGCTGGTGATCGCATACCGCTTACCGACGAAGGACCGATCCTGGATGATCACGCGCCGGTCGGTCAGCCCGATGAACCCGGTGCCGGTGCCGACGGCGTCGTAGACGGCGATGATCTGCTCGCCGTCGAGAAGCCCGCTCTCGATCTGCTGGACCTGCTCCTTGCGGTCGTACGCGATGTTCGCCATGCGACCCAGGTTAGGAAACCGGCGCCACCGTGCCCGGGTGGCTCGTCAGGACTCGGTGACCGCCCGGTAGGCGTCCTCGATGCGGGCGGCCAGCAGGACCTCGCCCTCGGTGAGGGGCTCGCCGTTGCCGTGCCCGACCCGGATGAGGGTGCTGTCGGACCGGCGGCTGATCTCGGGGCGCAGGTGCAGAGCGTCCGCCACGACCTTGACCCGTTCAGTCAGGGCCGCGTGTTGGGTATCGTCGATCACCAGCGTCCGCCGGATCTGTTCACCTTCCCGCGTCCAACCAGTTAGCAAGGTCAACGCGTCGGAAAGGTAGTCGTGCTTCGCTCTGCTGCTGAACAGCACGCGCATCACCGCACCCCCCAAGCGCCGTTGCCGGCTTGTGGCCAAATCGTCGCCATCCCGTGTCTTGTCGGTGCCTCCTAGTCTGTCGTCGCTCGCTGGGGGTGTCCACGCCCACACTTCCGTGTTCTATTGACCTAGCGGACGGTGTCGGTACCCAAACCGCCGATTGATCTGGCACCCTGGACGCCCGTGCAGACCGAACGGGCTAATGGTGGCGGGCAGGCCCAACGACGGGACCTGAAAGTGATCGTGGGAGCGGCGATCATCCGGGACGGACGCGTGCTCGCCTGCGCACGCTCCGCTCCGCCGGAGGTGGCCGGCATGTGGGAGTTCCCCGGTGGAAAGGTCGAGCCGGGGGAGGGCGAGGCCGAGGCCCTGATCCGGGAGTGCGCCGAGGAACTGGCCGTACGCGTCGAGATCGGCGGTCGGGTCGGCCGCAACGTCCGGATGGCCCACGGCCGCTCGGTGCTCAAGGTGTACGCCGCCCGCCTGCTGCACGGGGACGAGCCGCAGGCGCTGGAGCACCGGGCGCTGCGCTGGCTGACCGTCGACGAGCTGGACTCGGTGACCTGGCTCCCAGCCGACGCCCCCATAGTGGCAGCCCTACGCCCCCACCTAAAAACCCCCTAACCCCGCCCCCTCCCGCCCGCCCTCCCGCCCCCGCCCCCCCTCCCCCCTCCGCGGCCGACGGCGCGGTCGTCTTTCGTGGCGTGGGCCCGCCCCCTGCCGACGCCCGACCCCGCCCGCCGCCCCACCGCCCCCCCCCCCCCGCGCCCCCCCCC